>JANQHT010000006.1 GCA_028282545.1 Spirochaetales bacterium
TTCCTGTTGTTTCCCAATCGGTTTGTACTTCTGGCACTGATCATGAGCGGCCTGTCGCTCATCGGCGCGATTCAACGCGTCATATGGGGGATGCGAAACCTGTGACAGAAAAAACGATGGAGCGGCGCCGGCTGCCCGGCGCCGCCCTTGCAGCCCTGATAGGGCTCCTTCTTCTCACCCCGGCGCGGATACCGGCGGCGCCGAAATCCGACCTGTGGGATTTCTGGAGCGATCACGACCCGGCGAGCACCGTACAGGTGGACCACACACAGTGGGACACCTTTCTCCGAACCTACGTAATCGCCGATCACCCAAGCGCCGTGAACCGTGTTCGCTACGCATCGGTAGCACCGGGAGACCGGCGAGCGTTGCAACGGTACATAGCGGAGATGGAACGCGTGGCCGTGCTGTCGCTCAGCCGAGCGGAACAGTTCGCCTACTGGGTCAACGTGTACAACGCGGTGACCGTCGAACTGGTGCTGGAAGCGTACCCCGTTGAATCGATCCGGGAGATCCGCGCCGGCGGGCTCTTTGCCACGGGACCCTGGGACGATCCCGTCTTTACGGTCGAGGGAGAGACGGTGACCCTCAACGATATCGAGCACCGGATTCTGCGCCCCATCTGGAACGACCGGCGCATTCACTTCATCGTCAATTGCGCGAGCATCGGATGCCCAAACCTCTGGCCGCGGGCGCTCACCGCCGACAACACCGAGGCGGCCTTGTACGAGTCTGAACGCGCCTACCTCGGTCACGAGCGGGGGGTCACCGTGCGGGGCGGCCGCGTCACGGCGAGTTCCATTTTCGACTGGTACCGCGAGGATTTTGCCCGTACCGAGGCCGACCTCATCGCGTACTGGAGCGAGTTCGCTCCGGACACCGTGGCCCGCGATCTCCGCGCCGCGGGCGATCGTCCACGCATTCGCTACGAGTACGACTGGCAGCTAAACGAACCGTAGGGTCGCCGCAGTTCTGATTTCGGAGATCACATAGCCGATTGACGTACATGGCACCAGCCGCCCCGGAAGGAAGAACAAAACGCGTCTCTGCAGCGCAGCGAAGCCAAGCGTTTTGTTCTTCGAGACGTGCAAGGGTATGTGATCTCCGAAATCAGAACTGGTAGAGTCGCCGACGATTGCCGAGCGCCACCCGGGAAGGCTACCTTGAAGCCATGGCACTTACACCTTCAACGATGGTGGCGCTTGGAACGCCGGCGCCCGATTTTACCCTTCCCGATGTTCGCGGCGGCTCGGTTTCGCTGACCGACTTCGCCGGGAAACCCGTCCTGGTCGCCTTTATCTGCAACCACTGTCCCTACGTGAAACACATCATCGATCGTTTCGCGGAATTGGCTCCGATCTACCGCCAAAAGGGAGTCGAGGTCGTGGCTATCAGCTCAAACGACACGTCCGCCCAGCCGGAAGACACGCCGGAAAAGATGGCCGCTCTCGCCGAGGACAAGGGATTCGTCTTCCCGTACCTCTACGACGAGGATCAGTCGGTGGCCAAGAGCTACGGCGCGGTCTGCACGCCCGATTTCTTCCTCTACGGCGCAGACCGGAAGCTCTACTATCGCGGTGAGTTCGACAGTGCGACACCGGGGAACGACGAACCGGTAACGGGCGAGAGCATGAGCGCCGCGGTAGACGCCCTTGCCGGGGGCAACGACGCCCCGGCGGATCAGCATCCGTCCCGGGGGTGCAACATCAAGTGGAAACCCGGCAACGAGCCGGGATTCACGACGATCGGTTAGTGGATGGCGGCGGTGCCGCGGCGCCGCTGCAACACCCGATACTTGATCGAGAGCAGACTGGGCACCACCACGAGCGTCGAGACGGTGGCGAAGGTCAACCCGTAGAGCATGGTCCAGGCAAAGGACTGCCAGTAGACCGACGACTCCGATCCGATCTGCAAACGGAACGTGTGGATGTCGAAGCTCACCCCGATCGCCATCGGTACAAGGGCGAGGACCGTAGTCAACGCCGTGAGGAGGACCGGGCGCAGGCGCGTCCGGCCGGCCTCGATGATCGCATCCAGCCACGGTTTCCCCTCTTTGAGGAGTTTGTGCGTGTAGTCCACCAGGACGATACAGTTATTCACCGCCACCCCGGCCAGGGCGATCGTTCCGATGCCGGACATGATGATCACGAAGTTCTGCCGGCCCAGGAAAAAACCCCAGAACACACCGCCGATCGAGAGAAAGACCGCGAAGATGATGATAAAGGGGTCCAGGAGCGAGTTGAACTGCGTGATCAGGACGATAAAAATCAGGAAGATCGCCACCACAAACGCCTGCAAGAGGAACGTCTGCGAATCGGCGCGCATGTCGAACCCTGCGCCGGCGCCGATAGAGTACCCCAAGGGCAGTGCCGCCTTGATCGCGGTCACCTCCGATTCGATCTCACCCATGACCTCCGCCCGGTTTTCGAAGCCCGGGTTGAAATTTGCCCAGACGTTCACGGCGCGGTTGAGGTTCCGGCGCTTGATGACGCTCACGGTCGTGTTCGGTGTGACATCGGCAACGGCGCTGAGCGGAATCCGATCGCCGTCGTGGTTCACTATCTGGATGCTCCTGAGCCTCTGGAGTGAATCGCGGGCGTCCTCCTCGTACCGAACGACGATGTCGTACTCCTCTTCGTTCTGCCGGAAGCCGCCGATGGTGGCGCCGGTGATCGCCGTTCGAACGGTATTGGCGATCTGCATCGTGCTGAGCCCGTGATAGGCGGCGCGACCGCGATCGATCACGACCTGGTACTCCGGGCGACTCGCTTCGAAATCGGTGTCGATATCCTTGAACGCATCGGGGTACCGTTCTACCACCGCGAGCACACGATCGCTTATCTCACCGAGAACGGCGTAGTCGTTCCCGCGCACCTCGTAGGAGACGTCGTCGCCGGTGGGCGGTCCACTGTCCGACTCATCCACCTTCACCACAGCGGCGGTAACGGCGCGTACGCGCTCGGTAATGCGACGAGCCGCCTCCGCGCCGGGCACGTCCCGCTCGTTGAAGGGCACAAAGGTGATATTCACCGACCCGCGGTGGCTCGCCACGGTGCCGCCGTCACTGCCGGCAATGCCCTCGTAGCTCTCGGTAGATGCGGGGACCGCGTCGACGATCTCTTCCACCTGATTCACGATCGCGTCGGTTCGGTCCAGGGGCGTTCCCTGGGGAGCCTCCACACGGACGCGGACGCGCTCGGGATCGAGATAGGGAAAGAAGATCGCGTCCTGGCCGTACATTCCCCAGAGCACGATCCCCACCGTCGACACCAGGAAGACCACCGCCACCGTTTTGCCCGCGTGGCGCGTGGCAACCTTCAGGATGCGAGAGTACCAGCCCTGGATCCGCGCGAACTTGCCGCCGCCCGTTTCCATCTTGCGCCGCTGTTCGGGCGTGATCTTCAAGAATCGCGCGCAGAAGACGGGGTTGATCACGAGGGCGACGAAGAGCGACGACGCAAGCACGACGATGACCGTGATGGGCAGGTAGGACATAAAGTCGCCCATGATGCCGGGCATAAAGATGATCGGGAAAAAGGCGAGCAACGTGGTGATCGTGCTGGCGATTATGGGGCCGGCCACCTCACGGGAACCGTCCACAGCCGCTTCCGTTCGATTTTTGCCCATGGCGCCGTGACGGAAGATGTTCTCCACGATAACGATGCCGTTGTCTACGAGCATCCCCAGAGCGAGAATCAGGCTGAAGAGAACGATCATGTTGAGCGTCACACCCATGATCTGGAGGATAAAGAACGACATCAACATCGAGAGCGGAATGGCCAACGATACAAAGAGCGAGTTGCGAAAGCCGAGAAAGAAGATCGTTACCAGGAGGACGAGCACAAAACCGGTGGCCATGTTGTTTTCGAGGTCGGCGAGCATGTCGCGGATGTACCGCGATTCGTCGTAGGAGATGAAGACCTCGGTACCGGCGGGGAGCTGCGATTCCATACTATCGATGGTCGCGCCAATCGCATCGACAAGATCGAGGACGTTGGCACCCAGGCGCTTCTTGACTGAGAGTGTGATGGCCGGAGTTCCGTTTAACCTCGAATAACTCTCGGTGTCGGTCTCCTGGAAGGCCACGGAGCCCAGTTCTCCCAAGCGCACGTTGACGCCGTTCGCGGAGACAAAGATATCCTCAAACGCGTTGGGGTCCGTAATCTCTCCAGTTACAGCCAGCGTGTAGTTCTTCTCCGGATTCTGAAGGATACCGCCGGGGATCGATATGTGTTCCTGCTGAACGGCGCCGATCACGTCGTTGATGGAAAACCCGTACGTCTCCATCAGGCCCGGATTGAGTTCGATGGCGAGTTCCTTGCCGGGCCGTCCGGCGTTCTCAACTTCGAGGACGCCGGAGATACGTTCGATCTCCTCCTGGACGCGAACCGACGCGTCGTCAATCATCTGGACACCGTCGGGGTGCGAGAGAACGACGACGAAAAAGGGCCAGTCGGAGACGTTGAACTCGCGCACGTAGGGATCGTCAGCGTCGTCGGGAAGACGGTTTCGGGCGAGATCCACGCGGTCTTTCACGCGCTGCAGCGCCGTTTCCACCGTCACATCCGAGGTAAACTCGGCAAAGATAAAGGAGAGGTTCTGACGGCTTTCGCTGGTCAGTTCGGCCAGGCCGTCCATGCCGTCCAGTTCAGCCTCGATTTCCTTGGTTACCAGGCTCTCGATATCGGCGGCGGAGACCCCGAAATAGCTCGTGGTGATGAAGATGTACGGTTGCTTGATCTCCGGCGTCGATTCGCGCGGAAGCTGGACGTACGCCACGAGACCCATGATGACGATCAGCGCGGCGAAGCTGAAAACCGCCGTGTGTTTCTGGATGAAGAGACGTATCATATCGCATCCATTCCCTGGGCGGTTGCGCCCGCTCCGACTACCTCGACGAGATCGCCGTCGGTGAGGCGGTTCATGCCTTCCGTTACGATCAGGTCACCCGGTTTTATGTCGCCCCGAATGGCGGAACTGCGTTCGTCGGCGGCCACGATCGTCACGGTCCGTTCGTACACACGGTCGCTCTCGACAACAAGTACGTAGGGTCGGTTTCCGCGGGTAGCCACCGTCGAGGAGGGAACGACGATCTGGTCGGCGTACTCCCTGAGGGCAAGCCGCACCTGGGCCGTCTGGCCGGAAAGCAGCAACTGGTCCGGGTTATCGATCACGATGTCAACGTCGAAGGTGAGGGTGTTGTCCGAACGTTTGCGTGCGAAGCTCTCCGGCGACCCTTCCCAGACGCGGCTGGGGAACGCCCCAACGGTTACGTAGGCGCGGTCGAGCTCGCGGACGCCGGCGATATCCGCTTCGGGAATGCCCACGGTGATCCGCATTTGTGTGAGATCGGCAACGCTGTACGTCGGCATCCCGGGGGCGATCTCCTGGTGCAGTTCCACGTGACGGGCAACCACGGTTCCGTCGATGGGCGAAATGATCAGCGCACTGTCGCGAACCTTCTGAGCGTCGAGCAACGCCGACTTCGCCTGCAGCCATCGCAGGTGCGCGTCGTCCACCTTCACCTGGAAGGAGTTGCCCTCGTTGAGAAAGCGCTGTTCCCGCTCGTAGTTCTGGAGCGCCAGACGTTCGTTGAGGAGCGACGTTTCATACATGGTTGCGGCCCGCTCGCCGTCCACACGACCGAGCGAATCACCGGTGGAAACGGTGTCGCCCTCCGAGTAGAGGAGTTCGTCGACGGTTCCGCCGGAAATCGACACCAGATCCGCCTCGGAAATCCCGCGCACCTCGCCGTAGTATTCACCAAAGACGACGAAATCGGCCGTCTCCAGAGCTATCGTTCGTACCGGTATCGTGAGCGCCGCGAGATCATCACCCGAGGCCGCTTCGTCACCACCCCCGGCGCAGCCCGCAAGCAGCACAGCCGCCGCGACGAGGTATATGGCGATTTGTCTTGTTCGTTTCATTCTCTTCTCTTTTATCCGTAGTGTTCCGTTGGTTAAAATAACCACAGAATGGAACACGGGACAGTCAAAAATGTGTTACCGGTCGATGAACATTGGTTGACCCCTGTAGAAGGCGCACCTATACTGCCGATCATTTGGGTTCGCTATCGAAAAACGAAACTATTCAAAAGCAACGCGGGAGGGAAGAATGAAAGCTGACATCGGGCTTATCGGTTTGGCCGTGATGGGGCAGAACCTCGTCCTGAACATAAACGACAAGGGCTACGCCGTTGCGGTCTACAACCGGACAGCAGAGAAGACGCGCGCCTTTATGGAAGGAGCCGCAGCGGATCGTGACACGATCATTCCCGCCTTCTCGCTGGAAGAACTGGTGCAGGCGCTGGACCGGCCGCGACGGGTGATGCTGATGGTCAAGGCGGGATCAGTGGTGGACCAGTACATCGAGTCCCTAATCCCCCTCCTGGAACGGGGCGACGTCATCATCGACGGCGGAAACTCCCACTATCCCGACAGCGCCCGCAGAACCCGGGCGCTCGAGGAAAAAGGGATCCTCTTCGTGGGGAGCGGCGTATCCGGCGGCGAGGAGGGCGCCCGCAACGGGCCGTCCATCATGCCCGGCGGGAACGAACGCGCCTGGCCGCTCATCAAGCCGATCTTCCAGGCGATCGCCGCCAAAACGCCGGACGGCGAGGCGTGTGCCGACTGGGTCGGGGCGAGCGGCGCCGGCCACTACGTCAAGATGGTCCACAACGGTATCGAGTACGGCGACATGCAGCTCATCAGCGAGTCGTATCACCTGATGAAAGGGGCGCTCGGAATGGACAACGAGCGGATGGCCGCCGTCTTCTCCGCCTGGAACGACACGGAACTCGACAGCTATCTCATCGAGATCACCGCGGACATTCTCACCACGCGCTACGACGACGGCTCGTACGTGGTGGATTCGATCCTGGACGCGGCCGGGCAGAAAGGTACGGGCAAGTGGACCGGTATCAGCGCGCTGGACGCGGGAATCCCCGTCACCCTGATCGTGGAAGCGGTCTTTGCCCGCGCTCTGAGCGCGCTCAAGGAGAATCGCGCCGCTGCCGCCGCCCGCATCCCGGGACCGGAGGCGCGCTTCGACGGCGATGCAGACGCATTCCTGGAGGAGATGCGACTGGCGCTCCTGGCGTCCAAGATCGTCTCCTACGCACAGGGGTTCATGCTCATTCGCCAGGCAAGCGAGGAACACGACTGGGGCGTCAACTACGGCAACGTGGCGCTCCTCTGGAGGGAGGGGTGCATCATCCGGAGCGTCTTCCTAAGCGACATCAAGGCCGCTTTTGATCGCGACCCGGCACTGGACAATCTCCTGCTCGACGACTACTTCGGGTCATTGGTTCAGAGAGCCCAGGGGGCGTGGCGACGCGTCGTTTCCGAGGCGATCCGGCTGGGCATCCCCGTTCCCGCCCACGCGGCGGCGCTGGCCTTCTTCGACGGGTACCGCAGCGAACGACTCCCGGCGAACATGATCCAGGCACAACGAGACTACTTCGGAGCGCACACCTTTGAGCGGGTGGACCGTCCCCGGGGCGAGTTCCATCACTTCGACTGGATAGGAAGCGGCGGTAACGCGGTAAGCGGTACGTATAACGCATAAACCGCTCGTGCCGTACTTCGGCGAGCGACATACCCGTACGCCGGTGATCGGCCCGGTCCGAGCGATCCTCCGTCTCTCCTTCGCCGGAGCCGATCGCCCGCTATTTCCGGAAGGCGAAACACACCTCGCGGCTTACGTTTCCCGTCCTTCCAGTTCGAACACGCTCTCCCGGTACGCCTCGCCGGCATCGCCGCCGGGATGAGCAGAAGCGGGGACACAAACGGGTCGCAGCGGTGTTGAACAAGTATCGGAGGAACCATGAAAGCGATACGAATTGCCGCTGTGATAGTACTCTTTCCCGTGGCGACGCTCTTTGCGGACGGGGTAGGGGGCGCCTTCTGGGGCGGCCAGCACAATGCATATCCCTGGGAGTCGGAGGACAGTCCCATCTTCTCCACGACCCGTGACGAACTCGATTACGTGGGAGGCATGGGCTACGGCATTAGTCGCGACGGTACGGTGGCCGGAGGATTCGGCGTCGGATACAGCGCGTCGGACGAAGACGGCGGCGGAGTTTCGGGAGGATTCGGCGGGTTTATCACCGGTCATCGGATCGTGGACCGGCCGGTGAACCTGTTGGGACTTCTTTACGTTGGTGTCGGAGGAATTCGCGATTCGCGGACGCTCGAGTCGGAGGCGCGGGGCGGCGTGTTCGCGGTCCTGGTGGAGGGTAACCTGGAACTCAGCGTACCGCTTATGTTCTTTCACCCGACCTTCTACGCCGGGTACCAAGTCATCACCAGCGTTGGAGACGGCGGCCTTGGCGAACAGTTCCTCTCCTATTCACCGACCTTGGGGTTCCGGATGCTCTTTGGAGACCAGTAACGCCCTATATCGTTTCTACCGTGTCGAGTTCTTCGTACTTGTCCAGAACGCGACGCAGGTCGTCCGCGAAGGACTCCCGCATCTCCTCGGGCCGCACGATTTCCACATCGTTGCCCCACCGTCGAATCCAGGGAAAGAGCACGCGTTCCGGGCGGGAAATGATGCCTTTCCAGGAGAGCCAGCCCTGGCCGAGTTCCTCGATGATCTGTGACGGATGCCAGAGCGTGTTTTCGATCAACGGTGCCACTTCGGGAGAAAAACGCAGCTCCACCGGCGTGGCGTTGCCCGGGATCGCTTCGCCGGACTGCGCTGCGGCGAGGAAGGCACTCCACGAGAACGGCCGCTCTGCCTGGAAGGGTTCGTCCAGAACCTCGGCGTCACGGATCTGATCGATCCAGACCGAATGCCAGACGTCACCGGACGGTGTCGCCAGGACAACGCAGATGTCGCCCTGAATTGCGCAGGGAAAGACGGACTCCACCCCGCCCAGAAACTCTTCGTGAGCACCGCTCTCCTCGTCAAAATGAATCAGCGATACCTGCCGCCGATTAACCCATGCGAGGGTTACCGCTTCGAGGACGCGAACAAAACGATCGTCATGGCGAGCGGCTCCGCTGTGAACGAGGTCGCGGGATTGCTCGCGGAAGTTATCGGCGATCTCGACGGAGGCGCGACGAACCGCCTCCGAAACGGTCCGGATCGCGCCCGCCGCGTGAGGTTTGAGAGGTCCCCTCTGGTTGGAAAGGTGCCGGAGTGCTATGAACATCCCGATCGCGTCGTGCACCGTGACGAGCATCGGAGCCGAGTAGCGCCCGCGGTCGATCCGGTAGGTTCCGTCCGACTCCTCGATGATCGGCTCGAACTCCGAGAGCTCCCGGATGTAGCGGTCAATCGTTTTTATGTGGACACCCAGTCTGTCCGCCAGATCGCGTTTCGAGACGCCGGTGAGCGTATCGAGGAGGTGCTGTTCCAGGTCGTTTAAGCGTTCCGGTTTATTGGTCATTACTGTTCGGTATTGTAGAGTATTTTTGCGGTTTTTTTTCAAGGAAGGTGCACGTGTGATTTCGACGCTGTTCCATGTAACTCCGGCGAAGGCGTGGTTCGAGAGCGACGGGCCGTTGCATCCCGAGTCGATCGACGAGGTCGGCTACGTGCACTGCTCGTTTGCCTACCAGGTCAGAGACGTCCTACGCCGCTATTACGCGCCCGACGATCGTGTGGTCGTCCTTGAGATCGATGTATCGCGGCTCTCTGCGCCGGTACACCTGGAACCGGGCGCCGGCGGCGAAGTCGACGATGCGGGTGTACCCGAACTCTTCCCGCACATCTTTGGCAAAATCGACCGGGACGCGGTGCGGCGCGCCCACCCGCGAGATCGCTTTGCACCGCTGGAGGTGGAACTGAACGGCGCGCTTGCCGGGTACCGGTTGAGCGACGATCGTAGTCGCTTCGACACGGATGCGGCGGTACGCTACCTCCGGGAAGAGTCGTACTGGGCAAAGGGGCGGCCCCGGGAGGTAATCGTCGCCTCCTTTGCCGCCTCCTGGTTGGTGGGCGCATACGCCCCGGACGGGACCCTGGCGGGAATGGCGCGCGCTGTGAGTGACTGGAGTACGATGTGGTACCTGGCGGATCTCTTTGTGTTTCCTCCCCACCGGGAGCGCGGTCTCGCCTCGGCCATCCTCCGGGCGTTTGTCAACGATTCCCGCCTTGAACCACTGAGCGGTTTCCTGCTCACCGCCGACGCCCACGAACTCTACGAGCGGTTCGGGTTTTCTCAAACGCCCGAGGTACAACGGCGGTTTATGCGACGGCCGCGAAAGGAGTCCGACCAATGAAGATGATCGGTGCCGCTCCTGGACACGACGGAACTACACGCCGCCGCGGTTGATTTTACGCTGACGGCCTAGGCGGGAACCGCCCCGACCACGCCTACCGGGACGCCGGGCGTTCCTTCTGGTCCCAGGGATAGACGATCCAGTTGTTCCCCGCGTATTCACCGACGAAGTCGGGCTTGAACACGCTCTGTTCTTTGAGGTGCAGGAGGGCAGTATAGAGCTTGGCCGGCTGCATCGCCCGCAGGTACTCGACCGCCTTCACAAAGGTGCCGCCGGAGTCCGAGACTTCATCCACCAGCAGTACGCGCTTACCCGTTACCTCCAAACCCGCGGGGAGTTCCTGGACGATCAGGGTCTCGCTCAAGAGGCGGTCCCGGCTGTCGTAGTTGACGATCCCTACCGAAAAGAGGGGCATCGGGAGATCGGAGGAGTACGGCAAAAACGTCCTCAGGATTCGCGCCGGGATCCACCCGCCGGTGGCGATGCTTACGACGAAGTCGACCGCGCAGCCGGCGTCGATGATCTGCTCTGCCATGTTGCGAACGAGTTCGTGGATCTCGTCGTACGTGTAGTAGACCTTGGTCGTCTCTTCCATAACTCCTCCTGTTGGGGATGGTACAATGGATCATGGACGCACAAAAGGCAAACTGGAACTATTTCACGCAGACCTATCCGGAAGCGGCGGCGGCCCACCAGTCGTTTTCCAAAGCGCTTCACGAGACAGCGGGGCCGCTGGATGAACGAACGCGCGCCCTCATCAAGATCGGCGTTGCCGTGGGGGTCCAGGTGGAACTCGCGCTCCACAGCCATTTCGATCGTGCCATGAAGGTGGGTTGTTCGCCGGCGGAGATCGAACACGCCATCGTGATCACCGCCACCACCGTGGGGTTTCCGCGTATGATGGACGCACTCCGCGTATGGCGGGATGAACGAGCCCATAGAGGGTTGTAGGCGCACGGTCCGCCCGGGCCGCGCGGATGCCGGCGTACGCTACCGCGTGGAGGAGAGGCCCAGAAGCTCCATGTGTTTCCCGATGTGATCCGCCAGGAGCTGATAGTGCTCTTCCTCGAGGCGGTGGAGCGACGCGTACAGTTCCGCCCGGAGTTCCGCGTTTGCCAGTATTCCTCCGTACGCGATATGGAGCATCTGTCGACTGTTACGATCCGATAGATAATCGGCGAGCCGATCA
This sequence comes from Spirochaetales bacterium, assembly GCA_028282545.1. GTDB lineage: Bacteria > Spirochaetota > Spirochaetia > DSM-27196 > Alkalispirochaetaceae > JANQHT01. The sequence goes on from JANQHT010000006.1 coordinate 11,419, forward strand.
TCCGGCGTTGAGTCGAGGGGACGGACCGCGGCAAAATCGGCGCTGATGTGGTAATGGTTGAGCGCCTCCGCGTGCGTCCGAACCGCCTCGGCATGGATCTTTCGATACAGGTCCGTGTCGTGGAGCGCAAGGGCATGAAGCGCGACGAGCCAGCTCGTTCCGGCCGTCTTGACGTGCATCCGCCCCCCCGTTTCCCGACCAACTACGGGGAAGACGGCGAACTTGTCGCTCCCCGAATGAACGCTGATCTTGTAGTTACCGTTGGTGCGCGCGATGAGGCAGTGGACGACGAACTGCCGTTCGAACTCGGCAACGTCCCCGATGTAGTCGATTCCCTTCTCGAACTCACCGATAAAACGGGGCGCCAAGCTGTTCACGAGAACGTCGCGAAACCGCAGCTCCCGGGCGATAAAGAGGTGGTGAGCCGGGAGGGTGGGCGTCGTGGTTTCGTCCACGCTGATTTCGAGGTCATAGGCGCCGCCGGTTTTCACACGCAGGTAGTCGTTGACTTCCTTACTGAAGTCGAGGGCGGGGCCGTACATAAGCGCACACCGGCGCGCCTCCACCGGTTCGATCTCTACCTGGACGCCGGGCCCAACGTCAAAGGTCTTACCGGCGTAGGACGCCTCGATCCGCGTTTGTGTTTCGCCCGGAAGCTCCCCAAAGGCGGCGTCGATCTGCTCCGTACTCCATCGGGCAACCTCCGGACGCATCACATCCGTCAGGTCCAGGGTAATCATCGGCATACGCGCTTTCAGGGCGGTGTCGATCGCGGCGAAGTTCTTGAGGTGGTCACCATCAGCGCCGTACCCGTCCTCATACCCTTCCTGGAAGACGAGCCAGCTCGCGTCACAGACGACGTCCACGTAGGTACGCCCGGTAAACGAGTTTTCCCGTACGCTCTGCTGCGCCAGGACCGGCGCAACCTGGAACAAACGCGCCGCGCGAAGGTGCCCCGCCGTTGCAAGCCCCAATCGGTCCCCGGTTCCGAACGTTGCCGGTCGTTCCCGGAGCGAAACGGGCCGGGTGAAGGGAAAAAGTTCGTGAAGCACCAGGGCGTTATCGTTTGTCATGGGAGCCAGGAGGAGCCACGGGTCGCCGCTCGCCACTTCTCCCTCGAAAGCAAGGTCCTGCGTTTTTGCAGAGAATGCAAAGAGAAACTTCTCCCGTTCGTCGCGGCAGACGCCGAAGAGGATGGCCCCGTGTCGCTGCAGGGAGCGAACGTACACCTGGACGCCCTCTCCCACCCGCAGCGACTCCTCCACGGGAATCCCCGCCTTGTTTGCCGCGAGCATCGCCGGCTCCAGGGTATGCCATCCCTGCTGCTGGATAGTGTCGATGAGATCCGTTGCTATCATGGTTGATTCTCCTCCGTGACCCCGGGCACTCGGAAATAGGCTACGGCGTTATTGTAGCAGATATCCCGCACCATTCCGCCCAGGAGGGCCATGTCGGCCGGCGCTTCACCGCGTTCCACCCACCCCCCGATCAGATCTGCGAGGATTCGCCGGAAGTAGTCGTGGCGAGGAAAGGAGAGGAAGCTCCGCGAATCGGTGAGCATTCCCACGAACCGGCTGAGAAGTCCCATGTTGGCGAGGCTCGTCATCTGCCGAACCATCCCATCCTTCTGGTCGTTGAACCACCACCCGGAACCAAACTGGACCTTGCCGGGGATCGATCCGTCTTGAAAGTTACCGATCATCGTTGCGAAGAGATCGTTGTCGCGCCCGTTGAGGTTGTAGAGGATCGTGCGTGGAAGTTCGTCGGTTCGATCCAGTGCATCCAGGAGGCGGGCGAGCGGCACCGCCAGGGGTCCGTCGACGATCGAATCGAACCCGACATCCGGTCCGAGGGCGGCGAACATCCGCGTGTTTACGTTCCGGAGCGCGCCGATGTGGAGCTGCATCACCCATCCGCGCCGGGCGTACTCGCGCCCCAGAAACTCCAGGATCGCCGTGGTGAAGGCCTCGCCGTCGCCGGGTTCGGGCGGGAGGCCCCGGCGGCATGACGCGAGAACACCGTTGAGAAGGCCCTCGGTATACGGCGCGTAGACGGGAAGAAGGAGCGCGTGGTCCGAGACGCGGCATCCCCGCTCGTGGAAGAAGTCGATCCGGGCACTGAGGACGCGCCGTAACTCCTCAAACGTCTCGATGCGACCCGACGGCGGTGCCGCGTCGCCCGCCGCGGCGGCGAGCCTGTCCAGGTACGCGGTATGGGCCGCGGGATCTCCCAGGTTGTACACCTTGTCCGGCCGGAAACTGGGCTTCACCACAACCGGGAACGAGGGGTCTTCCTCGATCGCCCGATGTGACTCCAGGTCGTCCGCCGGATCGTCCGTTGTTCCCACGTACCGGACGTTCATTGCCCGGAGGATTCCCCGCACGCTGAACTCGGGCTGCTGCAGGAGCTCACGCGTCCGGCCCCAGACAAATCCGGCCGTTTCCGGCGAGAGACGAACGTCGCGGATTCCAAAGGGACGGGCCAACTCCATATGCGTCCAGTGATAGAGCGGGTTTCCGATCGTGGCCGGAACGGTCGCCGCCCAGCGGTCGAACTTCTCCCGTTCACCGCCGGCACCGGTAACAAACCGCTCGTCCACTCCGTTCGTCCGCATCGCCCGCCACTTGTAGTGATCACCGGCGAGCCACGCCTGGTAGAGGTTGGCGAAGGTGCTATCGTCGGCGATCGCTTCCGGGGAGAGGTGGCAGTGATAGTCGAAGATCGGCTGTTCCCGCGCAAAGTCGTGATAAAGCTCGCGGGCCGCCTCGGAGTTCAGAAGGAAGTCTTCACCAAGAAACGGTTTCATTCGGTACGCTCTATATATTGTCTGTGAGGTAGCCGCCGTCGACGGGGATAGTGACCCCCGTCACAAAACCGCTCGCCGCGCTGCTCGCGAGAAAGAGCGTCACGCCCTCCACGTCGTCAAGCTTTCCAAAACGGCCAAAGGGCGTTCGATCGATGATTGACCGGCCCCGTTCGGTCAGTTCACCGGTGGCGTCGTCTTTCACGAGGAGAGCACGGTTCTGATAGCCCAGGAAAAAGCCCGGGGCAATCCCGTTCACACGGATTCCGTACGGTGCGAACTCGCGGGCGGCCCCTTCCGTCAAATTGAGAACCGCGGACTTCGCGGCGTTGTACGCCCACACCCCGGAGAGCGCCTTGTAGCTCGTCATAGAGGCGAAGTTGATCACCGCAGCGGGCTGCCCCTTTTCGATCCAGTAGCGCGCGAAGTGTTTGAGCGGTATTACCAGCCCCGCCGCGAGGTTCATCGTTACCACGTCGGTAAACGTCTCGACGTCGATATCGACGAAGGGAGCCTTGCCGCGGTTCCCGCCGACGCCGTTCACCAAGATGGTGGGCGTTCCGAGGGCGGCCTCGGTCTCCTCGATCGCGGCGGCGACCGCCGCTTCGTCGGCGGTGTCCACCGTGATTCCCGCCACCGTTCCGTCGGCCGCTCCCGTATCCGACTGGAGCGCCGCCGCCGCCTCCGGCACGGGGTGACCCGTTCCGCGGCCCCAGAGTGCGACCTTTGCGCCGGCCCGCATTAGCGTCCGGGCAACTGCACCGGGCAGGACACCGGCGCCGCCGGTTACGACGGCTACCTCGCCGTCGAGCGAAAAGAGTTTCTCCACGTAGTTCATTTCTCGTCCTCCCTGGAATCGGCAACGGGAATCACGTGGATTCCCAACGCCTCGAATTGGTTTTGAGTCTTGATGTCGACGTCGCTCACGAGAATGTCGATCGTCTCCGCATCGGCGTACACCGCGAACGCTTCGCGGCCTATCTTGTATCGATCGGCAAGCACCACGGACACCTGCGACGCTGCGATCACCTTGCGTTTCACCTGTGCCTCGATCACGTTTTGGGACGAGAAGCGCCCGGCGTGAGAAATGCCGGAGGCTCCCAAAAAGGCGTGATCGAAGGTCATTCGATCTATCATCTCTTCGGCAAAGGGGCCGATAAAGCTGCCGCCGGCCTGGCGAAAGGCCCCGCCGGTGCAGTGGAGATTGATGTCCGGAGCGTCCGCGAGCGCCAGGAGCACGTCGATCGAGTTGGTGACCACGCGAAGCTCCATATCTCGGACCAGCGGCGCCAGACACGCGCAGGTCGACCCGGAATCGATAAAAACCGTCTCGCCCTGGGAGAGCAGTGCCCGGCCGCTTTCGGCGATATCACATTTGGCGGCGCCGTGTTCAGACCGACGGGCACGCAGGACCGATCGCTCATCCGCGGTCTCAGCCAGCGCGACGCCCCCGTGGGTACGCTGCACAAAGCCCATCTCTTCGAGGATCGCCAGATCCTTGCGAACGGTGACCTCGCTTACGCCAAGGCGTTCCGAAAGTTCCCCGA
>JANQHT010000031.1 GCA_028282545.1 Spirochaetales bacterium
CAGCGAGCGGTAGCCAAAGACGGTCTTGTCATTGATAAACCAGACCACGAAGACGAGCAGGAACGCCAGGGGGATACCCAGATGGAAGCGGCTCCTGGCGAGCAGGATCGGGTACTTCGCCGCCTCGACGATCCCCTCCGAAATGGGCCAACTGGCACCCTCTTTCTGGAGCGGGCCGAAGAGCAGTGCCCCCATGATGTGAACCATGACAAAGTTGAGCAGCAAGGTGGAGACGACGTCATCCACCTTCATTTTGGTTTTGAGGAGCGCCGGGACGATCGCCCAGAGGCCGCCGGCGATGAACCCCATCACCATCATCAACGGGAGCATCACGATCGCAGGCAGGCCCGTGACAAAGATCCCGACCCAGCTCGCCCCGATGGCACCCGCCAGGAGCTGCCCCTCGGCACCGATGTTCCAGAACTTGGCGCGAAAGGCAAAGGCCACCGCCAGCCCGGTGAGAATGTACGGAGCGGTCTTCACCAGCGTCTCCAGGACGTTAAAACGCGTGCCCAGAGCGCCGTAAAAGAGTGCCCCGTAAGCTCTCCAGATGTTTGCGCCGGCGATCATTATCGGTATGGCTGAAATCAGGAGAGTCACCAGGACGGACGCAACCGGGATGGCGATGCGCGTCCAGCCCGGCAGGGGCGGTCGCTTGACAAGTTGTACTCTCATTGGTCACTCACCCCGCTCATCCACAGTCCGAGTTTCTCGCGATCGATCGCGCCGCCGGCCTGTTCACCCATGATCTCACCCTCGTACATAACGATGACGCGGTCGGAAAGCTGCAGCACTTCGTCGAGATCGTCCGACACGAGCACTACCGCCGCACCGCGCTCCTTCTCTTCGATGATGCGCTGGTGAATAAACTCCATGGCGCCCACGTCCAGCCCGCGCGTGGGTTGCGACGCAACGACGAGGTCCGGCGAACTGGAGAGTTCCCGCGCCAGGATCACCTTCTGCAGGTTGCCGCCGGACAAGCTCTTGGCGGCTATCATCCGACCGTCGGTCTTGATGCTGTACTCCTTGATCAGCGTCTCCGCGTACTCCCCTACCGCGGCGGCGTTCATGAGGCCGTTCCGGCTCATCGGTGGCAGGTGGTGGTTCTCCAGAATCGTGTTTGCTTCCACCGAAAGGTCCATGAGCAGTCCGGTTCCGATCCGATCTTCCGGAATTCGCGCCATCCCCGTTTCGATGGAACTGCGCGGCTCCCCGGGGTGAAGCGGTTGCCCGTTTATCTCGATCGTCCCCGATTCGGGCCTACGCATGCCGAAAAGGGCGTCGCAAAGCTCGGTCTGGCCGTTTCCGGAGACTCCCGCGATGCCGAGGATCTCGCGCTGCCGTACGTCAAAGGAGAGATCCTTCACCGCCACCAGACCCTTGTCGCTCCGTACGGTCAGATCTTTCACCGCACAGACGCTGCTTCCCACCTCGACCTCGTTGCGGTCGATCCGTTCCAGGACCTCGCGACCGACCATCATCGTTGCCAGGTCACGAACGTTCGTGTCGGCAATCGCCTTTTCGTTAACCACGTTGCCGTTGCGAAGCACCATCACCCGACCGGCGATCTCCATAACCTCGTGCAGCTTGTGGGAAATGAAGATGATCGACCGGCCCTCGGAAGCGAGCGCTCCCAGCGTCTTGAAGAGTTCAGGTGTTTCCGACGGCGCCAGTACCGCCGTCGGCTCATCCATGATGAGGACGTGCGAGTCGCGATAGAGTGCCTTCAATATCTCGACCTTCTGCTGCTCCCCGATCGAGAGCGTCCACACCGGCGCGTCCACGTCCACATGGAGACCAAACCGGTCCATCAGGTCCGCCAGTTTCCTCCGGGCGCCCCGTTCGTCCAGGAAAAAACGCCGCCCCCCGGGCGTACCGATGATGATGTTCTCCAGGACGGTATGCGTCGGAACCAGGGTGAAGTGTTGGTGGATCATCCCGATCCCACTGTCGATCGCATCTTTGGGCGACTTGAGATTCTTGATCTCGCCGTTGATACGGATCTCGCCCTCGTCCGCGGCGTAGTATCCGAAGAGCACGTTCATGAGCGTCGTCTTACCGGCACCGTTCTCTCCGAGCAGCGCCAGGATTTCGCCGCGGGCAAGGACGAGGTCGACGGCGTTGTTCGCGACGTTGCTGAGGAACCGCTTTGTGATGCCCCGCATCTCAACGACGGGAACGGAAGTGCCCTTGTCGGCCATGGTGTACCTCTATCGTCAGAAAGAAAACGGCGGGTCTCCCAGGGGGAGAGCCGCCGTCCCGTGGGCGCTGTTCGCGCCTGTCAGTCGGAGGTCGGTTCCTCTTCGATGATCGGTACGCGGAACGTACCGGCCAGGATCTGCGCCTCCAGGTCACGGACCTGCGCAATGACGTCTGAAGGGAGCGTATCCTCGAACTCGTGGAACGGTGCGAGCGACGCGCCGCCCTTGGCCATCATCGACCAGTCCTTGAGATCCTGCGACGGAATGAGTCCCGCCCGGACGGTGGTCACCAGGTATTCAATCGTCGGATACATGTCCCAGACGGGTCCGGTGATCACGACGTCCGGCGCCAGTTCGTTCTGGTCCGACATGTTGCCGAACGCCAGGACGCCGTTTTCCTTGGCCGCTTCGAATACGCCGAAGCGCTCGGCGAAGATGAGGTCCGCCCCCGCTTCGATCTGGGCCTGGGCCGCCTCTTTCGCCTTGGGCGGGTCAAACCATCCGCCGATGTACGCGATCTTTGTCTGTACGTCGGGGTTCACGCTCAGAGCACCGGCCTTGAAGGCATTTACCAGGCGGTTGACCTCATTGATCGGGATGGCAGCCACCACGCCGAGAACGTTTGACTCGGTAAGGTGGCCGGCGATGATACCGCTCAGGTAGGACGGCTCGTGAATCCAATTGTCAAATACGGAGTAGTTGGGTTCAGCGGGACCAAACTCGGAGCCGAAGGCAAAGGCCACCTCGGGGTAGTCCTTGGCGACGCGCCGTGACGGCTCCTCGCCGGCGAGAAACGCGTCACCAACGATCAGATCGAATCCACGTTCGGCGTACTCGCGAACGACCTTTTCGAAATCGGCAGCCGCGATTTGCTCCGTAAACTCGTACTCGATTCCCAGTTCATCCACGGCGCGTAGACACGCCTGGTGAATAACCCCGTCCCACGGTTCCTCGATCGCCGTCTGGAAGATACCGGCAACGCGGAATGTATCGTCGTCCATTTCCTCCTGTCCGCCACCTGCAATGAGCGGCGACGGCACGAGGGCGACGATGATCACCAGAAACACCGTTTTCTTCATGGTTCTACTCCTTTTTTTGGATGTGCTCGTTGGTTTATTCTCAGCCCCTTTGGTTGGTCGATCTGTCAAACATTTTTTGCACGGAATAAATGGATGTCTATTGCTTGGCCCGCAGCAAATGCGTACGCTGATGCAATGAGGCTAGTGGTCAACAATTGCGTCGTTCCGGGCCGGTCGGGGACCGTATCGATCGTGTGTGACGACGGTACGATTTCCGAGGTCGCCCCGGCGGGGGCCGTCGCGTCCATCCGGGGCGATGTCGTGATCGATGCGGAGGGCCGGTTTGTGTCGCCCCCGTTCGTGGACGCCCACTTTCACCTGGACTCCGTCCTGACCCGGGTCCCGAATCGGAGCGGTACCCTGCGGGAAGGAATCGACAACTGGGCCCACTACAAGCGTTCCAAGCTCACCGTGGAAGACGTGTACCAGCGGGCCAACCGCTACTGCGAGCACGCCTTTGCCCGGGGAATCCAGGCGATCCGTTCGCACGTGGACGTATGCGACCAGCGCCTCCTGGGCGTCGAGGCGCTTCTGCAAATTCGGGCCGACTGGAAGGATCGCATCGACATCCAGCTCGTCGCGTTTCCCCAGGACGGGTTCTTTGACGGCCCCGAGACGCGCTCCCTGCTGATTCGCGCGCTCGATATGGGCGTTGACGTGGTCGGCGGTATCCCGCACAACGAACGAACCGGCGCCCTTGGCCACCGGAGCATCGTGGAACTGATGGAGATCGCCGACGAACGGGATCTGTTGGTGGACATGCACTGCGACGAAAGCGACGACCCCGGCTCACGCCACGTGGAGATTCTCACGGACGAAACGTACAAACGAAACATGGGTGAGCGCGTAACCGCCTCCCACATCACGTCAACGGCAATGATGGATCGGTACTACCTGAACCGCAAACTGATTCCCCTCATGGCGCGGACCGGTATTCACGTGATCGCGAATCCCCTGATCAACGTGCACCTGGGCGGCCATTTTCACCACCCGGCACCGCGGGCGATGGCGCCGATCAAGGAGCTGCTGGCGGCGGGAATTACCGTTGCGTGCGGGCAGGATTGCAACGAAGATCCCTGGTACCCGCTGGGCGACGCAGACATGTTCGAGGTAGCGAAGATGGGCGCCCACGTGGGACACATGATGGGATTGGCCCAGCTCGACGAGATGTACCGGACGATCACCTACTATCCGGCGCGCATCATGCGCCTCGATGGGTACGGACTGGACCCCGGGGCGCGAGCGAGTTTCGTTATTTTCGACGCGCCCACACTACTGGACGCAATGCGTACTTCCGCAGAACGGCTCGTTATCGTTCGCGACGGTACGGTGGCGATCGACCGGCGGTTAAACAGCACGACCGACGGTTAAATAGCACGACCGGCGGGAGCTTGCGAGTGTTCAGTTCACTTCGTACGATTGAGGAACATGATGAAGAAAACGCCCACACGAGTTCTGATCGTTGAAGACGAATCTCTGATGGGACTGATGCTTGAAGAAAACTTACGGGATCGCGGTTACGAGGCCATTTCGCTAACGGGCGACTTCGATGAGGTCGTTCGTAGCGTATCGGAGTTCAAACCCGATGTGGCGCTGGTGGACATCAACCTCGACATGGAAAAAGACGGTGTCGATCTCGCAGAAGAGGTCTTCCAACGCAACGATATCCCTGTAGTCTTCCTTACCGCCTATTCCGATTGGTCTACCACACTCCGCGCCTTCGAAACCAAACCCTATGGATACGTCGTGAAGCCCTACGAGGCGATCCAACTGTCGATTACGATTGACCTGGCGATACGTCGCCACCAGCTGGAGCGAGAACTTGACGCGACCAGGGTCCATTTTCGACAGCTCTTCGAAGCGGCTTCGCTCCCGATGGTTCTTTTCGATGAGTCGGGACGTCCAGTCGATGCGAATCGAAGCGGAGAGACGCTATTCCAACAACCCTGTGGTGAAACGGAATCGGTAGACCTGGTGCCGTTGATTTTATCACATATCCGTACCGGGGCCGCCGAAACGGTCGAAATGGAACTCCAACCGTGCGCTGGAGGCAAGTTGGTGCTGCGCGTCTCCACGGTGCCTCTGGCGAGTCAATGCGGGAGCGGCGGGCAGACCGTTGCGATAGTGGAGAACATTACCGACGACCGAAATCGACAAAAAGCCACTGAGAACAGTCGTGACGCCTTGCGTATGTTGTTCCTCCAGGAGGAAATGATCAGATCCCGGGAGCGGGCGCACATCGCGCGCGAACTCCACGACGAGATCGGACAGCGTCTCACCGCGTTGAAGATTGACCTGCACCGCGCGGCCGAGAGAGGCCATTCGGACAAGGCGATGCTGACCGGCCTCAAGACCCAGGTCGAGGGACTGATTTCGGCATCGCGTTCGGTGGTGCTGTCCCTACGGGATTCGACGCTCTCGCGGCTCGGGCTTGCCGCGTCGCTGCGGGACACGATCGAATCGGTCCATGGGCACACCGGACTCGCAATTGACCTGAAACTTGGCGGGGTCGATCACCCCATGCCCGGACCAATCGAATCCGCCGTTTTCCGCATTGTTCAGGAGTGTCTCACAAACGTGGTTCGTCACGCATCGGCCGCGGAAGTTGAAGTGGCGGTCCAACGGGAAAACTCCATTCTTCGTATCGACATCAGCGACGACGGAATCGGATTCGATCCCGCAAAAATCGACACCTCGCAGGGACACGGTATTCTCGGAATTCGGGAACGGGTCGCCGCGCTGGGAGGCACGTTGCGGTTCGAAGGTGACGACGGCACGGCCGTCCACGTTACCCTCCCGATCAATGAAGAGACGAGCCTGTGATTCGCGTCGTTGTAGCCGACGATCACGCGATTGTCCGGTCCGGTATCAGCCGTCTGATAGAAGACGAACCGGGCATGTCCGTCGTGGCTCAGATTGAACACGTCGATCAGGTACTCCCAACGGTGCGTGACACGCCATCCGATGTCCTGCTTCTTGACGTAAATATGAAAGACACCTTGAGCCTGGAGGCGTTGAAAGCAATTCGGAACCAATGCGAACGCGTTGCTGTACTCGTCCTTTCGGTGTATCCCGAGAAGCAATACGCCATGCGCTATCTCCGGGCGGGTGCTTCGGGATACGTTTCAAAAGAAAACGCCCCTGAAGAACTCATAGCGGCCATTCGGCGTGTAGCTTCCGGGAAGAAGTACCTATCCGAAACACTCGCGGAAACAATTATTTTCGGTGACACGGGAGACGCAGGTCGATCTCCCAGCGAGGTTCTTTCGGACCGGGAGTACGAAGTATTGGTGGGCATCGCACACGGAAAACGCATCCGCGAGATCGCGCAAGATATCTTCCTGAGCGAAAAAACAGTCAGCACCTATCGGACGCGGATATTAAAAAAACTGAACCTGGACAACAACGCGGCGATCGTTGAGTACGCGATATTGCACAAGATCGTTTGATCGGTATCAAACGTCAGGCTTTCCCTACACGAAAAGTCCAAATCCACCGATAGCGCTGCAAAAACGTCGGCGGTATCCTCCACTCTGTACCGGAAACGGCAGGTTCGCGGCAAAGGAGGGGGCGGTGAAACGACGGGTACTTGTTGCGGATGATTCGGCGGTTGCACGTATGCTCATCAAACAGATGATCGATACGTCAAGATTCGACGTCACCGAAGCGATGGATGGAATCGAAGCGCTGAATGCGATTCGGTCACAATCGTTCGATGTGGTTCTTCTCGATCTGCTTATGCCGAACATGACCGGTGTTGAGATCCTTCAACGGGTCCTGGGCATGGAAGATGCACCACGGATTGTTGTCCTTACCTCGGATGATCAGGAACAGACCGTTGAACGGTGCCTGAGCCTCGGCGCTGCGAAATACCTTCACAAACCTGTCAGACCACACCAAATCGCGACAGCCCTAGGAGAGGCAGAACATGCCGTTTTTTGAGGTGTCCACCGACTATTCGACGGCACCGATGTCTACCGTAACGCTCTTTCCACCTCGACTCCTCTTCGAAGGTATGGAATCGTGGCGTACGAAACTCAGCCAATTCACCGATCTGCCGGTCATGGTGTGGTTGGGAGGTGAGCACCGGTGCGGGTCTTCCCGGAACCAGTGGTTTCCTCAGGTTGGGTCGCTGATCAGCGTCGTCTCGATGGAAGTCACCGGCGCAGATGCGGTCGTTGCGCAATTATGCATCTCAGACGCAATTCTCGACGGGTTGTGCCGGGCGATCGTGCCGGAGGCAAACGGAAACTCGGAAGACCGTCTGGCCTTCGGCGCCCCGGTTGCACTCGAAACGGGCAATATCCTTCTAAACGCGCTGTTCGCGGTGATCGGGCGCCGCCAAAACGGAGTGTACTCGTTTTCCATTCCCAAATATGCACGGTGTCGTTTCGAAAAACTCGACACCGCCTCATCCCTTCTTGTCTCGGCGCTCATCCAGATCGGTACCGACAAACCGGGATGGATCGGATTGCGTCTATCAGCGATCCAAACTCAGGAGAAGTTGGCGACGTGAAACAAGACTCCGCCGTTTTCGTCGCCAAAACATCGTGGATCGAAGATGTTTTGAAATCCTCTCCCATCGGCGTATTCATGATAACGCGTACCTACAACGTCGTGTTCTGGAATGACGTTATGGTTGATTACACTGGTGTGCGTCGCGACGACATTGTAGGTCGAGACCTCCGGGAACGGTTTCCGCGGTTCGGCGAATCGAAATATGCCGACCGCATTGGTAATCTCTTCGACCTCGGCATTCCCGTGTATATTTCCGAACGAAACGCGTCAGACCTGATATTCGAACGCGACGGGGCTCTAAGCGGGGCATCGCGACCGCTGATGACGGCGCGGCGAGCGAAGTGTGAATCGGAAGAAGGTTGTGCCGTCGTCTGGGTGCAGGATTACTCAACTCCGGTGGCAACAATCGACGATCTCCATGCAGAGATCAACGCACGCAAGGAAGCGGAAACCCGGATTCGGGAAGAGCGGGAGCGATCGCAACTCCTGTATCGTGAAATATTCCATCGCGCAAAGAACGATCTCTCGCTCGTCATGAGCCTCATCTCCATCCGAAGGAACCATTGCACAACCGGAAGCCCGGCTGACGCCCTTGACGATATTGAAGCCAGAATCGCAGCCATCGCGTCCACCTACGATCAGTTGTACCTGCAGGGTGAAGACGCGATTGTAGACCTCCGTAAACTTGTCCACGATTTGGCAGATCGAACCGTGCCCGGGAACCGTGGCGGGCTTCCACCCGCTGAGTGCGTCGTTGACGTTCCGACGATACGGCTTCACATTGACAAGGCCGTACCACTCGGCCTGATGTTGAACGAGATATTAACCAACGTTGTACAACACGCATTTCCGGCAGTGCGTCGTCCGTATTGCTCGATTATCGCCGAGGCGAACGGCGGTACCCTGCGCATCTCGATTCGCGACAACGGGCCCGGTCTTCCCGACGACGCGATCCGGAACGCTTCGGGCGGCAACGGACTCGCCCTGGTTCGCGCGTTGGCGCAGCAACTTCGCGGAACGCTTAACGTTCAACGGGAGGATGGTTCGGTATTCACAATCGAGGTTCCCCTAGTCAGTGACCCACACGAGAAATGATCGCCCGCGGTTTCGGTACCATTTGACGAACGAAATCGTCGGGTCAATCCGCCCGGAACCGTGACGGTTCAGCCGCCGGCCATACTGAGCAGGACACCCGCCGCAACGGCCGATCCGATCACGCCGGCCACGTTGGGACCCATCGCGTTCATGAGCAGGAAGTTGTGGGGGTCCTCCTCCTGTCCAACCTTCTGGACGACTCGCGCCGCCATGGGAACAGCGGAAACGCCGGCGGCGCCGATCATCGGGTTCACCTTGCCGCCGCTCAAGAGGTACATCAGCTTGCCCAGCAGCACGCCCGAGGCGGTGCCGATCGAAAACGCCACCAAACCCAAGACGATGATCAGGATCGTTTCAATATTGAGAAACTCCTCTGCGGACATTTGAGATCCCACGGAGACGGCCAGGAAGATCGTGACGATGTTGATAAGTTCGTTCTGGGCCGTCTTCGACAGGCGTTCAACCACCCCGGCCTCGCGGAAGAGGTTACCGAGCATCAGCATACCCACCAGCGGTGTCGAGGCCGGGATAAGGAGCGCGGAGACGAGCGTGGTTGCGATCGGGAAGATGATCTTCACGCGCTGCGACACCGGCTTGATATCGCCCATGACCACCAGCCGTTCCTTCTTTGTCGTCAGAAGGCGAATGATCGGCGGCTGAATCATCGGTACCAGCGCCATATACGAATAGGCGGCAACGGCGATCGGACCAAGCAGGTGGTCCGCCAGTTTCGAGGTCAGGTAGATGGCGGTAGGACCGTCGGCACCGCCGATGATCGCGATCGATGCCGCTTCGGGGAAGGAGAATCCCAGCGCCTTGGCCCCCAGAAGCGTACCGAAGATACCAAATTGCGCGGCCGCTCCGAGCAGGAACGTTCGCGGTTTGGCGAGGAGCGGTCCAAAATCGGTCATTGCACCGATTCCCAGGAAGATCAGGGGCGGGAAAATACCGGACTGGATTCCGAAGTAGAAGTAGTGAAGAAGCCCGTCATCTTCCACCAGGCCGGAAAGCGGCATGTTGACGAGAATCGCGCCAAATCCAATGGGAACGAGCAGCAGCGGCTCGAACTTACGCGCGATCCCCAGGTAGAGCAGAAGGAGACCGATCACGATCATCACCAAGTTTTGCCACGTGAGCGCCACAAAGCCGGTTGACTGAAGAAAGAGCGATACGAGTCCTGCCATCTCCTGCTCCTACCCGATGGACAGCAGCGGCTGCCCTTCCTTCACGCTGTCGCCGGTACTGACGTAGATCTCCTTGACGGTGCCCGTCCTTGGAGCCGCGACCTCGATGTCCATCTTCATCGCTTCCATCATGATGATCTGATCGCCGGACTGAACGGAGGCGCCCACGGTGACAAGTACCGTCTTGATGGTCCCTGTCATAGGCGCCGGGACTCCGCCGGGATCTGACGGTGCGGCGGACGTTGCCGCAGGTGCGGGGGCGGTAGAAGCCGCGGCCGGGGTGGCGGGCGCCGCGGTTGGTGCGGAGGGTGCCGCGGTTGGAGCCGTTCGCGGCGGCGCAGCCGGGCGAACCATCTCGTCCCGGACGAGTTCCACCGTGTATGACGTATCACCGCGGTCTATCGTGAGCGTGTCGCCGGAGCGCTCCGCCTCGACGATGACCTCCGATCCATCGATTTTTAATTTGATCGTCTTCTTCACTGGTGTATCTCCTTAGAACCGGGGAGCCGCGGTCCACGCGTCGGGAAACGCCGACGGGTCCGGTATCCACGCCTCGGCGGACCGCTGCGCGTCGAGTTCCTCCTCGATGACATATGCGGCCACCGCCGCGAGAACCCACTGGGGCACGCCGTCCACGGACTCCCTGGCGGGGCGCTTCGGTGTCGAAGGCGATTCCGCGCGCTCCGGGTCGTCCCGTTGGGGGCGTTCTCCGAACATAGCCTTGATCGTGGACATAAGGACGCTCAGGAACCAGAGGAAGCCAAACACAACCGCCATACCCAGGATCGCGACAACTACACTGTAGGAAAGAACCTCGGTTTTCATGGAGTTCTCCTAGAGCGGGATGTTCCCGTGTTTCTTGGCCGGGAGTTCCTCCCGCTTTCGCGATACCATCTCCAGGGACCGGATGAGCTCCGCCCGGGTGTACTCGGGGTCGATAATGTCATCCACGTATCCGTACCCGGCGGCGATGAAGGGATTCATCACCGTCTCCTTGAACTCGTCTATCTTCTCGGTGCGTTTGGCCGCGGGATCATCCGCCTCTTTAATGTCTTTCCGGAAGATGATGTTCGCCGCGCCCTCGGCGCCCATGACGGCGATCTGGGAGGTGGGGAAGCTGATTACCCGATCGTACCCCAGCGCCTTGGACGCCATGGAGATAAAGGCGCCGCCGTAGGCCTTGCGGATGATCAGGGCGATCTTCGGAACGGTTGCTTCCGCGATCGCGTAGAGGATCTTGGCGCCGTGCCGGATGATTCCACCGTGCTCCTGCGCGACCCCCGGCAGGAAACCCGGGACGTCGGCCAGGGAGACGATCGGGATGTTAAAGGAGTCGCAGAATCGGATAAACCGGGCCGCCTTGTCGCTGGCGTCTATGTTGAGCGCCGCCGCAAATACCTTGGGCTGATTTGCGAAGATTCCGATGGTCCGGCCCGCCATCCGGGCGAAACCGACAACGACGTTTTTCGCGTACCCCTCGTGGACCTCGATAAACGAGTCGGTATCGGCAAACTCGTTGATGATATCCCGCACGTCGTAGGGTTGCTTCTCATCGTCCGGGAGCGTTGTCATGATGCCCGGAGTAGGACGGTCAACGGGATCGCCGTTTGGAACAACCGGGGGCTGCTCCCGGTTGTTGGCGGGCAGGTATGAGAGTAGGCGGCGAATAAAGGCCATGCAGTCCGCCTCGGTGGCAAACTGGAAGTGCGCAACGCCGCTCTTCCGGCAATGTGCGGCGGCACCGCCCAGTTCCGCGTGGGATATCTCTTCACCCGTCACCGTCTTGATGACATCCGGACCGGTAATGTACATGTTGCTCACCTGGTCCACCATAAAGATGAAGTCGGTAATGGCCGGCGAGTAGACGGCGCCCCCGGCGCAGGGGCCAAGGATAACGCTGAACTGGGGAACCACACCCGATGCCAGGGTGTTATTCCTGAAGATCTTACCGTATCCGTGGAGGGAGAGGACGCCTTCCTGGATTCGCGCCCCCCCGGAATCGTTGACGGCGATGTAGGGGCATCCCGTTTTGAGGGCCAGCTCCTGCGCCTGGGCGATGCGCTCGGCCTGCATCTCGCCGAGCGAACCGCCGAGAACGGTGAAGTCCTGGGCGCCGACAAACACCTGCCGCCCGTCCACTTTGCCGGCGCCGGTGACAACGCCGTCGCCCATAAAGCGCTTGGTGTCCATCCCGAAATCGGTGGAACGGGAGGTTACGTACGTCTGATGCTCGACAAAGGAACCCTCGTCAAAGAGCGTTTGGAGTCTTTCCCGGGCGGTGAGTTTGCCCTTCTCATGCTGCGCTTCTATCCGTTTCTCACCGCCCCCCACCATGGCGGTAGCGCGCTTTTCCTTGAACCTGTCTATGAGTTCCCGATTCGATGACACGTGATTGGTCCTCCATGAGGCATATTGTCAGACAAATACACTCTACGGTTGGATGAGTGGTCTGTCAAGGATTTTTTGCACGGAACTTTTGGCGACGCTGCAACCGAGTCCCCGGTTTCCCCGCAGCGACGCGAGCCCCTAGCCGATTGTGCCCGATGCGTCGGCAAGTGCGGCCCGCTTTTTGACTTTGAGCTGCATCCAGCGCTGGTTGACAATCGATCGTTCGTGGTGCCCCCGGAGCACCAGTTCGTTGCCCACGTGGATCTGCATGCCCAGTTGGATATGGTAGCCGTCAAAGGCAAGGACTTCGAGACGAACCGTGATGCGCGTCCCTACGACTACCGGGTGTTCGTGGACAACGTCGGAGCGTTTGGCGACGGACATAAAACCGTCCGGCAGGCGCTGGTCGACAAACTCCGTGGCCGCCTCCGACATCAGTTCCACCGCCGACGCCGACGAGAAGAGCTCTTCGATGCCGTGGCCCCAATAGGTACCGGCAGCGTAGGTCTCGTCCACAACGCGCTCGAACTGCACGGATTCACCGATGATGATAGCTGGGAATTTCATGTGCCTGTTCTACCGTTTTGCGGGCATCGTGTCAAATTATCGGCCACCGACCGACAAAATAGCGAGACGGCACAAAAGTTGCGTGGAATAAATATTGACAGTGCCCCGATCGCCGGATACAATGACGAACAAATTTCAACGAAAAGGAGCGGAAACAATGTACGCAGAAGTACCTGTACCCGTATCAAAAGAAGAGCTTACCTTCCCGGTAAGCGAAATCGAACCCATGCTCTGTGGCCCGGCGAGTCAACTCCCGGAGTTTGAACCGTGCATGATCAAGGTCAAGAGCGGTAAGACGATGGTCATCCGCCCTCTCACCAAGGAAGAGGCGCCCAGGCTGCTGGAATCGCTGAAGTCCCTCCTGGACAACCCGAAAGACTTCTATGACATCGTGGGCGTTCGCGTCTACGCGGAAGTCCTGGGCTGGATGCGGAACCGCCTGAAGGATTCCTACCAGTTCATCGGTGTTGTCGACGGCAAGCTCGCCGGCTTTTGCAACGGACGCCACTTCAACGAAGGGATTCACATCAGCCTCCACTCGATGGCCTACATGCGCGGTGTTCGCGCCGGCGCGTCGATGTACTACGCCAAGGCGCAGTACGCCTTTGACGTTCTCGGCGCGGAGGAGTGGTGGTCGACCTTTGAGAGCTACAACGGCTGGATGCGCTGGGGCCTCGGCATGGCGCAGCCCTCCTACCCGTGGCCGGACGTGCAACACGAACTCGGCGGTGCCAAGGTCTTCTATATCACCAAGGACTACTGGAAAAGCACCGTTCGCGACTATGTCCAGCAGGTCGTCGGATCCGAGATCGTCCGTCCCGTCCCGGCCGACATCCTCAAGAGTGCGGAGAACGTGGAGTTCCCGAAGACGATCGAGATTTAACTTCCTTGCCGCGCGCATCGGCGACGCGGCACGATTGTAAACAACGAAGCCCCGACGATTGCCGGGGCTTTTTTGTCAGTTCGTCTCCGGTTCTACCTCAACAGCGCGAATCGTATCCAGGACCGCTCCGCGACGCGACTCCACCACCCCGACGACGCGGTCCTTTCTGGGCACCCGGACGGGTTCTCCGGTAATTCCGTAGAGCCGATCCACGAGGTCGCCGATCTCCACGGTTTGGACTCCCGCCTCCGCCAACCGTGCGCGAAGTTCGTCGCGGCGCGGATGAACGCACACCCCGCGCTCCGTAACGACCACGTCCACGTGTTCTCCCGGTGTACACACGGTGTCAACGGTGCGGCAGATCGTTGGAACGCGTCCGCGGAGCGCCGGAAGGACTACCATTGTAAGCCCCGCACCTTCCGCCGTGTCCGGAGCGCCCCCTAGAGCACCGATGATCCGCCCGTCCGTACCGGTCAGGGAGTTTACGGCGAAGCTCGTATCCACTTCGGTGGCGGAGAGTATCATCACGTCGAGGCGCGACGCGATGGTTTCGGCGCGATCGGGATTGGCGTACCGGGACGCGTCCATTTCGAGGTGGTTTTTGTTCGCGGCCAACGATTGAGCCGCCATATCGTCGAAACTCTGGACATCGTACAGCGTCTCGAAAAGGCCGGCCTCGATCATCCGGACGGCTGTTTCGGTCGCTCCACCGGAGATGAAACCGCCCTTGATGCCCAGATCTGACATTCGCTCAGCGACCATACGGGCGACCAGGAGCGATACGCCGCCGCTCCCCGCCTGGAATCCGAATCCATCGTGAATCGCGCCGGAAGCGAAGAGGACCTCTACCGCTCGTCGCGCGATCACGCGGTCCATGGGGCGGTTCGCGAGTCGGAGCGACCCGCCGGAGATGGAAGCGCTGTCACCGATGGAATCGACCACAACGACTTGGTCTATCCCGTCTGCAGGAAGGCTGACGCGGGAGAGCGGCTTTGACGAGACGTAATCGGTGATTGCCACCACGTGATTGGCGTGGCGCGCATCCACCAGGCCATACCCGAGAGAACCAAAGCGACTGGGGCCGTCCGTTCCGTTGGCGTTGCCCGCACGATCTACCGCCGATACCGCCACAAAGGCGACGTCGATGGGCGTTTCGCCCGATTCAATCGCTCGAGCCCGCCCGCCGTGGGTGCGAAAAACGACCGGTTCGGGCACCTGGCCGGTGAGAATCGCCTCCGAAAGGGGCGATTTGCTTCCCGTAGTTTCGATGCGCGTCACCGTTCCATTGACGACGGCATCACGAACCGCCGAACAGGCGGAACCCATGACGGAAGAAAAGTTCGCCGTCACATTTCGCACGCCGAGAGCGCGTATCTCTCTGAATACTTGCGCAACAACGCGATCGCCGTAGCGCAAATGGTGGTGGAAACTGATGCGCCCGCCCTCTGAAAGACCGGACGCTTCGATCGCCTTTCGCAGTGCACCATCGCCACGGAGGTGTTCAACCGCCATCGCGCACACCCGGCGATGCGAGGATGCGGCGCGCCCTGGCAACTACCGGCGCGTCGATCATTTGCCCCTCGACGGCCGCGACGCCGCGCGAACCGGCGCCCTCCCCGTCGAAGGCGTCGATGACACGCTTCGCCCAGGAACGCTCTTGCTCGGAGGGCGTGAAGATCTCGTTGATCAACGCCACCTGGTCGGGGTGAACGGCGGATTTCCCGTCGAAACCGATCTCTCGTGCCCGTTTCGCGTCGTCCCGCAACCCCTCCATGTCACGAAACGCACCCCATACGGTATCGTAGACGGTGATGGCGGCGGCCCCGGCGGCGTTTACCAGCCGGCTCCGCGCGAAATCGAGCGCCTTGGCCGCAGGTGAGCGCGACGCCCCGGTTTGTGCGCAGTAGTCCTCGGCGCCGAACGAAACGGAGTCGATTCGGGAAGAAGACGTAACGATCGAGTACGCCTTCTCGACGCCGCGCGGCGTCTCGACAATGCACTGAAACCGCACCGTTCCCGGCTGCCGGCCCGCCGCGCGTTCGATCTCCGCCACCAATGCCGCCGCGGACGCAACCGTTTCCGGCGACTCGACTTTGGGTATGCGTACCAGGGGCACACGGTCCGGTGACCTCAAGATGGCGCGCAGGTCTTCCTCCCACCACGTGGTTTCGAGCGAATTGATACGTACACAGAGCTGTGCTTCCCCGAAATCGAACGACCGGAGCGCCTCGGCCACGAGTTCCCGCGCGTCGAGCTTCTCCTCTGCCGCGACGGAATCCTCCAGGTCGAGGATAATGCCGTCGGCGCCGTAGAGCGCGGCCTGCGTTATCTTGCCGGGATCGTTCCCGGGACAGTAGAGCCAACTGCGACACGTCACGGCATACCCTCCATCAACACCAGTTTCCGCATCGCCGCTTTCACCCGGGCGCGGAGGACAAAATCGAGGGCGTGATTGTCGTGGACGCTCACGCGAATGGCGCGGACGGGTTGACCCGTGAGTCCCGCTTCGACAGCCGCCCGTTGGTACGCGCCGAACAACGGGGCAACCGGGGAGTCGATAGTAATCGCAGCCCCGGTATCGGTACTCCGCTCCCCGTCGCGAATGATTTCAACGAGTGCGTCGTGCTTTGCGGGCGTACCGGATCGAACGGCGGTACCCACGCTTCACACCTCGGTAGCGGCCAGGGACCGGAACCGGGTACGTCCACCGGACAGCTTGGCCACGCCGGCCATTCCGTAAGGCAACGGCGCGGGGTCGGTTGTTTCGAGGACGCGCCGGCCGTTGACCGACGCGGTAATTGCACAGGAGCCGTCTACCGTACGCACGCGCACCTCGAGGCGATAGTTCTCACCGGCCTCCCACGCGTAGGGGATATCGACAAGCGTCGAGTCGCCATGGTCGCGCCGGATCAACGCCGCCCTCCCCGCGCCGTGGAGACCGAAGAAATAAGCCGACGCGGCGCCGCGAGCGCGGAACGCGAGGAGGTGGCTGGCGCCGTACTCAGGGACGAGTTCACAGGCAACGTCGCTGTCTCGTGTGTAGTACGGGCCCGAGAAGAGCAGCAACTCGTCGCGAGTGATCGTATGCAACGCGTCTCCGGTCAACTCCCAGGCGCCGCCGGATAGTGAACACCGCGAGAGACCGCCGAACTCCAGGCGCTCGTCGGCGAACCGAACGGAGAATGAACGCGGGCCGGTGACCTCCAAGCGTGTGATAGTGATCTCACCCAGGAACTTCTCCTTGTCGGGATTCATCACGAGCAGCCCCACCTCCGCGATCGCGAACGGGACGTCCGGCAGGGTCCACTCGAGTGATACCGGCTCACCGGGCTCGGGGAAAGAGAAGGCGCCCTGCACGGCGTCCCCGTCAACGGCGTCCCGCGCAAAGGGTGCCACGGCGATCCGCTGCCCGCTCTTCCGTGCCACGTCGAAGATCACCCGCAAGGTCTGTCCCGGGTACGCCGTGGGCGTGAAGGTCGGACTGTAGCGCTCGTCATCAAAATCTTCGCGCCGGTAGTACGGCTTGTAGTAGAGACGCACCGTATCGCCGCGAACGAGCCGGTCCAGCAGGAACGTTGCCCCGCGCGACGCAGTCGAATCCTTCGAAGCCCGGGAATCTGCCGGCGCCGGGGGCGCACGGAATTCGGAAGAGGTCCGTAT
Source organism: Spirochaetales bacterium (assembly GCA_028282545.1). Classification (GTDB taxonomy): domain Bacteria; phylum Spirochaetota; class Spirochaetia; order DSM-27196; family Alkalispirochaetaceae; genus JANQHT01. Next base: position 17,576 of record JANQHT010000031.1, read on the forward strand.
GCCCGAGGTGGCCCCGGGCAACGAGAAGTCCAATACGATATCGTCGGAGAAAACACCCGGTTCCCACGCTTCAGGAACGGCCGTGCCGGCACGCCTGAGAGATAACGTCGCCAGTTCGCGCGCGGCAGTGGGCAGATCGATGATGTTGAGGGCGCCGGCTATCGAACTTGTTACATGAAAATCGTTGATCGGCCGGCGGTACCGGTGGGGGATGCCCTCCGGACCCACGAGAACGCCCAGTATCGCGCCCACGTTCCCCGCGTTGCAGTCGGTGTCCCAGCCGCACATCGTTGCGATCTCGATCGTCCGCGCGAAATCCCCGCCTCCGTAGAAGAGAGCAAGGGCGCACACGCCGGCGTTGGGTATGACATGACATACGCCGGGGTATCGATCGTATCCGAAGTCGGCTCCCAGGTAGTCCCGTGCCGCCCGCCAATCGGCGGCGTGCTCTGCGTGATAGTCGCGCATGGCACGAACAACGCGCGCGTACTCGCAGTCGGCCGGAATCTGTTGCAACGCTTTTTCGACGATTGACGACACCGTTCCGTGGGAAAAGGCAAGAGAGATACAGGCTGCGATGAATCGTGCGCCGTAGATCGCGTTCCGGTCGTGGCTCACGCCGGCAGCAACGCCGGCGTAGTGGGCCGCGGATTCGGCGTCATTCGGGAACACCCATCCCCAGGAGTCGATAAAGATCTGGCCTCCGATCTGCTCGGCGATGGTGGTGCCGTTGACGGCAATCGAGCCCGATTGCGGCGCCGGGCACCGGGAACGCAGGTTCACGTAGGCGGTGTGTTCCGTGCTTCGCCCGTAGCCGCCCCACCAGAAGAACCCGATTCCTTCCCGCGCGTAGTTGAGCCACGCCCGCGATACCGCTTCCGCCGTAATCGGGCCCTCTTCATCCAGGAGCGCACGAATGAAAAAGAGCGGGCCGTTGATATCGTCGTCGGCGGCGAAGTTCGAGTACTCCTTGACGTACCCGGTGATCTCCCCGTACGTCTCGCGGATGCGTTCGTACGTCCAGATCGTCGGTTCTACCGGCGCTCCAAGGCGCACCCCCGCGCACTTTCCAACGAGTCCGCCGTATACCTTCTCAAGGTAAGCCTGTGTGTCCATTGCCATCCTTTCCGGTGTTCAAAAACAACGCGGCACCCGGAAACGCCCCGGGCACCGCTCTACCGCGAGCCGCCCTAGTTGGCGGCCCGCGCGCCTGACTCCGTGTCGTTACCTGAGGACTTCGTTTGCGTACTCGGTCACCCGATCGCCACCGAGGGCGTACCACTCCTCCACGAAATCGTCAAACCGCGAAATACTATATTCGCCGCTGATGATCTTGTAGCTGTACTCCTTGTACAGGTTTTCGAGGGCGTCCCAAGTCGGCGAGAGCTCTTCCGGAATCGGAAAATCGGGATCGCCCACGGAGTATTCGAGCAGGAAATCCCAGCCCGTCAGCCCCGCCGGTCCGAGCATCGGCGTCGGCGCATCCCAACTCATCACCTCGTGGAATCGCGGCCACCAGTTCGATTTCTCCTCCGTGAAAACGACGGTGTCGCCGTCCATGGTGTAATGGATGCCCTCCAGGCCGTAGCGATCGAGGAACTGCCCCTCGTCGGAGGCCATGAACTCCAGGAGTTCAAAGACGAGGTCGGGGTGTTCCGAGGTAGCGCTGATCGCCCAGCCCCGCGTCTCCTTGGCGGACGAGACCGAGTAGCCCTGCCCCACGCCTTGTGCGGGAGGGAGCGGCACCAAATTGACACCCTGGTTTTCGGCGAGCTTATCGTTATAAATATCGAGCACGATGCCGGCCGTTCCATACACCAACCCGACCTGCCCCGTATAGAGCTTGTCCTCCATGGTGTCCCAGGCGGTGGTCACGTACTCGTTGTCGAGAATGCCTTCGGCGTAGAGCCTCTGGTAGAATTCGAGTTTGTCGCGCTCGCCCTCGGAGACCTTTTTGTACACGTACCCGCCGTCCTCCATCACCCACGTCGCCGTCAAACCGAAGGCGTGATCGAAGGTGTAGTCCATGCGCGCCGTGTTACCCGTATCGGTCATGACGAACGTATCGGGATGGTTCGCCTTGATCGCGGCGAACAACTCGTAGTAGTCGTCGATCGTTTCCGGAACCTCTCCGCCCGCTTCCTCGAACCAGTCCTCGCGTACCACGGCGGTTCTTCCGCGGGGCGGCGCAATCCAGAGCAGGTACGGGTAGTTCTCCAGGCGCTGCATGTTGAACTCCATGAGTACGTCCTGCATCACCGAAGAGGCGTTCACGTACGGCAGCAGATCAACCAGCAAGCCCTGGTTTGCGATTACCTCGTCGCCGCCCTGGAAGTAGATCAGATCCGGGATATCGCCGCCCAGCAGCATGAGATTGAGCTTCTCCGCGTAGGCCCCCTCCGGTACCTGCACCAGTTCAATCTCGATCTGCTCGCCCGAGTATTCGGCAAACCCCGATTCGATCTGCCGAATGTGCTGGATGTTCCACTCCTCGGAGGGCGAGAAGTCCTTCCCGACGATCCGAATCGTCGTCACCCCGTCATCGGATGGTCCCGGTTCCTCTCCGGCACCGCCGGCGAATGCGAACGCCGTCGCAAACATCAACACCAACCCTGTCACCAGAAGACGTTTCATATCTTCCTCCTTCCTTTTTTTCGATGTCGACGCACCGTCGACCCGTGGATTGTGCCCTCACTCTTTGACCGATCCCTGGAGGCGCCCTTTGACGAAGTACCGCAGAACAAAGGGGTAGAAAACCATGATCGGTGCGATCGCTATGATTATCAGTGACGCCTTGATCGCCTTGAAGGCGATCTCTGCGGCGCCGGCCATGCGCTGGTAGTTCATCCCGCCGATAAACGCCGCCTTCTCCAGCGACACGATCAACTCGCGCAAGACTACCTGGAGCGGCCACTTCGCCTCACTCGTCAGGTACACCATTGCGCGGAAGTACTCGTTCCAGTGGAACACGCCGTAGAAGAGACTGATCGTTGCGATTCCCGCGACGCTGACTGGAATGACGATACGGAAGAGAATTCGAACTTCCGAGTAGCCGTCGATTCGCGCCGCCTCTATCAGGGAGCGCGGCACGGCGGCAAAGAACCGCATCAGAATGATGAGGTAGTACGGATTGACCGCCTTATAGAGAATGACCGACCAGTACGTGTCGAGCAGTCCCAGGTTTCGCATCAGGAAGTAGTCGGGAATAAGACCGCCTTCAAAAAACATCGTGATCACGATAAAGGTCATGAAGACCGACCGCCCCGGAAGATCGCGTTTGATCAAAACGTAGGCGCCCATGCTTGTCAGGACGACGTTGATCACCAGCCCGACGGCGGTGATCAGAACGCTGTTTATGATACCGAGGTAGACCTTCGGGATCGCCAGGGCGGCCCGGTACGTTGCCAGGGTGAATCCGCGCGGCACAAGTGTCGTTCCATCGGCAGCCGCAATGTAGCGCGGGCCCGTGAGCGACAGAACGAGCTGGTTGTAGATCGGGTACGCCATCGCAAGTGAGAAGACGACGAGAAAAACCACCAGGAAAACTTGCCCGATCGAGCGCCGCGGCGTGTTCCTCACCATAGGCCCTCGCCGGAGACGCGCCGGCTGAGCCGGTCCGTCGTGAATATCAGGAAGAGCCCGATTACCCCCTTGAAGAGCCCCGCCGCCGTCCCCAGGGAGAAGTTGCCCTTGGTCAGTCCGACGCGGTAGACGTACGTATCGATAATGTCGACGTGGTTGATCACGGCGTCGTTCATCATGTTGAATACCTGGTCGAACCCGGCGTTCATGAAAAAACCCATGTTCAGGATAAAGACGGTGATTATCGTCGGGACGATACTTGCCAGAGTGATGTGCCACGCCTGTTGCCATCGCGTAGCGCCGTCCACGTACGCTGCGTCGTAGAGATCTTGGGGTATACTGTTGATGGCCGCCACGTAGAGGATCGAATCCCACCCGACGCTTCGCCACGCCTCTGAAACGACAAAGACCCACCGGATGTAGCGCGTGGACGTCATAAATCGAATCGGCTCGATGCCGACAAACTGGAGGACCTTGTTCACCGCACCGTCGGGAGAGGCGAGGAGCGAGATGAAGACGCCCGCGATGACGACCCACGAAAGGAAGTGGGGAACGTACACGACGCTCTGAACACCGCGCCGCACCCCTTCGCTGCGCACTTCGTTCAACAGGAACGCAAAAACGATCGGCAAGGGAAAAAAGAACCCGATCTTCATGGCGCTGATCGTGATCGTGTTGAGAAAGACGCGACCGAACACGGGCGAAGAGAAGAGCATCCGGTAGTGTTTGAGACCGACCCATTCGTTTTGTCCGATGTACCGAACGTCCTGGAACGAGATGCGCGCACCCCACATCGGGATGTAGTGCCACACCAAGAAGAAGAGAATCACCGGCGCGAGCATCAGGTAGAGGTGGCGATCGCGATAGATCCGTTTCCGCAGCAGAACGCGCGATTGATCCACCGTTAGTCTATCTCCTGCGCCACCCGGGCGAGTTCGCTGCCGAGTGTTACAACGTCTTCCGACGCCGCAAAACGGAGACACGTGCCCGCGGGCCTGCGGACGGGTTCGATCCATGAGCCTGGAATCGCGTCAATCCCTTCTCGCGCTCCGGCCAAGGCACCGACTATTGCCGCAATGGTGTCTGCGTCACGTCCGAAGTTTGCGCCCCAGAACATGCCTTTGCGAAACTGGAAACCGGTCATGCGTGCGACGCTGTACGCTTCAGGGAGCGCCTCTTCCACCGCCGAATGCTCCCGCGTTGCGAATTCCGTATGCAACGCCCCCCAGATCTCCTCTATCTCGCCGGCGCCGTCGCACATCTCTCTGGCTCGCGCCATCGCACGTCCAAGCCACGAATCGTCGGGAATCGGCGCAAAGAAGGCGGCACTGATCTCGTCGGGGGGACCGTCGGCC
>JANQHT010000106.1 GCA_028282545.1 Spirochaetales bacterium
TATACCGAGCACGCCAAAGAGCACGGCCAGGGACGACAGGTTGATCCCGATAATGCTTAGACCGATCACAACGGAGATCGTCATCACGGACCAGCGCAGGATACTGAGCAGTGAGAACTGCCGTGCCGGATCGAGGTTCAACCGCTCGACCAGTCCGGTTTCGAACATGTTCTTCGTCGCGCGCCCGAGCCACGAGGCGACGTAGAACACGGGAATCACCAGGACCAGGGTGATAACCGACACCTCCGTTGTACCGGAGACAAAGAACGGTTGGTTCAGGATACGGTAGATCGTCTTTGCCCAGCGCGAAATCTCCCCGCCCAGGAGGCGCGACAGGAGTACCACCGTCGTCAGCGTAGCGGCGAGGCGCGTAATCAGCCGCACCCACCGGACCACTGATGTACGCGCCTCCTCCCGCCACGGCGCGTTTTGAACGAGCCGACGAAGCGCGACAAACACGAGGCGGATCGAACCCAGGATCAGCAGCCATGGGAGGAGAAAGACGAGACCCAGTTCGAGGAGCGTGAACGGCAGCACCAACGGTCCGATGACCAGGTCGGTGGTCACGAATTGCATCACATCCATTGTAGCTCCCATACTACGGCATGCGTGTTATCGATGAAAACTGCGCCGGCGATTTGATTTGACCACCGCACCAATCGCGCCCTACACTGTCTCACATGGACAGAAACATCGGTTTTGTTTCGTTTCGGATCGCCGGGACGGACGGGGTCTCACTGGAACTGAAAAAATGGGCAGAGGTTTTCGAAGAGGACGGCGATCGTTGCTACTACCTGGCCGGAGAAATCGACACACCGCCGGACAGGTCCATGACCGCACCACTCCTGCACTTCCAGGAGCCGGAAGTACGGGAACTCTACGAGCAGTGCTTCACCAACGCCGCACGACCGCGGGAACTCACGGAGGCCCTGCATACACACCGCGCCAGGATTAAAGATACGCTCTACGAGTTCATTCGCAGGTTCGATATCGATATACTCGTTCCGCAGAACGCCATCACGATTCCGCTCAACATTCCCCTGGGGATGGCACTCACCGAGGTAATCGCGGAGACCAAGATTAACACGATCGCCCATCACCACGACTTCTTCTGGGAACGAAAGCGGTTCCTGGTCAACTGCGTATGGGACTACCTCAACAGTTGCTACCCACCCCACCTGCCGAGCATCCAGCACGTTGTCATCAATACCTCGGGTCAGAACCAGCTCGCCCTCCGGACCGGAATATCGTCAACGCTGATTCCCAATGTAATGGACTTTGAGCAACCGGCACCTGGTATCGATGACTACAACGCAGACGTGCGCGAAGCGCTGGGTGTGGCGGAGGACGAACTCCTGTTCCTGCAGCCCACCCGCGTAGTTCAACGGAAGGGAATCGAGCACGCCATCGAACTCGTGGCGCGGCTCAAGCGCAACGCCGTCCTGGTCATCTCCCACGCCTCAGGCGACGAAGGGTACGAATACCAGCAGCGCGTCGAGGAGTACGCGGAGCTGCTCGGCATCCGCGCCGTCTTTGTTCAACACATCATCGGCGATTCCCGGGGAACAACCGAGGACGGGCGCAAGATCTACTCCCTCGCCGATGTCTATCCCCATGCGGATCTGGTTACCTACCCTTCCATTTTCGAGGGCTTCGGCAACGCATTTCTGGAGACGGTCTATCACCGCAAACCGGTTCTCGTGAACAACTACTCGATCTACTCCCACGACATCAAGCCAAAAGGGTTCCAGGTGATCGAGATGGACGACTTTATCTCCTCTGAGACGGTGAAGCAGACCAACCGCGTTCTGGATGACGAGAAACTGCGAAACGATATGGTAGAGAAGAACCACGAACTCGCATTGAAATACTTCTCGTACCGGAACCTTCGGTCAAAGTTGCTTCAGATCGCGGGCAACTTCTACGGGAACCGGTAGGCGCGCGGTTGAAACTGGTCGTCATCCACTACCACCTCCGGCCCGGCGGTGTGACCGGCGTCGTCCGGGAGGCACTCCGTGCACTGCTCCAAAAAACCGGTGTGATCCAGGCGATCGCGATCGTTACCGGCAGCGAGGAGAACGCCGGTGCCGTCCTGGGTGCGGTCCGGGAATGCGCGGGAGACGTCCCGTGTGAAGTTGACGTCGTACCGGAGATCGGCTACATGTCGTCGGCACGCCTGGCAGAACACTCGTCGGAAGAGGCCCCCGCCGAGGCGTCCGGAGAGGAGCAGTTCCGGCCGGAGGGCCACGTATCCGACGTCGATGTGATTTCAGGCACCAAGCGGCTAACGGAGCGAATCGTCCGGCACATAAAAGAGCGGTATGCCGGGGATAACACGGTCTGGTGGATCCACAATCACCACCTCGGCAAAAACGCGGCGTTCACCCGGGCGGTGGCGCGGCTCATCGAGATACTCCCGACCCAACGGGTGCTGTTGGAGATCCACGATTTCCCCGAGTGCGGACGGTACGCAAACTTGCGATACCTCGCCCGCGGGGGAAACCCGGAGCTCTATCCTACCGGCCCGGCCGTCACCTACGTGACGATCAATTCCCGCGACAGGAGACTCCTGCAAAAGGCGGGAATCACCTCGGTCGAGTACCTTCCCGACCCGGTGCACGTAGCCGCCTCGCCGGAAGGTCGGAGCGCGGGAGTCCCGGTGCGCCTCCATCGGGCATTTGGAACGGTATATCCCGCCTTTGACGCAGAACGCCCCCTGCTCCTCTACCCGGTTCGGACCATCCGACGAAAGAACGTCTTTGAGGCGGCACTGCTCGCGGGGTTGACGGAATCGCGGGCCAACCTGGTCGTGACGCTGCCCGGGGTTTCGGCGGCGGAAAAGCCGTACTCCGATATGGTTGCCGATGCATTTCGGTCCGGCATCATCGCCGGTCTCTGGGGCATCGGTTCGGAACTCGACTCGGCGGGCGTGACCTTTGATGCGCTCCAGGCGGCGGCGACCGCCTTCGTTTCGTCCTCGGTCCAGGAAGGGTTCGGCTACATGTTCGCTACGTCGGTCGCGCTGGGCAAACCGCTTGTAGCGCGCTATCTCGACATCCTGCCGGACATGGAACCGCTCTTTGCAGGGCATCCGCACACCCTCTACAACGAGGTCGTCGTTCCCGCACGAAGCCCGTCGCTTTCGGATCCACTCCCGTTTCTTCGATTCGGATACGACGAACGGCTGGATCGCCTCGGAAATGCGATAGCCCCGGAGTCGCTGGACCGCATGCGAGATCAGATCGAAGAGCGGGTGAATGGTCGGCTCATCGAATTTTCCTACCTTCCACCCCAGATGCAGTACGCCTACATCAAAGACGTATCGGAAGAGCCCTCATTTCGCGATGAAGTGAGATCCCTCAATCGGTCGCTCATCGAAAAGATCGACGCGACGATCGAATCGCCGGCCCCGGTGCCGGCTGACCGCGTTGAGGCTCACCTGGGCGGCGAGGCATTTGCGAAGACGTTTCTTCGCATCGTGAGCGCGGAGTCTGCCGGTCCGCCCCGAGCGGACTCGGCAGCGATAAGCGCGTCAATGCTCGACGCTTTCGCGGACGCCGCCTATCAACGCCTCCTGTACGAGTAATTTGTGAAACCAGTTACATAAACTAATACGGCCATCGCAAATGGTCTTGCGCAGGCCCCTGATTCAGACTATAGTAGAGGGGAAATTCCCCAAATAACCCCGATAGAGGAAGTACTATGCCAAAACAATTCGTTACGATTGACGGGAACGAGGCGGCCGCCGGCAGTGCGTATGCATTCAGCGAAGTTGCGGCGATCTATCCGATAACTCCATCGTCACCGATGGGCGAACACGCCGATGCGTGGGCGGCGGCGGACAGGAAAAACGTCTTTGGTCAACCAATGTCCATCATTGAGATGCAGAGCGAGGCGGGTGCGGCGGGCGCCGTTCACGGCGTTCTTTCCGGTGGCGCAATGACCACCACCTTCACCGCCAGCCAGGGACTGCTGCTCATGGTTCCGAATATGTTCAAGATCGCCGGAGAACTCCTTCCGACCGTGTTCCACGTATCCGCACGCTCTATTGCGGCGCAGTCGCTCTCGATCTTTGGTGATCACTCCGACGTGATGGCCGTCCGCGGGACCGGTTTCGGGCTGATCTCGTCGGCGAACGTGCAGGAGGCGCAGGATGTGGCAGCCATTGCCCACCTGGCCACCCTCGAGGCGCGGGTGCCCTTTGTTCACTTCTTCGACGGTTTCCGCACCTCCCACAGCATCCAGAAGATCGAGAAGCTGGACTACGACACGATCCGCGAAATGATCGATATGAAGTACGTGGAGCAATTCCGCGAACTCGCGCTGCGTCCGGACAACCCGATGATCAAGGTCGGTGCGCAGAACCCGGACGTTTACTTCCAGGGTCGCGAGACGGTCAACACCTTCTACGAGGCAACGCCGGCGATCGTGCGCAAGTACATGCAGCTCTTCAAGAAAAAAACGGGCCGCGCCTACGACCTCTTTGAGTACGTGGGAGCACCGGACGCCGAGAAGATCGTCGTTGCAATGGGTTCCGGTATGGAGACGATCCAGGAGACGGTGAACTACCTGGTCGCCAAGGGCGAGAAGGTCGGAGCAATCAACGTTCGCCTCTACCGTCCCTGGTCCGGCAAGGACCTGCTGGCGGTTCTCCCCGATTCGGTGAAGAAGATCGCCGTCCTGGATCGTACCAAGGAACCGGGGGGCCCCGGCGAACCGCTCTACCTGGACATCGTCCAGACGGTCATGGGCAAGAACATCACCGTGATCGGTGGACGGTACGGCCTCTCCAGCAAAGAATTCACGCCGGCCATGGTGAAAGCCGTATACGATCACCTGGACGGAAAGTGCACTCACGACTTCACCGTCGGAATCAACGACGACGTCACGAAGAAGAGCCTCAAGGTGGGCGCGGTCCTCGACGTCGAACAGGAAAGCATCGTCCGGTGCAAGTTCTGGGGGTATGGATCGGACGGAACGGTCAGCGCCAACAAGAACTCGATAAAGATCATCGGTGAAGAGAC
>JANQHT010000108.1 GCA_028282545.1 Spirochaetales bacterium
AAGCGCCGCCGGAGCCGGTTTGGAGAGAGAAGCCGTCTTCGAAGTACGGAGAGTACGCGATAACGTCGGCGGCGTTCTGCGCGATCAACAGATCCTTCGGATTGGTCGTGATCCGCGTCGCTCCGGTGGCGATCTTGGACGGATCGCCCACTGCATCGACGGTCACGATATGGTCGACGAGGTCTTGATCGATGCTGAACGGCGTGTTGGGGTATTCAACGAGGTTGTCGGTCAGGAGGACCACCGTTTTCGCGTGTTTGGCATCGACCATTGCGTAGCCGAGCGAACCGCACGCGGAAGGGCCGGTAAACCCGTTGGCGTTACCGTAGACGTCGCACGACGGCACGCCGAGAAATGCGACGTCAATCGTAATCTCTCCCGCCTCGATCGCGCGGGCGCGGCCGCCGTGGGAGTGGAAGATAACCGGTTCTTCCATGCTCCCGCACGAGATCATCCCGGCCAAGTCGCCGCGCAGGCCGCTGGTGTAGATACGCGTGATGACCTTGTTTTCGACGTGGCGAATCAGCTCATCGTGTACGGTGTTGAGCGATGAGGTGGCGAGGGTGAGGTCTTTGATACCGAGGTTGGCGATCACGTCCATCACCATGTTCACGACGCGGTCGCCGTTGCGAAACTGGTGATGAAACGAGATCGTCATCCCGTCTTTGAGTTCCGATTTGATCACCGCCTGTTCCACGGTGTCGACGAGTTTGTTGAGTCGAGGCGCCCTACGATCGCCTTTTTGGCGACGGATCAACGGCGTGTTTGCGACTGCCCCTTGAAACGGTTTGAGTTTGGTGAAGCCGCCCACGTGCGACGGTATTGCGCGGCCAACGCTGTTACCGCTCATCGATCTCCTCCTCCGGAATGCGGTAGCCCGCCGTCCTAGCCAGTTCGATCACACGTTCGGCACGGTCGATGATCGGTTTGTCGATCATCTTTCCATCAACGGTAAAGACGCCGCTCCCGGCGCTCGTCGCCTCGTGGACCGCATGCATGATCCGTTTGGCCGTCTCGATCTCGCTCTCCGTCGGTTGAAAGACGCGGTGCACCGGCACGATCTGACGCGGCGAGATCACCGATTTGCCGTCGAATCCGAGTTGCTTGGCGAGCATCGCTTCGGCCGTCAGCCCCTCTTCGTCGTCGAGATCGGGAAAGATCGTGTCGAGCGCGTAGATCCCGGCGGCCCGCGCCGCGGCAACGATACGGCTGCGTGCAAAGAGTAGTTCGGTCCCCTCCTTGCTACGTGTCGTTTTCATGTTGGTCACGAAATCTTCGGCTCCGAAGGCGATACCGATCAGTCGCTCGGAGGAAGTCGCGATCTCGTACGCGTTGAGCACTCCGAGCGGGCTCTCGATCGCCGCCATGAGTCCGATCGACCCCTCCGGTACGCCCGCGGCACGCTCCTCCTCGAGCACCAGCGCCTCAACCTCCTCTACGTCGGAGGCGGCGTCCACCTTGGGGATGCGGATGAGGTTGGGACGCGCGTTCACCATCGCGGTGATATCGTCGCGGCCGTACGGCGTGTCCAGTCCGTTGATACGGACCACCGTCTCCATCCCCTCGTAGTTGAGATTCCGCAGCGCCTGGTAGACGAGAAAGCGCGCGCTGTCCTTCTCCTGCACCACGATCGCGTCTTCCAGGTCGAACATGATCGCGTCCGAACGGTAGATGTGCGCGTCTTTTACCATCGCCGCGTTGTTTCCCGGTACGTAGAGCATCGTCCGCCGTAGTTTCATGCGTTATCGTCTCCACCGGTAGCGGCCGATGCCGGCCGCCCGGTACGCGGCCGCCTCGATCCGTGCGCGAATCGTACTGTCCAACGCTCCCTTGTCCTGGAGCGAGAGAAATGCGTCGGTTATCTCAAGCGCTTCGAGCGTCTCACGCGTCACCCGCCGGATCTGCTTTCCGAACTGTTTGATCACGGCGCTTTCCAGATCGATCTGTATACCCGGCTCTTCCGGCGGGTTCACGGTGACCAAGACATCGCTCGACTCCAGCGAACCGGCGATCCCCGTCTTAACGATCTTCATCTTCGCCTCCTTGCAGTCGCCCTTTGATCGCTTGCGCGGTATCGGACAGCAAAAATCGGTAGGTAGAATCCGGAACCATCTGTGCGACCGCGTCCAGCGCACCCTCCGCCCAGAGTCGACGCACCTCCGATGCGCTGATCGCACGACCGCCGGCCTCTTTCCGTTCGACCTCGACCACCTCGATACCCGCGGCGGGAAGGAGGGTTTTCAGCGTGCGATTGTAGTGCGCCGTAACCGGACAGTACGGTTCATGTCCGACGAAGCGGCAGGTCGCGCCGATCGCCGGAGCGATTGAGCGACCGAAGAGCGTCACGTCGAGCTCGGCGTACGTCGCATCGATTCGCTGCGTATCCTTGATAAAGTACGTGGGGAACGTCGCGTTGGAGATGATGTAGTCGCCACCGGGCACCACGGTGACGTTGGGGAGATCCTTGGTTCCCTCAGTTACAAGATGCAACCGATCGTCGAAGGAGAACACGGAACGATCTTCCTGAACGACAAAGATCACAACGTTGTCGCTTTGCGCCGCGGCGCTCTCAACCAGGTAGCGATGCCCGTTGGTAAAGGGGTTGCAGTTCATCACCAGCGCCGCGGTCGTGCCGTCCTCGCGTCGTATCGCTTCGAGTTGCGCGCAATACCGACGAAAGCTGTGTTTGTTGTCCTCGAAGAGCACCGCCTCGTTCGTTTCCACCACCAGCGAGAAACCGAGCGAAGCAAAGATCGATCGATTTTCGGGGGT
>JANQHT010000038.1 GCA_028282545.1 Spirochaetales bacterium
GAATGCTTATGAATATCGTTCGATTCCTCATGAAATCATGTGATATCCGGCTGACTACAGTGTGAAGCCGTAAGTCGGCTGTTGTTCAGGAAGCTCTAAGTACGATTCCATTACTTTGTTGTGCCCCTCGTATTGGGGATTGGCAGGATCTATCTGGAGATAGGTCGAGAGCACCGTCGTACCGCTATCTTCAGATTCACCCGTCGCAAAGAGGGGTACCACTACCAAACAGATGCCGACAATCGCAAGAATTGCCACCCTTGTAACTCGAACGTTCATTCGTCGCCTCCTTAATTAATTCTTTGAATAAATTAATTGGTCAACTTCCGTTTCCTGTCAAGGATTTTTTTTGATTTGTTGGAAAAGTGAAGGTTTACCGGTCGGTGAATGCAAGTTTCACCGCTAATCCCGCGAAAAGAATCGCAAAGGAGCGCTGTATCCGGCGCCGCGGCCTGCAAGTTGTTCAAGAGACCCTATTCACTATTCGTTACTTGTGCGGTGATATAGCTTTCACTATCATTCCCTCATTTGTTTAACAGAAAACGTAAATGGATCGCATCCTTTATGTTTGTTCTCAGCCTCATCGCTCTTCCGTTTTTCGTGTCCACGCTGGTGCTTCTCAATCGTTTTTCCCGGATAGTTCTTTCAAACTATCGAGAGAGTGTCGGGTTCTTTCGGGACAGTATCTCTTTTGAACTAAAAGGCATCGAGAATATCGCCGTACAACTCCAGCTTTTTCGAAAGACGACACAGCTCTACTCCAGCGATGATACAGGCGATTTCTCAAATGCCGTACTGTACAATTATATTCGTTCCTTCCAAAATGCGGTCTCTTCCCTCTCCCTCCTCTCGGATCTCTATATCTATTATCCCGAGACGGATTTCGTGGTGGGTCATTTGGGAAGCTACACCGCCAGAGGGTACTACTTTTTTATGACCGGCTCATTCTCGGATCATGAAGAGTGGATAGAGGCGATACAAGAGGCAAATTTCGGATATAGCGTGGTCTCCGATCCGTATAGGGAGGAGAACCGGCTCATCCTGAAACGCTACATCCCGTGGTACACAAGCGACTCGAGGGAACAGGCCGTGATGGTCGCTGAGATCAGTAAGGGGCAGATAGATCATCTGTTGAGCGGTTTGACGCGTACCTATACGGATACAGTGGTAAGCATCCCCGGTTACACCGTGGTGGGAGAAAACGCGGAGGAGTTCAGCTATCTCTTGGAAGGAAACGATGAGCGGCCGCCGGAAGAGGTGTTTTTCGTACTGTCTGAGCCGCTCAACGAGAATCAACTGACGCTGACCTTGATCTCAGACAGAGACGATCTCCTCTACCGTGTAAAGAGCCTAATACACGCCGCATTTTTGATGCTGTTTTTCTGTCTGGTCGTCAGCTTCGGTATCGCGTTCTACCTGATCACACGCAATCTGAAGCCGGTGCATACGTTGGTTGAGGAGCTGAACATCGAAATTCGCGACGGAACCGATGAACTGGAGCTGATCAATCGACGTATCGAAACGATTCTCGGAGAAAACAGCGTGTTGCAACGGCGGAACGACAGCGATTTTCTCCACGATATGATCCATAATCCCACCCACGACCATAGAGACACGATCAGAAAGATGAACTCCTACAAAACGGAGTTGAGCTACACCTATTTTCTCATGGTTTCGTCGATGATCGGCGGCGAGAGGCTCCCCTGTGCCGACGACGACATATTCAGCTACATGGATACCATGGAAAAAATGCACCGGGATCTATCCATGGTTGTACTCACTCACGACCATACAATCTCTTTCTTGTTGAACTTTGAAGATGAGGGGTTGGGTGAACAACTGTTAAGCCCGATCTTCACCTTCTTGGTCGAAAAGACGATATCCCGTTGCCTTGGCGTGAGTCGAATCGTCGACAATCTCTCGAGTATATCGACCCTGAGTTATCAAGCGTTTCACGCATTAGCGGGAAAAGGTGAGGGGATTCACCAATATACGGAGCATACACCGAGCCGGGCAACGATCAACGAGCAATACCTGGAGTGGCAGAATCACTTGGTGCACGGCAGGTTTCATTCCGCAAAGGGGATGATACAACGCGTGATCGATCCGTATCTGGATGAGACGCTCTACCCCATCATCTACGACAGCCGACGCTACGCGATCATCAACCAAATGATGGAAACGCTCAACTCCTGTGATGCGATCGATAACGAATCCTACGCGACAAAGCTGTTGACGTGTAGACGGAAGGCGGAGTTGATACGTAGCTGTTCGGAAATTCTCGAAACGATCGCCCAACGAACCGATACGGATTCGAGCAAACATCACAATACGATCGGTCCATCGGTAAAGAGGATCATCGACACCCATATCACGAATCCCGATCTCTGTTTGACCTTTATCTCCGAGAAGCTCCACGTGAGCAACTCTTACATCTCAAAGATCTTTCGCAGAGAGTACGGGTGCGGTGTGGTGGAGTACATCAATACGTTGCGGATCGAGAAAGCGAAGGAGATGTTGCGACACGGCCACTACACGATCAAACACATCGCTCGATCGGTCGGCTACTCGAGTGATATGAATTTCATCCGCGTGTTCAAGCGCTATGAACACACCACTCCCGGTCAATTCGGATCGTAGCTCGGTTTCACACAACGGGTGATCTATTGACAATTTTCATCCTCTTCGTGTGAACAAAACTTGTTTATATCCTCCCAAAACAGCGCGTGGTACGATTCGGCACTATTTCTCAGAGGAGATGTCAGGTATGAAAAGAACGACTTTTGGTACGGTACTCGCGGGGATACTCCTTCTCCTCACCCTTACAGGGTGTACGCGTGATGACTCCGATCGTGGTGCCGGCGGAGACGACGCATCCGCGGACAGCATCACGATATGGCTTCCCCCCTTCGGATCGGATCCGCAGGGAACGATGGACTATGAACTCTGGGACGCGATCCTCTCCGACTATCTGGATGAGAAGGGGGTCGATTACTCCCTTGAAATCATTCCCTGGGGTGGATACGCCGAAAAGTACCTAACCGCGATCAGCTCTCAAACAGGACCGGATATCGGGTATATGTACTTGGAGATGATCGCCGACTTCATCGATATGGGAGCTCTCGCCCCGATGGACGATTTTATCACCGACGATATCCGCGACCGCTACATCTATATCGATAACGGCGTCATTATGGGGGAGCAGTACGCGTTTCCCTTTGTCGTCGGGAACCCCAGAATCATGTTTTACAACAAGGACATCCTTGAGGCCAACAACATAACGGAGATCCCCCGTACGTGGGACGAGTTTGTCGACGTGTGCAAACGGATCGAGATCGATCCGGACGGAGACGGCGTACGGGATGTGTACCCCTTTATTCAAGCGTGGAATGAGCCGCAGATCGGAGGCTTGAACGAAGCGTACTACCCGTTCTTGTGGCAAGCCGGCGGAAGGATCTTCAACGACGACGGAACGATCGCGATCAATTCCGAAGAGGGGTTGGAAGCCGCGCAGTTTGTCTATGATCTGCGGTTCACGCACGACATCTTGGATGAGAGCGTCAGCTCATTGAGCGGAGATGACGCCGATAACCTCATGCTCGAGGGGAAGGTCGCTTTTGCCGTTCTGCAAACCAGTTTCTCAAAAGAGCTGGACGACGCGGGCATACGCTGGGGATTCTTCTCATCACTCGAAAACGAACGGAAAGGAACGTTTACGGCGGTCGACTCGCTGGTCATCCTCTCAAACGCAGAGGATACGGAACTCGCCTTTGACGTCATCTTGGAACTCACCTCTCCCGAATCCATGCGGCGGTTCCACGAGATGAGTCCTTTTCCTCCCATCACGACCGACGGTGCGTATCTGGACAACGAACTCTTCGTCGATATGTACAAAAACGAAGCCGATGTGTTCCGATCTCTGCCGGTGGCTCCGGGTGCAGCACAGATCTTCGACTTTCTCCATAAAAACCTGCAACTCATGATGATCGGAGAGATGACTCCCCAGGAGACGTTGCAAGCGGTCGAGGAGTACAGCCGAACGATCGCCGACGGGTGATCTCCGCGCTCGATCTCCATCGGTCGAGCGTATCTACGGAACGAGGTATTGCACCGCCGAAGTGCAATACCCTCGTTCCGATACCGGAGCCGTCATGAAGTTTCCTGCACAAACACGTACGCGGGATTACTGGGGGTACCTCTTCATCCTCCCCAGCTTTCTCATCCTTCTGGTCTGTTACCTCATCCCGATGGTGATGGATGTGTTTTTCAGTTTTACCTCCTACAACGTGATCCAACCGCCTCGATTCGTAGGCGTGAGAAACTACATCCAGATGGCAAACAACAGATACCTCGGAATAGCGTTGAGGAACACCGTTGTCTATACCATCATCGTCGTCCCCGCCCAAACGGTCATCTCTCTCGCCTTTGCCGTCATCTTGGCACGGGTCTGTAACAACAAGTGGGGTCGGTTCGTCAGAAGCTCCTTATTTATCCCCGTGATCACATCCATGGTTCTTGTGGGGTTGATCTGGAGAATATTTCTCGCCACCGACGGCGGTATGATCAACTACTTCTTGGGGATACTCAACATAAATCCCATCAACTGGCTGGGGAGAAAGAACACCTCGATGATCAGTATTTGCCTCGTTGCGATATGGAAGAGCGTCGGCTACTTTCTCGTGATCTTCTTCGCGGGAGTCATGGACATACCCAGAGTTCTGTACGAAGCGGCCGTGGTGGACGGCGCCAACGGATTTCAGAAGATGATGAAGATCACTCTGCCGATGTTGAAGCCGGTGACCTACTTGGTTGTCACGCTTGGAACGATCTGGTCGTTCCAAGTGTTCGATCTCGTCTACGTCATGACGGGAGGCGGTCCCGGTTTTGCGACCAGCACACTGGTTCTGAATATCTACAACACCGCGTTCAAAGAGTTCCGATTGGGATTGGCCAGCGCGATCTCCCTGTTCCTTCTTCTAATCATCTTTCTCATATCCTACCTGCAGAAGAAGGGCTTTCGGGAGGATTGATCGCTATGCGCGGAAAAACGTCGACCTATCTGGTGAGTCTGCTTTTTGTCGTTCCGGTGTTCTTTGCGATCTTTCCCTTTGTGG
The DNA here is from genome assembly GCA_028282545.1 of Spirochaetales bacterium. GTDB lineage: Bacteria > Spirochaetota > Spirochaetia > DSM-27196 > Alkalispirochaetaceae > JANQHT01. Next base: position 5,115 of record JANQHT010000038.1, read on the forward strand.
TCATGGCTCTCACCTCTCTGACACAGCGGACCACGTTCAATCTCCGCTTCTCCCCGAGGGATTTCTCCTTGGCAAACTACATCGCAATCTTTCGGAACTTCAACTTTCTGGGATACTTCAAAAACAGTCTGATCGTCGTCATCTGCGCCTGCGTGTTAAACAACCTGATCGCGTCGATGGCCGGGTACTCCTTTGCCAAAAAGCGATTTCCGTTCAGAAAGCAGCTCTTCTGGATCTATATGCTCACCATCATGATTCCGGGGCAGGCGATCACCGTTCCGCTCTACATCATCATGACTAAACTGGGACTACTGAACACTTACGTGGTGTTGTTTCTGCCGATTATCAACGCGTTCGGGGTATTTTTGACCAAACAGTTCATCGAGGCCGTTCCCGACGATCTTTTGGAAGCCGCGAGGATCGACGGGTGCGGTGAGTTTCTTCTCTACTTCAGGATCGTAGTACCTTTGATCAAACCGGTGTTGGTCTCGCTCACGATCTTCACGTTTATCACCTCGTGGAACGACTTCATCTGGCCGTTGATCACGACGAACGAGAGCGCAATGTACACCCTCACCCTGGGCTTATCCCTCCTACAGAGCAACTACACGACCAACTACGGGTTGGTGATGGCCGGGACAACGATCACCTTTCTTCCACCCTTCATCGTGTACTTGGTGCTGCAGAGGCAGTTTGTCGAGGGAATCGCGTTGAGCGGAGTCAAAGGGTGATACCCGGAGGGAAATCCCCAAGGACCCCAAGGAGGAGATACGATGGGTCGTTTTGTATTGAAACCGGTGAGCTCACTCGAGAAGATTCTGTATCACACCGATCCGGAGCAATTGGCTCCGTTGCGGTCGATCAGCTGTCTCAAAAACGAAACTCTCTCGTTTCAACTCGTCTATCGCTACGAGAGCGAAGATAGGAACGATGTCCGCGGAGAGCCGTGTTACCTCACGGTCGAGTCCGCTATCCACGATGGGATAACGATCAGTCATGTGGAGATGATCCCGGCGGGGATGCCGCACTACTACGGGGAGGAGCCCCCCCGCAGCCGAGATGAGTACATCATCGCCGATGAGATTACGATGTATCCGGACCTGTTGGGAGAGTTCAACGGGATCGTGATCTACTCCCTAGAGAGAAGCAAATCGTGCTGGGTGACGATCGAAGCACCGGACTCGCTTCCCATCGGGGAACACACGATCCGGTTTCGAGCCGCGAAGATCAACGGTGGTACGGCGGCGACCGCGGAGGTCACCCTCACGGTTATCGACGCGGAGCTACCGCGGCAGACGGTTTACCATACCGAGTGGTTCCACGTCGATTGTCTGGCCGATTACTACCGGGTGAAGCCCTACGGTGAGGAACACTGGCGGATCATCGAAAACTACGTACGGTTGGCGGCGAAGCGGAGCATCAACACGCTCCTCGTGCCGGTGTTTACCCCCTCGCTGGATATCGCGGAGGGGTTCGAGCGAACCGACGTACAGCTCCTCACCGTAACGGTGCGTGCGGGACGCTACGAGTTTGACTTCTCCCTGGTCAAGAGATACCTCGATCTCTGTCGAGCGTGCGGCATCGAATACTTCGAGCTTTCGCCCCTCTTCTCCCAATGGGGCGCCCGCTTCGCCCCCACCGTGTACGCATGGATAGACGGAGAGTACACAAAACTCTTCGGATGGGAGACACGCGCCGACGCTCCGGACTACCGTGATTTTCTGAAGAATTTCCTGCCGCAGCTCACCGGTTTTTTGATCCGCGAGGGGTTGAAAGAGCGCGTCTTCTTCCGGATATCCGATGAACCCGAGCGCAAAGATATCGACAGCTACGGGACGGCCTCGGCGATCGTCCACCCCTACCTCGAAGGCTTTCGTACGATCGACGCCCTCAGCGAATTGGAAATATACACCCGAGGCTTGATACACACCCCCGTTGCCGGTAGCGATCATATCGAACCCTTCATCGACGCCGGGGTCGATCCGTTATGGGTCTACTACTGCTGCGTACAGAATGTGGATGTAGCGAACCGCTTTCTCGCGATGCCCTCCGCCAGGAGCCGGATCATCGGTGTCCAAATCTACAAGTACGAAATCGAGGGGTTTCTTCACTGGGGATACAACTTCTACAACTCGCAACAATCGCTTCGCACGATCAACCCCTACGTCTGTACCCACGGAGACTTCGGGTTTCCGTCGGGCGATCCCTTTGTCGTCTACCCCGATATAGACGGCACCCCCCTCGAATCGCTCAGACTCATGGTCATCAACGAAGCGTTTGAAGATATCCGCGCATTTCAACTGCTGGAATCGTTGAGTGACAAGACACACGTCATGGCGATCATAGAAGACGAGATCGAACCGATCACCTTCAGCTCCTACCCCCGAGACGCGGAGTATCTCATCTCGCTCCGCGAGAGGATCAACGGAGAGATCGATCGATTACTCACGGAAAAACGGCAATAACGATCGCTCGGCGAACTGCCGGCGAACACCGGAAAAAACAGCGGTAAAAAAAAATAATGAGATATTAATCGCTTTTGCAAAGAGTACTCGAGGTGGTACGCTCAGGGCACGTAGCACCTATGCGGTTCATCGGGGATTTTCACATCCATTCACACTACTCCCGCGCCACGAGCAAGCAGTTGACGCCGGAAAACCTCGATCTGTGGGGGAGGCGGAAGGGCATCGCGGTTGTGGGCACGGGGGATTTTACCCACCCAGGCTGGGTAGCCGAGTTGCGCGAAGCGCTGGTACCCGCGGAGGACGGCCTCTTTGCAGTGAAGGCGGAGCGTCGCATAGAAGACGAAGGCGGTTCCGACGCAGTTGTGGTTCGGCCCGGTGGCGGCGCGGTCTTGGGCCCGGCCCACACCGAAGCCCGGTTCGGCACCGCCGCGAGCGGCACCCCCGACCTCCTCGGACCCGACGGGACCGCCCCGCCGGCGGCAACGCGCTTCGTTCTCACCGCCGAGATCAGCACCATCTACAAATACGACGGCAAGGTGCGCAAGGTGCACCACGTGATCTTTGCGCCGCATTTCGACGCGGTTACGCGGATCCAGGAGAAGATCGAACACCTGGGCGGTAACATCCGCTCCGACGGGCGGCCCATTCTGGGACTCGATTCACGCGACCTCCTGGAGTTGTGTCTGGAAGCGGACGACGACATCTTCTTTGTTCCGGCCCATATCTGGACGCCGTGGTTTTCGGCGCTCGGATCGAAATCGGGTTTTGATTCGATTCGCGAATGTTATCGCGACCTCTCCGATCACATTTCCGCGGTGGAGACGGGACTCTCCTCCGATCCGCCGATGAACTGGATGTGCTCGTTCCTGGATGAATACACGTTGGTAAGCAACTCCGATGCCCATTCGCCCGAGAAACTGGGACGGGAGGCGAATCTATTCGATACGGGTCTCTCCTACGGTGAAATCGTCACGGCGATGAGGGACGGGGCTCCGGCCGGGTTTCGCGGTACGATCGAGTTTTTCCCCCAAGAGGGCAAATACCACTTCGACGGCCATCGGAAGTGTAAGGTGGCGTGGGACCCGCTCGAAACGCTCCGGTACGGAGGGCTCTGCCCCGTCTGCGGCCGCCCCGTCACCGAGGGTGTTCTGAATCGCGTCGCCCAATTGGCCGACCGGAGCGATGTGCACGAGCGACGGAGGCGTGATCCCTTCTTTTCGCTCATTCCGGTAAAAGAGCTGCTGGCGGAGATCGAAGGTGTCGGTGCGGGGTCCAAGCGGGTGCAGGCACGGTACGCCGAAACGCTCCGCAAACTGGGACCGGAACTCGATATTCTGCTCTACCGCGACATCGACGAGATTGAGGAGGCCGCCGGGGAGGCGCTGGCCGCGGCGGTGGAGCGCATGCGGAGGCGGCAGGTGCGCGCGACCGCCGGGTATGACGGCGAGTACGGCACGATTCGTATCTGGGATGGCGATGATTCGCCGCCTCGGGATGACGGCGCAGCGCGTTCGCTCTTTGCCGCCGGTGAAGCGGAACGCGGCCGGGGCAGGAACCACCTGGCGGGGGCCGATCCGGGCCGACACCAGGTGACCGCACCACCCCCGTTGGAACTGGTTGAGTTCGACCTTGTCGCGTTTCAAGAACGCCGGCGCGAAGCGGCCCATTTCGGTGCGACTCCCACCAACGCGACTTCCGCCGATCCGTTTCCAATAGACGCGCCGCCGGCTTCCGGGCGGGACGAAACCGCCGCGGAGGATCCGCCGGTCGCAGATAAAGAGGGTTCCGGCGGGAAGGCCCCCTCCCCCGGCCCGGTCACGCTGAACGCTGAACAGCGCGCGGCGGTAGAGTATTCCGGCGGCCCCAGCCTCATTGTCGCCGGACCGGGCACGGGAAAGACGCGCACCGTGGTGGAAAAGATACGCCATCTGGTGGCGAACGGCGCCCGGCCCGGAGCGATCATCGCCGTGACCTTTGCAAACAAAGCGGCCGGAGAGTTGCGGGAGCGCCTTACGGCCGCCGGGGTGCCGGCCGGGCCCGCTTCGGCCGGTTCGGGGGTCACACGCAGAGGGGCCGGGGAGACAATTGCCGCCGCGCCGGCGACCGGCACAGCGGTTGCCACCGGGCCCGGTTCCGAGACGCCTCCCGCGGCCGGCCCCGTGGGCGTCTTCACCTTCCACAGCCTCGGTCTGGGCATATTGCGATCGCACCTCCAGATGGTCGGACGGACCGAGGGCTTCCTCATTCTCGATGACGACGAGAAAGCCGCGTTGTTGACCTCAGGCGGATCCTTGTCCTCCGCGGAACGGAGCGCGCTGATTGAATTCGCCGGCCGGATCAAAAGCGGCGCCGTGCCTGTACCGGACGAAATCGATCCCGATCACGCGCGCTTCCGCGCCTACCAATCCGTGCTACAAACGTACAACGCCTTCGACTACGACGATCTCGTCTATCTGCCGGTCCGCCTCTTTCAAAAACGTCCGGACATCGCAACGACCCTGAGACGGTCCATCCGTCACCTCGTTATCGACGAGTACCAGGACATCAACCCGATACAGTACGCGCTCGTCCGAGCCCTATCCGACGGAGTAGAGGTGTGCGCCGTGGGAGATCCGCACCAGTCGATCTACGGATTCCGCGGTTCCTCGCCTCGGTTTATCGAGCATTTCACGGCCGATTTCCAGGGTGCCAGGCGCTTTCCGCTCTCGCGCAGCTATCGGTGCCCCGGCCCGGTGCTCACGGCGTCGGCGCAAGTGCTCGACGACGAAATCGAAGCGCTGCTCGGGCACGAGAGCGAGGCAAAGATCACCGTGCTCAAGACACCGACCGCGGCCTTCGAGGCTGAGCAGATCGCCCGGGACATCGAGGTACGCACCGGCGGGGTCGGCTTCTTTTCCTTTGACAGCGGCGTCACCGATTCGGCCGGTACGGACGATTCCGGCGCGGCTTCGTTCTCCGACATCGCGGTGCTGTGCCGAACCGCCATGCAGATGGCCCCGCTGGAACGCGCCCTCCGCGACCATCGCATTCCTTTCCGCACGATTCAAACCGACACGCTCTTCCGCGCCGAGCCGTACCGCTCGTTTCTGAACTTCCTTCGCCTCCTGCTCCAGCGGGATCGAGGAAACGAGACGCCTATCACGAAGGTACCGTTTGCGTCCATGGAGGGTATCGATCCGGATCGGTTGGCCGGCATTCCCGTGCCGGCGACTCGCGATGAGGCGGTGAGGCTATTCCTTGCGCTCCGCACGAGCGATGACGCAGCAGAGGCCGCGGGGGACCCGCCGGCTGGAGGCGACGGGTTGGAGGAGTTGCCGCGGGAAATTGCACGTTTCTGGCGGGATGCCGACGACGCCGCAACGTTCGTGGAGCGGGCCCGCCTCGGTTCCGGTCTCGACCGCTACGACTCCCGCATGCAGACGGTTTCGCTCATGACCATGCACGCCGCCAAGGGACTCGAGTTTGACGTAGTCTACATCCCCGGCTGCGAGGACGGTCTCGTTCCCTACACCCTCTCCGGCGCGCGACGACCTGACGTGGGAGTGCCCGGCGCGGGAGACGCCGTTGAAACCGACCTAGCGGAAGAACGCCGCCTCCTCTACGTGGCCATGACTCGAGCCAAGAGCGCCTTGATCCTCTCCTGGGCTCAACGGCGAACGATCTTCGGCCGGACCCGCGAACGTACGGAGAGCCCCTTCCTATCGGCGATAGAGCGGGCCCTGCTGGAACGCCGCACACCGGAGGTTGAGCGCACACCACGACGGAACGACGACCAACTGGCGTTGTTTGAGTAAGGCCTCAAACTGGAACGACTCGCTCCCGTTCTCGCGAGTCTATCAGTCTCCCCGTTCCTGCCTCCGACGTTCGATCTCCTGGGATAACAATTCGATGAGCTTTCCCACTTCCATGCCTCCCCGTTCCGCGATCATGGAGAGGGTCGCGATCCGTCCCATCGTCTTGAAGAGGATCGGGTTCTTCAGCTTTTTGAATTTGGAATTGAGCGACGCCAGGTAGTCCCGGATAAACGGATAGCGCTCGACAATCGGCCCAATGACGGAGTCCGGTCCTATCGGTGCGTCGGTGTCCCCCTCGCTCCAGTTCAGGAGGCGTTGCGAGCCGCTCAGACCGCGGATATGCGTCACGTCCTGCATCATCTCGAGCACACCCCGGTACGTGCCGTTTTCATCGCGTACGGCGGTATAGAGGATATAGACAAATGTACCGCCCATATCGAGCCAGAACTCGGCCCGATCCCGGCGTCCCGCTCTGAACGCGTTGATGATCTCCTGGACCGTCTCGACGCTCCCCTTGGGGTGGCAGTTTTGGACTTCCCGTCCAATGACACCGGGACTGCGCGGGAAGACGTGGTGTTTCGTGTCGCTGTAAAACCTGACGATGTCGTTTTCATCAACGTAGGAAAGGTCTACCGGCATGTGCTTGAACAGCAGGTTGATCCGATCGAGCGTCAGCTTCCCGGTGCTGACATCGAGTTCGCCTCCGTCCTCCTTGTTCGTGGTCATCCCGTGCCGCTGCAGGACAGCCTGGAGGTCCTCGATCAATGCGGTTGGTGAAAGGGGCGTGTCTGCGGCGGGATCGCCTGCGGCCGCATCGTCCCCGTCGTTCGCGGCGGGATCGCCGAACGGCGGCGGTGGGTCGATAAGGCAATAACCGATCTCATCGTCGCCGCGCCGCATCTTCGCAAACTCATCGTTGGTAATGAGTTTGAGTGAGGTGGGGTACAGTACCTCGCGCTCCTTTTCGAGGATGTCGCGCACGAGGAAGAGAACCGTTTCCTGCGCCGCGAGGAACTCTTCGTCTTCGTCCCTTTCAAGCAACCGGTGAGCGTCCCGGATCGAGTCTCGTACCCGGTTGTCAAAGGTCCACATCACCTTTGACGGGCGATCAAATCCCTTCCGCTCGAGAACGGGGAAGAGCTGGTTCTGTTTCCGGGCAAAATGAACGTTGATCTCCTGGAGGCGATCGTAGAGTTCCAACCATTCGTTCTTTACAAATCGATCGGCGGTGGCCGCTTCTATCCGTTCGAGAAGCGCCTGGAGCGCATCGGCTTCGCGCTGGTAGGTGCGGATGGGGTGGCCCTCCGGGAGTTGCGATTCGTCGTGTACCAGTACGTCGCGGAAAACGTCGATGATATCGTCCATCTCCTCGATCATCGCTTCATCGGTTATCCCGTACTCGAGCATCTGTTGTTCGCCGTAGGCGAACTCTTCCGCGGTAATCCGGTCAAACGTGCGATTTACGAGTTCTCTCGCCTCCTCCAGGGACAGCTCTTTTCGGAACACCTTGCGCTTGATTTCGAGTATTTGAGCCATCTTTTCCATGTCGAGGTCGAGATGCTGTTTCATCGGTATATCATCCACGGTTGTTCTCCTCAAATCCAGGGAACGGTTGCAGCACGCGGTCCAGGACGCCGTGCAGGTACGATATGGCAACGCCGTAGTTGGTGATCGGTACCTCCGCCGCCTCACCGATACGCGCCTGCATCTGGGCGCGGGTGATCATACACCCGCCGCAGTGGATCATCAAATCATACCCACCGATGTCGTCGGGGAATCGCCCGCTTCTCACGTCGATGTCGAGATCTTTCCCGGTGTACTGGCGCAACCAGCGCGGTATCTTCACGCGCCCGATGTCGTCGCAGTGCGTATGGTGGCTACAACTCTCAGTCACAAGGACGCGGCTGCTGTGCGTGAGCGTGTCGATCAGCCTGACGTTCCGTACGAACGAATCGAGATCGCCCTTGAAGCGCGAGAAGAGTATCGAGAATGTCGTCAGCGGAATATGGGGCGGTATCGCTCCGGCGGCCTTCAAGACTACCTGCGAATCCGTTATGGCCAAGTCGGGAGGTCGCTTGAGCTGGTCCAGCACCCACGAGACTTCGCGTTCCTTGACGACGATTGTGGCCGAATCGGAGTCGAGGACCTCCCGGATCGTCTGGACCTGGGGCAAAATCAGTCGCCCCGCCGGCGCTTCCAGGTCGATCGGGACGATCAGCAGTATCAGCTTGTACGGCCGTATCAGATCTTCGAGCAGGCTCTTCTGCCGTACCCGCTGATTCCGAAGCTCCTCGATGACTGTCTCGCGCAGCTCCCTGATCCCGTCACCGGTCACGGATGAAACCGCGCGTACCGGGCGCCCGGCGGCGGCAGCGACGGCGGCCAACACGCTACCGTCGGCGGTTGTGGCGATATCGCTGTGCGTTACAACCGGAATCACCTGTCGCCCGCCGGCGGTGAGCCGTTTGATCTCCGCGGTATCGTCGTGATCGATCAGCGCCGGGTGCAGGACGTAGAGAACCAAGTCACAGCCGGCCACGGCCCTCATCGATCGTTTTCGCCGCGCATCGCCGAGTTCCGTATCGTCATCGACTCCGCCGGTGTCGACGAACACCACCGGTCCGAACGGGACGAGTTCGGTGGCCCGGTGAACGGGATCGGTGGTGGTGCCCCGTGTTGCGGAGACAATTGCCATATCCTGTCCCACAAGCGCATTTAAGAGCGCGGACTTGCCCGCGTTGCACTTTCCCGTGAGTACGATGTGGGGTCGCAACCCGCGCGGCGTGCCCATTTGCTTTTTGCTCATTACGGTTCCGTCCCCATTGTGATTTCCGTAACGAGTCTTTTCAGCGCCGCCCCCGACCGCTGCCGGACGGCGTCATACAACGGTTCGTCGTAGCCCAGGGCGGTGAGGTTCTCCGGGGAGAAGAGTGCATCGGCATCAGCCGACGACAGAACGTGGCGGTTCACGAGGAGGTCCCGAACGCTCACACCGTCCGAACGCGCCCGCGATAGTAGCGTCTCGCACGCGGTGTAGTCCACAAGCGGCAGGAGCGCCACGACCTGGGCGTGGGACGACTCGAGTCCGGCCCGGCACCGGTCCGCGTCCGGTACGATCCGCGGCAGGTAGTCGCAGAGCGCGCGTACGGAACCCAACGATAGCGTTACCGACTCGTACACGGTGTGGGCAATCGCGGGAAAGAAGGCGTTCAACTGGAGTTCGCTCATTGCGGCCAAGCGTGAGATCAGCGCGTCGTTGGAAAGAATGCGTTCGGCACACTGGACCACCGCCTCGGGGATCACGGGATTGACCTTGCCCGCCATGATCGATGACCCGCGGAGGAGCTTCGGAATCACCAGTTCTCCAATCGCGCTCATCGGTCCGCTCGAGAGGAGTCGCAGGTCCGACGCGATGCGCCGAAGATCAACAGCGAGGCATTTCACGGCATCCATCGCTTCCACCACCTGATCGTAGTTGCTCGTCGCCTCGGTGAGGTGTTCCGCACGCGAAATGGGGTGGTCAACCAACTGTTGCAAGTGGGTTATCACACGAAGAACGTAGCGGCGCGGTGCCCCGGCACCGCTCCCGATCGCCGTACCGCCCAGGTTGACCTCACGGATGCGTTCCCGCGCCTTGAAAAATCTCCAACGATCCCTGGCGATCGCGTGCGCCCACGTTGCGTAGTCGCGTCCCACGCTGGTCACGAGCGCCTCCCGAAGCTGCGTACGCGCGGGTTTGAGCACCGCGTCGAACTCCGTCTCACCCTCCTGAAGAACGCCCTGAAGCGTCTCGCACGCTCCTTCGAGGTCGCAAAAGGCGTCGTGCATCATCAGGCGCAAGGCCGTCGGCATGACGTCATTGGTTGACTGGTGGAGGTTGGCGTGGGCAAAGGCCGATACACCGCCGTCGCAATCGGTCGCGATCCACTCGTTGACCGCCATGTTCGTGGACGTACCGGCACCGCCCTGGAACGCGTCGAGGGGGATAGCCGCGGACACCTCGTCGTCATTCATCTCGATCAGACGCCGGCACGACCGTTCGATCGCCGCTCCCACCGATTCATCGAGGTACCCCAAACTCGTATTACACCGCGCCGCGGCGATCTTGGTGAGTGCCACTGAGCGGATCAGCGCCGGGGCAACGCGATAGGGCGAGAGATCGTAAATCCCGGTTGCGCGCGACAGCTCCGACACGTTACGCCTCGCGGGCTCCCGTCTTGTACAGCGCCGATTTGACGGACACGCCCGGCAGCGCGCCGAGCTTTCCGGTGAGAGAGCCCAGTTCGTCCGTCGATGCGTGCACGATCAACGTAACAATCGAGAGCTCGCTGTGGTCGATGTTCGGGAGACCCAGGCGCCCGACGATACAGTGCGAGTGATCCGCAAGGATCTGATTGATGCGCATCCCGTGCCGACGGCGGTTTTCAACGATAATCCCGACAAACCCGTACCGCCCTTGAGCGGAGCCGTGGTCGTTTCCCGTCCGGTCAACTGTGGTGTTCATGGTTTCGCCTCGTTACGTGAATGTATAGACGTCGTGGCCGTCCCAAACGAGGTGGAACCCGGCACAAGAGAGCGCGTCGAGTGTCGTGCCGAGCAACGCCACGTGGTGGCGTACCCATTCGGAGAGCGCGCCCCCTGCAAAGGACGGCTCGGGAAAGGTCTTCCCCATCACGCCTTCGGCGTACGCGTCGAAGAGCGCCGTGTCCCCCGATAGCGGCCGGCCGACGATCTCCTGAAGGTAGCCGATCCACGGATCAACATCCAGCCGTTGGTCCACGCTCCGGACGGTCCAAAGGCTGAACGATTTCGCCGGTATCCCCGGATCAGCCGCGTAGAGCGCGTCCTGGAAGAACTCGATACCGGTCATCACCGAGGTTTCCCCTCCCGCTGTTCGGTAGACGAGCGCGGGCTTGGCGGGATCCACGAACTTGAGCACGAACCCGGCGCCGGTCGAGAGCGCCAATTCGCGATCGAACCGCGGGGGCTCCGTCGCCGCTTCACGATCGGAGAAGAGTACGGTTGCGCCGGTCCGGAAGGTGCGCGACAACGTGACAAACTCTACTTCGTTCATGCTGGAATCCTCCCTTTTCGAGTGGCGTGCGGAGCGTCGCCCCAGCCGTTTTGGGTCACCGGTCGTGACACACGGGCAGCGCGGCCGATAATGCACGCCGTGCACGCCTCGGCCGCCTCGTCGATACACGGTTTCCCCTGGTATAGCTGGTACGAATCGCGCCTCGATCCGGGTGTCACGATGGGCATCAGGACGTTCGCTCCGAACATCAACCCCGCCTCACGACCGGTGGGTGATAACGCCTGGAGCGCCGTGGTCGCGGCGATATTGACATCACGCAGGGCAATCCGGGTTACCGCGATCATACGCAGCGCACGCCTCAGACGTTCCGCGGTGCTTCCGGCCGGCAGCAGGCTACGGCGGTTCATTTCGACATACGCGCTTCCGGGCGCCTCGATGTAGGGTCCCATCCCGATCATGTCGGCATCGATTGCGGCAAAGAAGGAGATGTCCCGCGCCAGTTCCTCGCCACCTTGACCCGGAAGGCCGATCATTACGCCCGTTCCGACCTGGTATCCGATCTCCTGTAACTCCGTTAGCGCCTGAACGCGGCGGTCAAAGCTCTGTGGCGGCGGATGGAGCCGCGCGAAGAGGTCAGGGTCGCTCGTCTCGATGCGGAGGAGATACCGATGGGCCCCGGCGTTGAAGAAGCGTTCGTACACGTCGCGCCTCTGTTCTCCCACGCAGAGGGTAATCCCCAGCCCTTCCGGCAGTTCCGGCGTGGTTGTCTCCGCCTTGATGCGCCGAAGTATCCGTTCAACAAACGCGACAAACGCGGGATCGCGCCGTTCACCCGATTGGAGTGTCATCGAGCCGAACCCGGCGTTCAGGCAGTGGCGCGCCGCGTCCAGAATCTCGCTTTCGGAAAGCGTGAACCGAAGGGGAACGCTCTCTGCGCGGCGCACGCCTCGAACGGACCGGCCGGCGTCGTTGCGAATCCCGCAGTAGTAGCACCCCTGCGTGCACGAGTTCGAAAATTCGAGCAGTCCGCGCATGTGGACCGCCGGTCCCACCTCCGCCAGCATCGTCTCCCGCGCGCGGGACGCGAGCACCCCGTCACCGCCGGGGTGGCGGCCGTCCAGCCACGCCGCCATCTCCTCCACCGGCGGCAAAACGCGCTCGTCAGACGTAGAGGTCCCGGGCTCCATTGGCGGTACGTTCGTAGTAGTCGGTGAACTTCTTGTGGAGTTTCGGCGTCCGCGAGTACGCTTCGGCGAACTCCTTCCGGATCAGTGTCTCACCCATCTCCTTTGTTTCGGGTGACGCAAAGTCATCGAGCCATTCACGAAAGGTGAGGATCGCGTTGAGTTTGCAGAAGTTTCCCTCCGTGCACGTGCGCAAGAGGCGCATGATCCGTTCCCCGGTCCGTCCGATCCTATACCCGGCGGTACAGAAACTGGTGATGTAGCCCATGTCGGCCAGATCGGCCACGAGATCGTCCACCGACCGCGGGTCGCCGAGCATGAACTGCTGGCGCTCTTCCTCCTGCTCGTTGTAGACCGTGCTGTATGAACCGAGGCCGATACGCGTGGAAGCGTCCATCTGGGTGATGCCGCGCGAAACCGCCTCGTTTCGTACCGCCGCCGATTCTCGCGCCGTGCAGATCATACCCGTATACGGGACCGAGAGCCGGAGCACCGTGATGAGTTTGAGGAAGTCTGCGTCACTCACGGCGTGGGAACCGGCGCACGAACACGGTGCGTTGTGGGCCGGTTCGAGCCGGGGGAAACTGATCGTGTGCGCGCCGATACCGCGCCAGGTCTGTTCGAGTTCCCGCACGTGGTAGAGCAGGCCCATCACTTCGAACTTCCAGTCGTAGAGCCCGAAAAGCGCGCCAAGGCCGACATCGTCAACTTCGGCATCCTGGGCGCGGTGCATCGCGTAGAGGCGCCACCTGTAGTCGGACTTGAGCGATTTCGAACCGTGGTGGCGCTTGTACGTGTCGTGGTGATACGTCTCCTGGAAGACCTGAAACGTCCCGAGACCGACGTTTTTCAAACGCCGTAGCGAGGCGGTATCGAGCGGTGCCGCATTGACGTTTACGCGCCGGATGTTCGCGTGCCCTTTCTTTGTCGGGACGCGCACGTCGTAGACGGTGTTGATGCTCTCTTCGAGATAGTCGATGTCGGACAACGGATGTTCCCCGTAGACGACGATGAGCCGCTTGTGTCCGAAATCACCGGCCAGCGCCCGCGTCTCCTCGCGGATCTCGTCCATCGAAAGGCGCACTCGGACCATGTCGCGGTTCTCGCGGCGGAATCCGCAGTAGGTGCAACTGTTGATGCAGTGGTTCGACATGTACAGCGGCGCAAACGTGACGATGCGGTTGTCGTACGCCTTGAGCTTGATCGCGAGCCCCGTTGCGCGCATCTCTTCGAGCAGATCGGGATCTTCTACCTGGAGGAGCGCCGCCGTCTCCTCCGGCTCGAGCGTTTGCATCGCGCGAGACTTGTCGAGGATGTCGCGGATGAATCGGGGATCCGGATTTCGTGCATCCTCGATTTGGGCTTCGATCTTTTCGTCGTCAATAAAGTCGTGGCCGCGCGAATCGAGGTACTTTTCCACCTCGTCGCGTTTGATGATCGAGTTGGCCCACTCGATATCACGGGTCGGGGCCGGGGCAGAGACCGCCATGAGTTCCTCACTTGTCCAATCGTTACGAAGGGTTCCTCTCCTGTGAGCCGAAGCCTGCAGGATCAGTAACGTCCAGGTGCCTTGAAACGGTGAAGCGTCCCGGGTCAACCGGTGCTTCCCACGTTCGCAGCTCATCCATTGCACCACGTCGGTACCGATTTGTCAATAATTTTTTATCGATACATGAAGTTATGTTTTTGTCGCCCTTGCGACGGCTCGGGGTCAACCCGGCGGCGCGAAATCGCTATGCGTACGTTGAGCGAACGCTACGCCGTTAGTCCTTCTTGTTCGGTATCAGCTTCTGAATCAATGCGGCGAATCCGGAGAGGTTGCGCGATTGAATCCAGATGCGCCCGGCACCGCTGAACTCCGCCACGAGTCCTTCACCGGAAGCCACGGTCGAAAAGAGCCCCTTGCCGGCCGTTTTGACCCGGTAGTCCACACTCTCTTCGAACGCCAAGAGGTGCCCGGTATCCACAACGTACGTTTCACCGGGCGAGATCGTTCTCTCTAAGATCGATCCGTAACAGCTTAGGTACACGGTGCCCCGGCCGCTGATGGTCTGGAGAAAGAGACCCTCCCCCGCAAATACGGCCTTGAGTGAACCCTTTGTACCCAGTTCGAGTTCCGCGTTGCCGGCCAGGTAGGCACCACCCTGGGCAAAGATGGTATCGCCCGACACGGGGAGTTCCAGGATATCCCCGGGCGTGGGCGGCGCCAGGACAACCTCACCGGGTCCGCCCTCGGCGGTGAACTCGCTGGCAAAGAGGCCTTCACCACCGACGGCCGCCTTGAGCATTCCTCCCAATCCCTTTCCCTGTGTCTTGGATTGTAACTGGACGTTGGAACTCATGGAGACCATGGCGCCCGATTCGGCGCGTACGCTCTCACCGGCACTCAACGCCACCGTCAGGGTGGTGAAGACGGGTCTATTTTCGATCGTTGCCTGCATACCGTTTCCTCCTCGTGACAAGTCGCAATCTCGATTGTATGAGGAAACGACCGGGACGGATACCGTTACGGTTCGTTGGAAAGAGATGCGAGTTCCCGGGTCAAGTCATCCAGCGTTCGAAGGTTGTACTGAGTTCCCAGCTGAATCGCCGACGCACCCCCGACGAGCAGGCGCGTCTTACCGGATAGGTCCCTTTCAAGGAGTTCGATCGTCTCCCGGACGCGGGGCATGCTCTGCGGGAATACGACGCTGACGATGGCTGCGGTAGCATTGGTGTTCACGGCAGCCTGGATGATGCCGGTGGCCGGGACGTTTGCCCCGAGGTACACCACCCGGAATCCCGCATCAGAGGCAACGATCGCGCACGCCAGCGCTCCGAACTCATGATCCTGACCGGCCGGTGCCGTGACGACCACGGCGCCTCTATGTGTCGTTTCGGTCCGGGCTTCGAAAACCGCGCCCAGAAAGGAGCGAATCACGCCGGAAGCGAGGTGTTCGTGGATAATCATCAAGGACCCCTCAAACCAGGCGCGCCCTATCTCGTCCATGAGCGGCGATATCACGCCTTCGATCGCGCCCGCCACACCGAACTCACCTTCCGCGTCGAAGAGAACTCGCCGTAGTTCACACGGGTCGAACGCAACCGCTGCGTCGAGCCCGCGCTGCACAAGACTTCGAGCTGTTCCAGCACCGTCGTTTGACCCACCCTCAACAAGCTCTTCGAGTTCGAGATTTGAAAGCGCATGAACCTCACCAATCGCGTTCCCCGAATCAACCGCACGGGCCAAAAGGCGGAGCCGAACAACGTCCGATTCGGTGAACACCCGGTGGTTACCGGCCGTCCGGCGAGGTACGACAACCCCGTACCGTTTTTCCCAAGCGCGAATGACGTGTTCGGTAACACCGCTCAGTTGCGAGACGGCACGAATCGTGTAACCGTTACCCATCGACAAACACTATGGGATTTCCGCAACGCCGCGGTCAACATGTGTGCGGTGATTTGTCAAGTCTTTCTTGTATAAAACTTTACCACACTGCAAGGAAGCGGGCCTTTGAGTCCGGCTTTTTTTGTTCCCACCGCTCTGATATTATCGAAGAATGGCGGATTCAAACGAAAAAGTCGTGATCGTCTGGAGCAGCGCAGACCGGGACGTGGCGTTGAGCATGGTAATGATGTACACGCTGCGATCGAAGCAGCGGGGTCTCTGGGAGGAGGTTACGTTTGTCGTATGGGGACCATCAGCTCGCCTGCTCGCTCAGGACGCAGAGTTGCAGGAGTACGTGCGGGAGATGATGCGGGAGGGGATTGTCCTTGAAGCGTGCGTTGCCTGCGCGGATATGCACGGCGTAACGGAAGAACTCCGCCGGCTGAACATCGACGTCAAACCGATGGGCGTTCCGCTGACGGAGTATCTAAAGGAAGGACGCCACGTCCTGACCTTCTGATCCTTACGCAAGAAACGCCTTGAGCATCCAGAGGTCTTTCTCGTAGCGCCCCAGCGAACCGATAAGCAGGTCCGCCGTGGTCTCGTCTCCCGCGTCCTGCGCCACCGCGATACCGTTCCGAAGGTTCACAATCATCTTCGAAAAATCATCGGCGATGAGCCTGACGGCTTCCGCCGGGCCGATCGCTTTCGATTCGCTCTCTGCGAGGCTTGTCCGATCGATGTAGTCCGCTATCCGCGCCAACGGCCGTGATCCGAGAATGACGATCTTCTCCGCCACGGCGTCCAGTTCCTCGTGCACCGCATCGTAATACTCTTCAAACCGCGCGTGGAGCGCGAAGAAATCCGTTCCCTCCACGTTCCAGTGAACGTTATGGAGCTTCACGTAGAGCACGTGCAGATCCGAGAGATACCCGTTTAACCAATCGACAACCTTGTCGACGCCGTTCTGGTCCAATCCTATGTTGTTACCCATGATAACTCCTTGCTTGTTGTAACCGGAATATACAAACGAATCTGAACCGTCGTCGAATCATTCGGGACGTCGCAGAACGTAAAAGATGTAGCTGTACTCGTTCCCGTGCAGCCTGTGTATCTCGATCTCCTTGAGTTCCTCCCGGAGACCCACGCCCGATTCCGAGTCCGGCGGGTACGAAGGAAGCAGCGATGTTAGGCGATTCGAGAGCGGACGGTAGTAGTCGGTCCACCAGTCCTCTCGTGGGAGTGTGTACGTCCCGACCAGTTGGTATCCCGCTTCCCGCGCCGCGGCACAGTTTTCGGCGAACGTACCCATTCCGGGGTACGCTTCCTTCCAGAATAGGGACGCATCGTCGCTCGGGTCGTCCACCAGCCAGGTGATTTCGGTAACCGCAACGTATCCACCGGGCTTCACGAACCGTTTCCAGGCGGAGAGGCCCGACTGGAATCCCATGATGTATATCGCACCCTCGGACCAGACCAGGTCGAAGCTCTTGTCGTCAAAGGGGAGCGAACCCATGTCCGCACGCACCGTGGAGACGCGGTCCGCTACGCCGAGTTCCCCGGCACGTTCCCGCACCTCTTCAAGAAAGCGCGCAAAGAGGTCCACGGCGGTGACGCGTCCACCGGTTTCGGCGGCGAGGAATACCGTTTGCGCCCCCGGTCCGCACCCGATATCGAGGATCTCGGCCTCCTTGCCCGGGAGGTCAACCATGGAGAGAGCGATCTTCGTCGAACGATCGCTGCCCGGTCCCTGGCGTCTCAAACCGGTATGCCCCTTCCAGAACGCTTCGGGAAAGGAAAGTTCGTCGGTTCCCATGGGCGCCATGGTACACTGTGCGCGGAGGAAAGTCATGCAAAAGATATCGGCCTGGCAGGACGTATCGCGGCAACTCGTCGATGTGGCGATGGGCCGGGCGCAGGCAGACCTGGTTATACAAAACGGACGCTGGGTCAACGTCCACACCCGGGAGGTCGTTCCCGCGACCGATGTCGCGGTGGCAGCCGGACGCTTCGCCTACGTGGGTCCCGACGCCTCGCACACGATCGGCCGTTCAACGAACGTGATCGACGCGAACGGTGCCTATCTGCTCCCGGGACTGTGCGACGGCCACATGCACGTCGAAAGCGGCATGGTCACCGTAACGGAGTTCGTTCGCGCCGTCCTGCCCCACGGTACAACCTCCATGTTCATCGACCCTCATGAGATCGCGAACGTTCTGGGGATCGAAGGTGTTCGCCTCATGCACGATGAGGCTCTGTCGCTCCCGGCCAACGTCTACGTCCAGATGCCCAGTTGCGTACCGAGCGCCCCGGGACTCGAAACGCCGGGTGCCACGATCGGGGAAGAGGAAGTGGCCCAGGCGATGACCTGGCCCGCGATTATCGGGCTCGGAGAAGTCATGAACTTCCCGGGCGTCTACGGCGGAGACGCGAAAATGCACGGCGAGATGGCGGAAACGCGCCGGGCGGGCAAAACGATCGGAGGACACTACGCCTCGCCCGACCTGGGACTCCCCTTCCACGGGTACGTTGCCGGAGGACCCGCCGACGATCACGAGTGCACACGGGTGGAGGACGCCGTCGCACGGGTACGACAGGGTATGCGCGCAATGATGCGCCTGGGATCGGCGTGGTTCGACGTGGCGGAACTCGTCAGGGCGGTCACCGAGATGGGCTTGGACAGCCGGAGCTTCATCCTGTGCACGGACGACTGCCATTCAGGAACGCTCGTGAACGAGGGCCACATGGATCGCGTTCTCCGGCACGCCGTTTCGCGAGGCCTGGATCCCCTCACGGCGATCCAAATGGCGACGATCAACACCGCCACTCACTTCGGACTGGAGCGGGAACTCGGAAGCATTACCCCGGGGCGCCGCGCCGACGTAGTGATGACCACGAGCCTGGTGGAACTTCCAATCGAAACGGTGATTGCCGGCGGTACGGTCGTGGCGGAGAGGGGCCGGCTAACGGCCGACCTGCCCGCCTACAGCTACCCGAAATCGGCCCGAGACACGGTGCGCCTCCCGGCTGCCGTGGAACCACGGCAGTTCCTGGTGAGCGCGCCGGAGGGCGCCGGCGCGACGGTCTGCGTGCGAACGGTGGGCGTCATCGAAAACCAAGCTCCCACGCGGGCTCTCGAACGCGAACTACCGATATCGGGTGGTTGCATCCGGGCGGATCGGAACGCCGATGTAGCGCACCTATCGCTGGTGGAACGCCACCGCGGTACCGGGAACGTAGTCAACGCATTTGTGGAAGGCTTCGGATTTGCCTCGTCCTGTGCCGTTGCCGGCACGGTTGCCCACGACAGTCACCACATGATCGTTGTCGGTACAAACCCGGAAGAGATGGCCAGTGCGACCAATCGCCTCGCGGAAGTCGGCGGCGGGGTCGTTGTCTTTCGCGAGGGAAGCGAGATTGCGCTGGTGGAACTCCCGATTGCCGGACTGATGTCCGATGAACGGGCCGAGGTGGTCGCGGTCAAGGTGCAGGGCATGGTAGATGCCTTTGTCCGGTGCGGGTGCACCTTGAATAACGCCTTTATGCAGCTCAGTCTCCTGGCGTTGGTGGTGATTCCCGAACTACGGATATCGGACCTGGGGCTCGTGGACGTTCGGACCTTTGAACTGGTACCGCTGGTCGTTGCGACGCGTTGACCGTTTGCGCGTCCTGAAGGCGGCGCCGCACGGCGGCGAAAGTCGATTCCACCGATAGGAACGCATCCACAACCTCGGGGTCGAAGTGGCCGCCCCGCCCTGCCATGATGGTTGCCTGCGCCGTCTCGTGTGAAAACGCCGATTTGTAGGGACGTCCCGAGGTGAGTGCGTCGTATACGTCCGCGAGCGCAACGATTCGAGCCGAAAGGGGAATATCATTCCCCTTGAGTCCGCCCGGATATCCGGTACCGTCCCACCGTTCGTGGTGGCAATAGGCGATCTGTTTGGCGAGGGTCAGAAAAGACTGGACGCGAATCCCCGCTTCGACTCGTTGGATCGCGTCGCCTCCGAGCGTCGTGTGCGTCTTCATCAACTCGAACTCATCCTTGGTGAGACTGCCCGGTTTCAAGAGGATCGAATCGGGAATTCCCACCTTACCGATGTCGTGCAGGATGGATGACTGGTAGAGGTCCTCGATGTATTCCGGCGTGATATACCCCCGGTAGCGTTCGTACGTTGCAAGCTCGGTTGCGAGAACGCGGCAGTACTCGCGGATCCGCTCCAGGTGAGCGCCGGTGTCCTCGTCCCGACATTCCGCCAGTTTTGCCAGGCCGAGGATCATGCCGATCCGCGCCTCCTCGAGCTGTTGATGCGTCATGAGGAGCCGGCCTTCGAGTTTCTGTCGTTCGCCGATCTCCTCCTGGAAGGCACGATTCTTCTCGGTCAGTTCCGACGCCTGCGTTTCAACAAGTTCGAAGGCGTGAGCGTTCCGGCGCGCCACAAGCGCCGCCTGGGAGAACAGGAAGATGAGCGACCCCACCGGAAACATTGACTCGGTCATGACGACCTGGTTCGCGTGCAGGATGTCGTGTATCACAACTACAAAGAGAAAGAGGAACCCCGCCACGAGGGTGCGTGCCCCGACACGTCCCGCGACGGTGGCGCGGGACAGAACGTACAACGCGTACAGGCCGGCCAGAACGGTGATTGCCTGGTAGAGATACACGGAGCGGGTGTACAGGGTGGTCGGAGTTGCGATCACCAGGAGCACAAATGCGCCGCCGGTGAACTGTGACACCTGCAACACACGACGGTGCGTCTCCGCCGGGAAGAGCGCGTGCAGGTACGTGAGGAACAACGGCACCGCCAGGTAGAACGACGCGTATTCCAGCCGTATCAGCGAATACCAGCTCAAGGTCGGAATGATCTCGGCCGCGATGATCTCACCGGTTACGAGAGTCCGAACCACTAAGGCGAGACAGAAGAGAGCAAACCAGAGTGCAGACCCGTCGCGACGCTGCAGCAGGTGCAGGATGAGGAAATAGAGTGCCATGGCGGCGATCGCACTTCCCAGGAAGGCGTCGCGGAGGCGGGCGTTTTGGACGCGGCGACGCAGATCCACCTCCGCACCAATAAAGAGCGGACCGGGGATACCGCCACGGGCGTAATGAAAGTTGGACACTTCTATTTCGATCTCGATGTCGGATTCGGTCGTGTCGATCGCCGCTACATCGAAGGCAACGGCCGGCCTGGACGATTCACGGTCGTTCCCCACCGTTCCGCTCCCCGTTGTCCGGACGCCGTTCACCCGGAGTTCGTAGGCGGTGTGGATGCTTCCAGTTCTGATCGCGACCGGTGGCGAAGCGTCCGGCAGCAGCACGCGTAGCCGGTAGGTGCCTAGGCCGATCCCCGGGCGCCCTTCCCAGCGCGTCCCGCCGTTGTTCCAGAACCCGGGAACCCCGATCTCGCCGGCGTCCACATCGCCGGAGGCGGTCCAGGAAAAGTCCCAAGTGCCGGACAGTTCCACGGGACCGTCGGCAAGAGGGTCCCAGTTACGCAAGTCGATCGTCCCATTCACGACGCCTATATCATCGGCGGCGCAGGCGGTGTGGAGTGTCAGAAGCACGAGGATGAACCGGAACTGGAACCGAGTATATGGTACGCGTCTCACGTGAGGCCTTCCTTCAAATAGTAGGCGACGATCGACCGCTTTGCCACACGATGCGTGCTCTTTCCTGTACACTTGTGTCAGTGCCGGTCAGCGAGATTACTGCGAAGTCGATTCTTCGGAAGCAGAAACGGGTCGACTCCTGGTTCCTTGGGCGCTACGGGATGAATCTCTACCGGGGATGCGCCCACGATTGCGTCTACTGTGACGGTCGCGCCGAGAAGTACCAGGTGGAGGGTACCTTTGGTCGCGACGTGGCGGTCAAGATCAACGCCGTGGACGTTCTGACCCGCGAACTCGATCCCGCCCGTAAGCGCAAACCGATGGACCCGGGCCTCATATTCGTAGGCGGCGGCGTCTGCGACTCGTACCAGGCTGCGGAGGACACGTACCGGCTGACGCGGCGGGTGCTGGAGGTGCTCCGGGACCGCCACCGGCCGGTCCATATGCTCACCAAGTCAACGCGCATCGAACGAGACGTGGATATCCTCGGCGATATCAACGAACAGACCAGGGCGATCATCAGCTTCAGTTTCTCAACGGTTGACGACGCCACGGGCCGGCGCCTGGAGCCGGGGGTGCCGCTGCCGTCGGAACGACTGGCCCTGCTCGAACGCCTCTCCAGTCGAGGATTCGCCTGCGGCGTCTACCTCTTGCCCCTCGTTCCCTACATCACGGACGACGCCGCGTCCGTCCGGCGCGCGCTCCAGGCATTTTGCGACGCCGGCGCACACTTCGTGGTGGCCGGTGGGATGACGCTCAAGGAGGGGCGTCAGAAAGAGCACTTCTTTGACGTGGCGCGGCGGGAGTGGCCGGAGCGGGTGGTGGACCTGGAACGAATCTATCCATCGTCGGCGCCGCGCCCCTACGGTGAACCGGTAGTTGATCGTGAGCGGGAGTATGCGCCGGTCCTTCTCGAGGCGAGTGAGGCTACGGGGCTGCCGCTCCGCGCGCCGGTAGCCCTGGCCGCGCCCTATCTCTCGGAACGCGATCGCGCCGTGGTCATCCTCGAACAGACCGCCTACCTGCTCTCGCTGCGCGGCATCACTTCACCCTTCGGCCGGGCGGCGCACAGCCTTGCGATGGCGGCCATCCCCGGCGTGGAACGAGGAGACATCCCGG
>JANQHT010000045.1 GCA_028282545.1 Spirochaetales bacterium
CTTGATGCGCTCCAAGTCCGCTCCCAACCGGAAAAAGACGTGGCTCAGGAGCTCGTTCAGGATCGCCTGGGCTCGGTCGTCGTCGCCCGATCCGATCGCTTCCAGGAGCGCCTGTTCCCGTTCGAGCGGATAGGTGGGGATGTCGGCTTGCATACCCTCGTCGTGGCGGTAGCGCTTGAGTTCCTGGATATACTCGTTGATCCGCGACTCTCTCTGCAGGCGATCGCTGCCCCGTTCCTCCGTCGCCGTAGCCGAAACATCTCGGGCAACGCGGCTCAGCGATGACGCAAGCGCCTGGACGCGCGCGGCTCCTACGATCGGGATGCATTCGTAGAGTTCCCGCAAACCCGATTCCTGGGCGCTCGCCACGACCTGGGAGGTATGACGAAGCGGTTCGAGGATGTCGGACTGGAAACCCGTATCGCCCTCCGCCAGGCGCACGGGACCACCGACAAGCGCACCACGAACGCCGGTTGCATCGCGGACGGGCGCAATCCAATGCATGAGGTTGCTGGGGCAGAGGAAAATCTGCGCCACGCCGATCCGTTCCGCCTGGAAGGCCCGTTCCGCGTGATTCTCCGCGATATCCCTCCGCGCGGAGGCCATCCCGGTCGCTACGCGACACATACGACACGGGTAATCGCGGCGTTTTACCGGGTACAGCACTTCACCGCGACGATCGATGACCGCGCAGGGGATTGCCGTTGCCCGCGCCGTTTCAACGGCGGCATCGATCGCGGAACTGAACGAAAACATCATAATTATTATATAAGAAGCATAAATGTCATAGCAAGTTCGTCGTTGGTGGGAGAGAATCCCACCGTGCGTTTCAAGGTGATCGCGTGCCGCGTGTTTATGCGTGAACTCTCGATGCTCGCGGCGCGTTCGAGCGCCGTTCTTGATATCGCCTGGGTTCGCCAGGGACTCCACAACTACCCTTCCCTCCTTCGAGCGGCGATTCAGGCTGAAGTAGACGCCGCCGAAGCGCCCGCGGATTCACCCGACGCCGTCACCCGTCCACCGGAGGAGTACTCGGCGATCATCCTCGGATTCGGGCTCTGTTCGCGCGCGATTTCCGGCGTCACCACGCGGCGCCTTCCCCTCATCGTTCCCCGCTGCCACGACTGTATCGCCATCCTGCTGGGTTCGCACGAGCGGTACCAACGGGAGTTCAACGCCAAGCCGGGCACCTTTTGGTTTAGTCCGGGTTGGATCGAGGAGTCGACGTTTCCGGTCGGCGATAGTTGCAGCCTCATTGCCGAACGGTTCGCCGCCGTCTACGGCGAAGAGAACGGCGAGTTCCTCGCCGAACAACGGCGTGAACAGATGGACGCGTACTCGCGATCGGCCTACATCCGTTGGCCCGAGGTGGCCCGTCCGGAACACGAAGCCTTTGTGCGGACCGTAGCGGAAGAGTACGGATGGGAGATGGAGGTGATTGACGGGGACAGCGGCCTGCTGGATCGCATCGTCAACGGGCAGTGGAACGAACGGGAAACTCTCGTCTGCAGACCAGGGGAAACCGTCGACGTCGGCGTCGACGCGGAGTATGAGATCGTGGTAACCCGGGCCGTTGCCGAGCAGGCCGATGGCGAGTAGCGTTCTCGTTCCCATACCTTTGTGTACCGACGACCTCACGCTCCTGGAAGCGTTGGTCCTCTCAACGCCGGTGGAGATTCCCGCCCCCTGCGGCGGTAACGGACGGTGCGGCAAGTGCCGCGTCCATATCTCCGGGGCGGCTCCCCCACCGCTCCCCGGCGACCGACGGTTCATCACCGAGGAAGAGCTGACCGCCGGCGTCCGCCTCGCCTGTCTTCACACGTCCGAGCACATCTCCGCCGTGGAAGTTCCGGTTCACAGCAATAGGGCTCGCGTCAAGGACGAGCTACCCGCGTTTGCTACTCCGCCGGACGTGTGGTGCCGCGCCCGGGAAGCGGGTCCAATCGCGATTGCCCTGGACGTGGGTACTACCACGGTCGCCGCCTACGCCGTTGATACCGCCACGGGTGCGCCCCTATCGGCGCTCGCCGAAATGAACCGGCAGAGCCTCTTTGGGGCGGACGTCCTCAGTCGAATCGCCTACGGCGATCGCGGCGAGCGCGAGCGCCTGCGCCTGGTGAGCGCGATCCGATCGCAGATCGGTGAGATGATCGGTGGCGTCACGGAGGCGGTCGAGAACGGCGCGCGGCCGGGAATGGTCATCATCTCCGGAAACACCACGATGCTTCACATCGTGGCCGGCGTAGATCCATCGCCCATCGGGCGCGCCCCCTTTCGTCCGGAGTTCACGGAGACTCTCGAACTCGGATCAGACGTCGTGGGGCACGATGTATCCGGACCCGTCATTCTGCTTCCCGCTATTTCGGGGTACGTGGGTGGCGACATTACGAGCGCCGCCGTGGCGGTGGACCTGGATCGCGTCGGAGGGACCACGCTACTCGTGGACATCGGAACCAACGGAGAGGCGATGCTGCGGCACGACGGAGCGCTCATCGCCTGCGCCACGGCGGCGGGCCCCGCCTTCGAAGGGGCCGTCATCAGCTCCGGTGTAGGCGGCGTGAGCGGCGCCGTCACGTCGTGGAAGCGCGAGGGTGACCGCTTTGTATGTGACACGATCGCCGGTGAACCGCCGGTCGGTATCTGCGGATCGGGCCTGCTCGACATGACGGCAACCCTTGTGGCAGACGGTGTCGTGGACGAAACGGGACGGATGAACGCGGCACCGTGCGGCGCCTGGGATTCCCTCGTTGTCGATCGGGACGACGGTGCCGCCGTGCGCTACGCCCCGGATCTCTACGTAACGCAGCGCGATCTGCGCGAGGTTCAGCTCGCCAAGGCGGCAATTCGCGCCGGGATGGATGTTCTCTGCGACGAAGCGGGTATCACCGCCGCGGACATCAGTCGCGTGGTCCTCACCGGGGGTTTCGGCAGCCACCTGCGACCTGGAAGCGCGGTCCGGGTCGGACTGCTACCGCCGCTGCCGGCTTCACGTTTTGTCGCCGTTGACAACGCTGCCGGTAAAGGTGCCGTCCAGGTGATCCGTAACGCCGGCAGTCTGGAACGAATGGAAGCGATCGCCGCCACGACACGGTACGTTGAATTAAGCGGCTGCGCGCTCTTTTCCGAGCGCTATATCGAGCACATGACCTTCGAGGAGGTAGAGGTATGAGTCTGGAAGCTGTATCGGAAGCGTTGCAGAAGGGCAAAGCCAAAGACGTGAAAGCCCTGGTGCAGGAACTGATCGACGGCGGGACGCCGGCCAAAGAGGTTCTCGAACGGGGGCTGATGGCGGGGATGGACGTGGTAGGTCGTCGTTTCAAGGCGAACGAGATCTATGTTCCGGAGGTACTTATCGCCGCCCGGGCAATGACCGCCGGCATCGAAATCTTGAAGCCCCTGCTCGTGGACGAAGCGGTCGAGTCGAAGGGAACCGTCGTTATCGGAACGGTCAAGGGTGACCTGCACGACATCGGCAAGAACTTGGTCAAAATGATGATGGAGGGCAAGGGATTCGCGATCGTTGATCTGGGAACGGACGTACCGGCGGAACGCTTTCTAACGGCAGCTCAGGAACACAATGCCGACATTGTCTGTTGCTCGGCGCTTCTCACGACGACGATGACGGAAATGAAGAACGTCGTTGCAACACTGGAGGAAGCGGGGGTCCGGGCGCGGGTGAAGATCATGGTGGGGGGTGCACCGATCACGCAGGAGTACTGCGATTCGATCGGTGCCGACGCCTACTCCGCTGACGCCGCGAGCGCAGCCGAGACCGCGCTGAGTCTCGTGGGCGCTGCCTAGGAACGACACCGATGAAACCAGTCTGGATACTCGCCGGTTTCCTTGGAGCCGGCAAAAGTACGATGTAAATGACTTCGGATCGATCGGGGTAGACGCGCGCTGTAGTTGCGGAAATCAACCCGACAGCATCGGTCCACACCACCGAGTTTAGTGAGATGGAACGGGTCTGGCTGCCGAGTCAGGCGGCGGCGACGTACGGAAGATGGAGCACGATACGGCGGGGAGCCGCGTGAACGTGGAACGGACTGCCGGAGACGGGAACGGTATCACCCCCGGCCTGGTGATCTTCGAGGAGGTAAAACGATGACGGGAAAAGAACGGGTTCTTACAACTTTTGACCACAAACCGGTGGACAACGTCGCCTGGGTGCCCTTTGCGGGCGTTCACGCGGGAAAACTGATCGGGAAAAACGCCCGCGAGGTGTACACCGACGAACAGACACTCATCCGGTCGCTCGAAGAGGCGCACCGAATCTATCGGCCCGACGGCCTGCCGATCATGTTCGACCTTCAACTCGAGGCGGAGATTCTCGGCTGCGACCTTCTGTGGAGTGATGATGCACCCCCAACGGTGACGTCGCACCCGCTCGAAGCGACCGATGAAATTCCGGACCGGCTCCCCGGGCCCTCCGACGGCAGGCTTCCCATGGCCCTATTGGCCATGAAGCACATGCGGGACGCCGTGGGTGAAACAACCGCGCTCTACGGGCTGTTCTGCGGCCCTTTCACACTGGCGTCGCACCTGCGGGGAACAAACATCTTCATGGACATGTTCGACGATCCCGACTACGTTCACACCCTGCTGGACTATACAACCGGGGTCGCCGAAGCGATGGTCTCCATGTACATTGACGCCGGCGCGGATGTGCTCGCCGCTGTGGATCCCCTGGTTTCGCAGATCTCACCCGACCACTTCGAAGAATTCCTAACGAAGCCGTTTACGCGCGTATTTTCGACGATCCGGGAAGCGCGGCGAATGTCGAGTTTCTTTGTCTGCGGAGACGCCACGCGGAACATCGAGGTCATGTGTACAACCGGTCCCGACGGGATTTCTATCGACGAGAACATCAACCTCGCCGAGGCGAAAAAGATCACCGATCGCCACAACATCGTGATGGCCGGCAACATCCCCCTGGCAACGGTGATGCTCTTCGGGAACCAGCAGGACAACATGAAGGTCGTGATCGACGAGCTTGACGCGGTTGATCACACAAATCTCGTCGTCAGCCCCGGATGCGACATGCCCTACGATATTCCGATCGAGAATACCGTTGCCTGCGAACAGGCGGTCCATCAAACGGAACGATCCCGAGAGCTGGTGAAGAACTACACGCAGGAATTACCCCACATCGATATCGATCTGCCCGACTACGGGAATCTTGAGCGGACGCTGATCGAAGTCTTCACGATCGACTCCGACACGTGTGCCGCCTGCACATACATGTACCGGTCGGCCATGGACGCCAAACGCGAATTCGGCGACGGAATCGAAGTTGTCGAATACAAGGCGACCAGGATCGAGAACATCGTGCGCGGCAAGAAGATGGGGATCAAACAGTTGCCGAGTATCTACATCAACGGGAAGCTCGCCTTCGAATCGATCATTCCCAGTCCAAAGACGCTGAACGAGGCCGTTTTATCCGCGAAGACGTAACCTCTCCGCCCGTTCGTCCTGTACAAGGCGGGCGAGACCGCGAAAGCGCTCCAGGGTGTGGCCGTAGAAGGCGCGCCACCCCTCGCAGAGGTGAGATGTCCCTTCGCTGGGCCGCATCTTGGGGCAGTCGCCGCCGCAGAAGCGCAGGTAGTCGCAGCCGGCGCATTCCGCGTCCCATCGTGCCTTTTGCTTACGGAACGTCCGGCGCAGCCGGCTCGACTCGGCGGCGACGAGCGGGTTGTCCGTACCCTCGTCCCGGACGTTTCCCAGGCGGAGATCCCACTCAACGTAGAAGTCGCAGGGGAAGATGTCGCCGGTGTGTTCCACCACAAGGTGACCGCCGCATGAACCGGACATGGTGCACACGTTGTACCGTCCGAGCGCCAGTAGTTCGAGAACCGAATCGTGATGGCGAATGGAGACACGCCGCACATCCCGCGGATACCAGCGGTCAAAGATCGCCTTGAGGAATGTCCCCCACCCTTCGGGAGAAACGGAGTAGCTCGATGAGGCGCCCCACTCCACGAGCGGGATGAACTGCATATGGCGAATGCCGAGCGAACGGAGGTAATCGTACACTTCGAGCGGATGGTCTTCGTTGTGGGCCCCCACGACCGTGAGAGCGTTGAAAGCCACCTTTTCCGCCCGGAGCAACCGGGCACATCGCTCGACTCGATCGTGAGTTCCTATCCCCGTATCCCGGGCCGCGCCCGGCTTGTCATCGGAGCCGGCCCGTCCGCGCGCTAGGGGAACGCGGGCGGCCCAGTGACGATGGGCATTGTGAATCTCCTGCGGACCATCGATGCTCAGTCCAACCAGGACGTCGTATTCCCTGAAGAGCGCCGCCCACTCCGCTGTCAGGAGTGACCCGTTCGTCTGTAAGCCGTTGGCGATGCGCGCGCCCGGGGGCGCCAGGCGTCGCTGCAGGGTTAGTACTTCACGAAAAAAATCGATTCCCATCAACGTCGGTTCGCCGCCCTGCCATCCAAAGGAATAGACCGGTTGCGGTGTGGCGAAATAGGCGCGCAGCATCGCTTCGGCGGTCTCCAGGGTCATTCGCGGCTGAGATACATCTGCGAAAAGCGACGCCTTTGGAAGGTAAAAACAGTACCCGCAATGGAAGTTACAGTCCGCGCCGGCGGGTTTTACGAGAAGCGAAAAGGATGTGCGGTTCGGCGTCGCCAACGTACAGAATCTCCGGGACGATTCTAATGGAAGTTTGAACTCCGGTCACGATCGAGAAATTTGACTTCCCGGCCTCCATGAGCGAGAAATGAAGGGAGAGCCATGAGACAAACAAGTACACGAAGACGAATCGTCCTTCTTGTAACGGCCCTGGCCGTTGCAAGCGCCGTGGCGTTTAGTTTTACCCTCGTTCAGTTCCACGGTCTCGCAGGTTTTGCCGAGGCCGTGAATAAGTCGGGAAGCCAGCGCATGCGAACCATCCTCCTGGGATCGCTGGCAGAACAGTCGTATCGGACACTGCTGGAGGAAGAGTTGTTCGATACCTCCCTATCGTCGGAACGGGCCGCCCTCCGATCGGAAGCGGAAACCGAGCACGAGATCTACACGCGTTTCCTTCAGGATATAAAAGACGGCGAATGGCCGGATGAGATCGGGGTAATGATATCCGCCTGGGAATCGCGGTGGAATAGTTTTTCAGCCGATCTCGAGATCGTGCAAAACGCCGATGAACGGTCGCCGGTGATAGACTCCGCGGCGCACCGAATCGGAGTACTGGAAGCGAACGCGTTGCGGAAAGAGATTCATCAGATCGTTACCGCGATCCAGGAACAGTCAGACTCGACGTTGTCGCGAATATCCACGTCCTTTACCGTCGTAATTGCTCTGGTCATCGTCCTCTCTTTTGCGGTCGTGGTCACCGTGTACCGTGCGCTCATGCCGCTGTCGGCCTTGACGCGACACATTCACGAATTTGGCGACGGCGATCTCGGAGTTTGCATTGAATCCAGCCGTACCGACGAGATCGGCTCACTGATGTCCGATTTTGCGAACGCGGTGGGGTCAATTCGAACCCTTGTTTCAAACGTCCAGGAAAGCGCGGTAGCTTCAGAGGCTATCAACAGCGGTCTCGCGGAACAGCTCGAGGAGTCGCTTGGGGCAGCCAGCACCATATCCGGCAGAGTGGAGCACATTGAAACTCAATTCGCCTCGCTGGCGTCTTCGATCCAGTCGGCTTCCGCGGCGATGGAGAAGATCAACGCCATTGCCGACAGTTTCAAAAGACGCGCTGAAGAGCAATCCTCGGCGGTCACGCAGACAACGTCCTCGATGGAACAGATGTCGACATCGATTCAGAACGTGAACCGGATCGCGGATGAACGAGTCGAGTACTCCGAAAAACTCCGAGAGTCCACGGAAGCGGGGAGCCGCGCCCTGGAGCGCACCCTTGACCTGACCCGGTCGATCGGCGAGCGGATGGACGGCATTCTCGATCTGATAACCGTGATCAATAACGTGG
Organism: Spirochaetales bacterium; assembly: GCA_028282545.1. GTDB lineage: Bacteria > Spirochaetota > Spirochaetia > DSM-27196 > Alkalispirochaetaceae > JANQHT01. The sequence continues at coordinate 7,937 of JANQHT010000045.1, forward strand.
CGGCACAAACGAACCTGCTTGCGATGAACGCCGCAATTGAAGCCGCCCACGCCGGTGACGCGGGTCGGGGATTTGCCGTTGTGGCCGACGAGATCCGAAAACTTGCCGAGTCAACATCGAGCAGCGCCGGCGAAATCTCGCGGACAATAAAAGACCTCGCGGCCAACGCCAACGAAGTCGTGGACGCAAACGCGGCCACGGGAGAGGCCTTTGAATCGATACGTTCCGGCGTAACCGAGTCAACCGACTCGTTCAAAGAGATCGTTGAGAGTATGCAGGCATTAACGGTGGCCAGTCGAGATGTCGTCAATGCCGCAGAGGATCTGCTGCGAATCGCCGGCGAAATCCGCGGGAGAACCGGCGAAATGAAGTCGGGCGCCGACGAGGTCGGGTCTATGCTCACCGGCATTACCGGTGCGGCCTCGGAAGTGCAGGCGGGAATGGCGACCATCAAGAGTGAAGCGGCGCGGGTAAATCTCATCGCCGGCACCATCGGCGACACGGCGCAAAAAAACCTATCGGAACTGGCGAACCTCTTTTCGCAGCTCGGGCAGTTCACCGTATCCAGCGACCACACAGTGCGGCAGTCCGTTGCAACGCAACGCGTCGAGATCTCCACGATTATTCTCGATCACGCCGGATGGGTCGCCAAGGCGCGGGCGGTTCTCGACGGGACGATGTCGATCGATCCGGCCACGGTAGCGGACCACACCGGATGTTCGCTGGGGCAATGGTTGAGCGGACCCGGTCGCGCCGTTGTGGGTGACGGAGATAGCTTCACCCATATCGACACGGCGCACCGCGAGTTGCACCGGGCACTGACAACGATCGTTCAAGGGCGGGAGACCTGCGAACGGGCGACACTCGAGGAAGAGTTCGAACGCCTCATCGCCGCGTCGCGGGCGGTCGTGGATGGTCTTAGCGAACTCCGTGACGGGAGAACGAACCTCGCGGGATAACCACCACCCCGGTGCCTCTTCGTTTATACTGCACCCATGCGAAACGAAACGCTTCAAGTAATCGAGGCGCGAGCATCGACCAGGGTGTTCGCGGACACGGCCGTGTCGCCGGAAGAGCGGGAAGCGATTCTGGCGGCAACGCTCAGAAGCCCCACGGCGGGCAACATGATGCTCTACCACATCATCGAAGTCGAGTCGCAATCGACCAAGGCGCGGTTGGCCGAAACGTGCGATCACCAGCCCTTCATTGCCAAGGCGCCTATGGTCTGGGTTTTCTGCGCCGACTATCAGCGCTGGTACGACTACTTCGAGGCGTGTGACGTGCGCACGATGTGCAAAGAGCGCGGAATCGAATTCACAACTCCCGTTGAAGGAGATCTCTTTATCGCCGCCTGCGATGCACTCGTAGCGGCGCAAACGTCGGTGATCGCCGCGGAATCGATCGGGCTGGCGAGTTGCTACGTGGGAGACATCCTGGAGAATTACGAAGAGCACGTTGAACTGCTCGGACTTCCGCCGTGGGTGATGCCCATGACGATGGTGGTATTCGGCCATCCGCCGGCACGCCGCGACGGTGCTCCGCGGCGAATGCCTCGCTTTGACGCGTCCTTTGTCCTGTCAAAGGATCGGTACCACCGGCGTTCGCGTTCCGAGTTCGACCGCATGGCGGACCCGATCGTGAAGGCCCTCTTCAAGAAGCGGACCTTTTTCGATAACACCGCAAACCTCGGACAGCACTACTACGCCCGAAAAATGGCCGCGCCGTTTACCAAAGAGATGTCGCGGTCGGTCCGGGCCGCGATCAGGCGGTGGTGCGGCGGGAACACGTGACGATACCGTACGGTTTGCACGGCCGGCTTGCCGTGGGGAGTGCCGGTCGGTAAAATCGTGAACAGATGAAGCATATCGATGTAACAAATGTTCGCGTCGTGATTATCGGCGGAGGCGGTACGGGGGCGGCCCTCGCTTACGACCTGGCCACACGCGGATTCACATGCACCGTGATCGAACGGGGCGAACTCACCTCCGGGACGACCGGCCGTCACCACGGCCAACTGCACTCCGGCGCCCGCTACGCCATGGGCGACCGCGAGATCGCCCGGGAGTGCATGGAAGAGGTGAATATCTTACGCCGCATCGCCGCAGACACGATCGAAATGAACTACGGCTTGTTCCTGGCGCTGACGGAGGAGGATGAGACGTTCGTGGATCGATTCCTGACCGCCTGCGACGAAGCCGGCATCCCCGCCAGGCAGCTTTTACCCGCGGAAGCGCTGCGCTACGAACCGGCTATCAATCCCGCGACGCGCACGGCGGTTCTGGTACCGGACGGTACGTTTGATGCATTCCGGTTGCCCCTGCAGTTCTTTGCATCGGCGCGAGCCCGGGGCGCACGGATACGGCCCTGGCACGAGGCGATAGGTATCGACACGAACCAGGGGGTTGTCTCCGGGGTGACCGTGCGCGATCTTCGGTCCGGCCCTTCGCGAGAGAGGCACCTTCCCGCCGACATCGTGATCAACGCGGGAGGTCCCTGGGCCGGTCACATTGCCCGCCTCGCCGGTGTCACGGTGGATATCACACCGGCGCCGGGAACGCTGATCGCGGTCCGGGGACGCCTGTGCAACATGGTAGTGAGTCGTCTCCGTCCCCCCGGCGATGGAGATATCGTCGTGCCGCAGCGGAAGCTTTCGATCATCGGAACCACTCAGTGGACAACGGACAACCGCGACGCCCTGTTGGCCAGGGATGAAGACGTCCCGTTCCTCATGCGATGCGCCGATGAACTGGTACCGGGATTCTCGGATCAACCTATCCATGCGGTGTGGGCCGCTGCGCGCCCCCTTGCAGGAGCAGCGGGCCCGGCCGAGGACGGGCGCGCCCATAGTCGCGACTTCGCGGTGGTTCACCACAAAGGGGACGGCGCCGCCGGTTTGTACACGATCATCGGCGGCAAGGCGACCACGCTCCGCGCCATGGCGCAGATCACCGTGGATCGTCTCTGTTCGGACCTGGGTGTCACCATCCCCTGTACAACGCACATCGAACCGCTCCTGTCGCACCGTGACTACTACCGGAGGGTATCGGCGTGAACGACCAAACAAATCTTCGCCGCGTCATCCGCATCGCCTCTCCCGGTGAGAACGACCGCGAATACACCCTCGACGAACGGCAGGCGCGAACGGTGCTCGACGCCCTGGAGATCATCCGCGCAACGGCGGCGCCGGATCTACTCTACCGGCACTCCTGCCATCACGGTTCCTGCGGAACCTGCGGCATGCTGGTGAACGGCGAGCGAAAACTGGCGTGTCTCGCCACGCTGGAGGAAGCGGGTGAGGAGATCGAACTGCGTCCGCTTACCCCGTTCCCAACCATTCGCGACCTGGCCGTTGACCCAACACCGCTCTTCGATGACTTTCCCAAAGGTGCCTCTTACCTGCGCCTTAGTGAGGCTCACCCCGGTGCGGAATCTCCACCGGATTTGGACGGCTACACGCGCCTCGAAGACTGCATCGAGTGCGGATTGTGCGAGTCGGCGTGTCCGATTTCGGCGAGGTTCACCGGCCCCGCCGCACTCGCCGCGTACCACAGGGAGATCGAGAAGAACCCGGCGCGGCGTGACGTTCTCCTAAGGGAAATCGACCGAACGGACGGGGTCTGGGGATGCCAACGGCACATCCAATGCAGCATCGTTTGTCCCAACGGGGTTGCGCCGGCGCGGCGCATCGTTTCCCTAAAAAAGATGATCAAAACGGACTAAGATGACGAACCCGACCCGGCGAAACGAAATGTTACGAAACACCTACAGCGACGCAACCGCCACGGTGTGGCAGGCACTTCCGCCGAGCACGAAGACGTGCCAAAGGGCGTGCCCGTAGGGAAGGCGTTTCCACACGTAGAAAAGAACGCCGCTGGTGTACGTCACGCCTCCGGCAATGATCCACACCAGGGTGCGTCGGTCAACGCTGCGCGCGAGCGGCACGATCGCCAACACCACGATCCACCCCATCGCGACGTAGATCGCGGTCGACACAGCGCCGAATCGACCGGTAAAAAACACCTTGAAAACCGTTCCCGCCGCGGCGAGGATCCAGACCACGGCGAAAATCACCAGACCCCAGTCGTCGCGCATGGCAACCAGCGTCACCGGCGTGTACGTACCGGCGATCAAGTAGAAGATGGAGATGTGATCAAACTTCTTGAGGAGCCGTTTGGCATCCTCCGAACGGCAAACGTGATAGAGCGTTGACGCTGCGTAGAGAACGATCATGGACGCCCCGAAGACGGCAAACGTCGCGATCCGCCACGGATCGGAGACCACCGCCGCGCGGACAACGAGCAGAACCGTTGCCGCTATCGCGAAAACGAACCCCGCGCCGTGGGTGGCAGCGTTGGCGATCTCCTCACCCCTGGTATACACGGCACTCCCATGGGCGCAAATCGTGATGAGCTTCCCGGTGATCGACGTAATTGCCGAAGAGACACTTCGGTTGCTCCCCGTCGGAAGCGTAGGCCCCTGGCGTCCATGGGCAGGGTTCGGCGGAGAGGTTGGCGACGACAACCGTTGACTCGCCGGATTCCAGCGAGCGTCGGTAGGCGACAACCGGCGAGTCCCGGTCCACGGCGATAGCGTCAAAGCCCCCGCACAGCAGTTCATCGTTCGAATGGCGTAGCGCGATCAGTTCCCGCACGTAGCGGAGAACGGATGTACCGTCGCCGGCAGCCTGCGCCGCCACGTTCCACTCGTCGTGGTCGGGATTGACCGGATACCACGGGGTCGCCCCGGAGGGAGAAAAACCGGCGTTCTCGCCGTCGGTCCATTGCATGGGCGTCCGACTGTTGTCCCGGGCAACACCTGCAATCCGGCGAAACGCTTCACCCTCATCGATTCCTTGGGCGACCAGGTCGCGGTAGGCGTTCCCGCTTTCGATGTCCACAATATCTTCAGCGGTCTCCATGGGGAAGTTCGCCATGGCGATCTCGTCACCCTGGTAGATAATCGGCGTACCGCGTTGCAGAAAAAAGGCGGTCATCAGGGCGGTAGCGCTCTCATAGCGGTACCGGCCGTCGTCGCCGTACCTGGACACCACTCGCGGCTGGTCGTGATTTGACAGGTAGAGACTCGGCCAGGACGGCTCTTCCAACGCCCCCTGCCACCTGCCGATGACCTCCCTCATCTCCCTTGGTTGCCAGGGACGGGGGTCCCACCGGCCGCCCACTCCGTGATCCAGGGCGACGTGGTCAAAAAGCAGCACCATGTCGAGAGCCCGATTGCGGGCATCCGTGTACGACCGAGCCGTTTCCGGCGTGACGTTGGGCGTTTCACCCACCAGGACGATCTCGTCGGCACGATGAAGCCGCGAACGAAACTCTTGCAGGTACTCCAGAACGCGGGGACCGTCGATGTATACCCCCCGCCAGGGGTGCTCCGTTACCGTGTTCACGCCGCCCGGCAACGACGGCAACCCGGGGCGCTTTGAGATCATATTGATCACGTCCATTCGAAATCCGTCGACCCCGCGGTCGAGCCAGAAGTTGGCGGTGTCCGATAGGGCGCGCCGGACCGGTTCGTGCTCCCAGTTGAGGTCCGGCTGTTCCGGTGTAAAAAGATGCAGGTAGTACTGGTTACGCTCCGGCGACCACGTCCATGCGCCCGTGCTGAAGAAACTGCGCCAGTTGTTGGGCGGCTCGCCGTTTGTTCCCGCGTCGCGCCAGATATAGTAGTCACCGAATTCACCGCCCGGGTCGGACCTGGAAGCGGTGAACCAGGAGTGCCGGTCGCTGGTGTGGTTGAACACGAGGTCGAGAAGAACGCGGATACCGTTGGCGTGGGCCGTTGTGATCAGCGCGTCCATATCCGCCGGCGTGCCGAAAAGCGGATCGATATCGCGGTAGTCGCTGATGTCGTATCCGTTGTCAACCTGGGGAGACCGAAAGACGGGACCCATCCAAATTGCACCGATGCCGAGATCCCGGAGGTACGGAAGCTTCTGCGTTATGCCCGGAAGGTCACCAATCCCGTCTCCGTTTGTATCGAGGAAACTGCGCGGGTAGATATGATAAATCGTCGTCTCTTTCCACCACGGTTGCATGGGCAGATAGAATCACAGCGGCTTGTGAATGGCAACGGGGGATCCTACAGCAGTTTTTGGCTCTTCCTGAATAGCATGTTCGCTTCATGCCGGCCGGTGAGCTCAGCGTTATCTGGAAGTCACGGTAACCAATTCCAGGTTTCGTGGTTTGTAATGTTGTAGGGACGATTCGTATGCCGTTGAAACGATACAATCTGTTCATCGTATTTGGTTTCGCAGTCGCGGTGGCTGTCACGGCTCTCTCGTCCTGCGTTGAACTCGCGTTCGTTACCTATACAGAGACGGTTGGAAGAAACCGGAAGTACTCGCCTGAGCAGATCGAGCTGTTGCGCTCGGAGATGGACCGTCAGCGTGCGTTGGCGGAGATCGCCAAGCATCCGGCGACCATCTTCACCGACCACGGCCCGGTCGATGCGACGGATCCAGCGCGCATCGACGTTGCAACGGAACGCAATCATCGTGATGCTGAACGTCACCGACAAACGAACGATCGCGGAACCGGACCACTCGTAGTCGACGCGCATCGAACGATAGAGGTGGTAATTCCCAGCAGCTCGGTTGTCGAATTGGAACAGACGATTGACGATTGGTTGTTGGAGCAGAGGCGATTCGACAAGGTCGGAACGAGAGTAGATGCGACCGGGACTATTCGATACCAACTCCGGAGTGCGCAGGGTGGAACGGCGGGCAGCCAAACCGAGACAGTTGATCTGATCGTACGACCGATTGTTACCGGACTCGTTGAACTCGAAACGGTTCAGAAGGTTGCGGCGGCGGAACTCCGTAATTCCGACGGGCGTTTCGATACGGTCGCGACTGAGCGGATTTCGTGGTTGGCTGAATCGTTAGTGCAATTCCTGGAGGCCAGGTAGCACGTTGTGTCAACGTGGCCGGATGATCAACATCCAGTCTCCGGTCACCAAGTTCCCGAGGATGAGTGTTTTGCTACCAGTCTTGGACGTTTAGCCTTGGCCTCATTGAAGCGATGGGAACCTTACCCTTGAAGGTGATCGCCACCAAAATTATCCGAGTTCGTGTAGTCGTGCCGCCCCGCGAAAGAGGTGGCTCGAAAGGTACTCGTCGCGACCGCCATTTCGTTGCCCCTTCATGCGCATGGGAGAGTTCACCGCGGTATCATCCGGCGAGCGTATGTTCATACGCGCTTCCACGACGCCCCTCGAATAGTGATGGTGGACGTAGATAATCGTTCCATCGTCGGCCACGTCCACCGCGATGCCGGTGTGAGTGAGTTGATCGTTCCACCGTCCGTCCTCGTTCCTGTCGTAGCTGTTGTCCCAGAAGAGGACGTCGCCCGGGCGAACCGCACCCGATTCAACGAGTAGTCCCGCTTCAGCACCCACCGCATGGAGGCGCGCGACGCCGTTGCCGGCGGCTCGGGCAAACGGTTCTTCGAGGGAAAATCCGGCGCGCTCATGAATGTGGAGGACCAAGCCGGAACAGTCCAGGGTGTACCGGGAACCGGGCAGAGACGTCAGGCCGACCATCCGCAGCGCTTCGGCGACGACACGCTCCGCGGACGCGGTCATTTCATCACCTCCGTCGACATCACCCCGGTCATGTACCACGACCACGGACGCCGTGTCCGGGGCGGTTGCGCACGACCCGAGGAGCACGGTGGTACTCAACAACACGGTGACGACGACCGAGCGAGCGCGGGCGCATTTACGCACGGTCGCGCCCCCACAGGAGCGGAAAGAGCACAACGCTCACAACCATCAGCACCCCGGTTGCCACGAGTCCCGAACCGACGCGCCCCTGCTCGAGCAGCGCACCCATAAACGAGGGGAACACGCCGGCGGCGACGAGGTTCACGGCGGGAATCATGATCGACACGATGACGTTCCTGAGTTCCGGTGCCGTCATGGCCGCCATGGCCACGATAGCTGCCGGAAAGAAGACGGATATCACCATCGGTTGCAAGAACACGGCGACAAGCAACGATGTCCCCGACATCGTCCCGACCAGGACGGTGAGTACGCCGGTGACGATCAGAACGATCGAGATTGTCACTTTTACGCCCAAGCGTTCGGTAATGTGTCCGGCCAGCAACACCAAGACGACGCCGCTCACTCGCGACGCACCAAGAATGGCGTTCACGGTGGCCAGTTCGATACCGTGCGTACGTACCAGGAACGTGGGCAGGATCGAATAGACCCCCATGGTGGAACTCGCGGCCATGAGAAAAAAGACGAGCAACGCCCAGAAGCGCCCGGTCTTCAGAATCGTCGTGACGTTGGAGACGCGCGGCGATTCGCCGGCGAAGTAGCCGGTTCTGCCTCGAACGGCATACAGCACCGTAAGCGTGGCGGAGACGAGCGCCGCAAGGAGTACCGCGCTGCGCCACGTCCCAAACCGCAATAGGGCGTTCACAAAGAGCGGCGCCAGGACAAAGGCGGCCGACGGCCCCACCTCGTTTGCCGCGATGGCCCTCGCACGAATCCCCGATGCCGCAAGGTCGCTAACGGAGGCAACGCCGGATGGGGGATAGAGACCGGTACCAATGCCGAGGACGAGGAATCCGATGTCCGCCAGCGGCAGGGCCGACGAGATCGCTATCAGAACAAGACCGAGCGTCCACACGGCACCGGATAGGACGATCGCGCCCCGATGAAGAAGGCGCTTGGCCACGAACCCCGAGACGAGCATTGCCGCCGTGTATCCGATCGAAATGAACAGGAAAAACCGCGCCGATCGCGCGGGGCCGATCGCGAGGTCGTTCTGGATCTCGACGAGCAGCGGAGCAAATATCAAGCGGACGAACATCATCGCCAACCCGATCGACGAGAGGAGGAGCAATTGACCGGTAACGGCGCGGAACGAGGCTACATCTCTGAGGGCACGCGCGTCACATAAACGGTCAGTCACACCAGGCTCTGTCATACCACACTTGGAACGATCGGGTCATGGTCGGTATGATGGGAGATCGTGCGCTACCACTTTCTGAAGTTGGGCCCCGGAAACAGCCTTGCCATTGATCTCTTGGACAGGCAGGTCCTTGGCACACCGACGGCGGTGGGTTTCTTCCGCAAAGTTGGAATGAGCGACATCGAAAGGAGCCTCGAATCGGAGAAGGTTCGCTTCAGCCGGCAGGCGATTTCGCTCTACAAGTGGTCGCACGGAATGATCGATGGTGTGGCGGTAACCGTTTCAAACGGCCGCATATGGATCCTCGAGCCCGCCGGTCCGATGTACGAGATGGACCATGATGATTTTGCCGATACGGTTGCAGAACCGCCAAACCCCAACGATTGGCCCAAGCTCGTTCCGGTAAGGGTTGTCGCCGAAGAGCGTCTGACCCACGTGCCGACCCTCCTGGCGCAGATCACCGCAAACAGATCGCTTTCCAGCAGCACATTCAAGGAAATTCGCGACGATTTCGGAAACCAGGTTGCCCTTGACCACGTCATGTTCAAGCACGGCCTCCTCGACACGTATCCCACCATTGAGGAGGGCAGCCGCGGGCTCTACCACCTCCTGCTCTGCCTGGGCCAGAACGAACTGATCGCACTGGTCGCTCGCCTGCTGGAGGAGTCGGGTTTGACCGTGCCCGCCCCAACCGGCGGTTTTGTCCGCGACGTCGATCTCTTTGCCTACAACGACATGCCTCATAACGTTACCGTGGGTCTACCCGCGTTTGGGCAGCTTGTCGTACCGCCCCGCCGCGAGTTCCGGCACGGTGCCGCCACGATCCAGATCCGCGGCGTCGCCCAGAACACAAAGCCCGAACTGTCGCCCGCGGTGGACTGGCTCGTCCAGCTAAACGCGGAACCGTCGGCACGCGTTTTCAGCCACGCTTGGATCGGTGGCGCGCTTCAGCACAGCCGGGAAACGCGCCGTTGGCTGGAACGAATCCTGCGGTGGGTACCGTTCTCAGGAACGGTCATCCGATCGCTCTCGGGATAGCACGGTGCACGCCAGGGTCAACGGAACGCGCCGCGAATTACCGACAACCGCCGATGTGACGCTGCTCGCCTGGCTACGCACAACGGTCGGGCTGACCGGCGCGAAGAACGGCTGCGGAAAAGGCGTCTGTGGTACGTGCACCGTCCTGGTGGATGGAAGACCCGTTCGCGCCTGCCGTACGTCCACGGCGCGAGTACCGGGAACCGCCATCGAAACGATCGAAGGTCTCGCGCCCCCTGGATATCTGCACGCGATTCAACAGGCGCTCATCGCGGAAGGTGCGGTCCAGTGCGGGTTTTGCTCGCCGGGGGTCATCATGTCCGCCAAGGCGCTGTTGGACAAAACGGCGCACCCCACGGAACAGGAGATCCGATCGGCTCTGAGGGGACACCTCTGTCGCTGTACAGGCTACCAGCCGATCGTTCGCGCGGTCGACGTAGCGGCGCGGATGGTTGCGTCGGGCACGGTTGTTGTTCCGGAGGCACCGGAGTCCGCGGCCGCCGCGCCCCGGAAGGAGACGGTAGTGGGTGCTTCCGTTCGAGATAAACGGGTCGTCCAAAAGGTGACCGGCGGCCTCCCCTACGCCGCCGATCAACGCCCACCGGAGGAGGCCCTAATCGGCCGCTTCGTGTACAGTGAACACGCCTCCGCGGAGTTCTCGATTGACACAACCATCGCGCGGACGCTCCCCGGCGTCTACGCCGTTCTCACCGCGGCAGATCTCCCCGGCGAAAACGCGCTGGGCATCATCGTCGACGATCAACGGGCCTTTGCCGATTCCCGCGTGAGTTCAGTGAGCGATGTGCTGGCGTTCATCGTTGCCGACGACGAGGGGTGCGCTGCTCGCGCAGCAGAGGCGATCGAGGTTGCCTACACACCGCTCGAACCAGTTCTTTCCGCCCGGGACGCGGTCAAGCCGGGAGCACCGCTGGTGTGCTTGCGGACGGAAGAGATGGGACGTCGCCCCGACAACATCTGCCACGAGCAAAGTCTGATCCGAGGCGATGTCGAAGCCGCAACCGAGCGCGCCGCCGTGGTGGTCGAGGGCACGTTCGCCACCCAAGTCGTTGATCCCGGGTTTCTCGAACCCGAGGCGGGCCTATCGTGGCAGGATGAAACGGGGCGAGTTCATATCGCGATCGGAACGCAGGCGGCCTTCGATGACCGTAGGCAGTTGGCGCGCCTCCTTGCGATTGCAGAGGAGAGGATCATCATTCACCAGACGCCTATGGGGGGCGCTTTCGGCGGCAAGGAAGACATGCTCCTCCAGGGGGCGCTCGCGCTGGGCGTGATCAAAACGGGTCGCCCCGTGCGCGTCGTGCTCACCCGGGAGGAGTCGTTTCGCCTGCACCCGAAGCGCCACGCCGTCCAGATGTTCTACCGCAGCGCATTCGCCTCGGACGGAACGCTCCTTGCCGTCGAATCGGACGTGATCGCCGACACCGGGTGCTACGCCTCACTGGGGCCGGATATTCTTGAGAATATCCTCACCTTTGGTGCAGGGCCCTACGCGGTGGATTCCCTCTTCCTTCGGGGCCGCCTGGTCTACACGAACAATCCGCCGGCCGGTGCAATGCGCGGTTTTGGTGTTCCCCAGGTTGCCTTCGCGATGGAGTCGCAGATGGACGAAGCGGCCCGACGTCTCGATAT
>JANQHT010000150.1 GCA_028282545.1 Spirochaetales bacterium
GGCGAGGTGCTGCGTCGCGTGTGGGACCGAATGCGCGGGCGCGAGCAGAACACCCGCACGATCCGGCTTGGATACGTCGATCCGGAGACCACGGTTCGGCAGAGCGAAGAGGTTGATCTGGACGATTTCATTTCACGCACGGCAAAGCGCGCCCGCGTCTACTCCGGTTTTATGGCGCGGATGGGTGCCGGCTGGAGCAAGGTTGAATCGCAGTCCGAGGAATCGCTCCTGGACTTCGCGTCGCGGGAGATCACCGAACTGGAAGCCACGGCACGCCGCGTCGGATCGATCGATACGTACATGAAATCGGAGGTCGAACGGGAGACGCGGCACCGTCTCCTGACGATGGAGGACGAGCGCGAAGCGATTCGGGACGCCGTCTCGTGCAGCCGCAAACGATTGAGCACGTACGTCGCCAAGCGCGATGAGATCGAACAACTCAAGAAACTGGGGATTACCCCCACGTCCTGACGGCGGAGCCCATACCCGCTAGCGGGAACTCCTGAACCGCCCCAGTTCGCGCACATCCCGGGCCGTCCCGGACAGGTCGTCGAGCGCCTTTGTATACGTGTCCGCGTCCTCCGGAAGCTCCAGGTCCACGTAAAACATGTACTGCCACGGTTTTCCGGGGATTGGCCGGGATTCGAGTTTGTGCATGTTGATGGAGCGGTCGGCGAGTATGCGCATGCACTCGAAAAGGGCACCCGGTCGGTCCGGCGTCGAAAAGACGATGGTGGCGGTGTCCGCGTTTTCCGGAACGGGCGCCCCGCTCCGGGCGATCACCGCGAAACGCGTGTAGTTGCGCGGGTTTGTTTCGATTCCCTCCTTGATGACGGCTAGGCCGTAGAGGGAAGCGGCGCGGGCGTTGGCTATGGCGGCGCGATCGCGCTGCTTCTGCTCGGCAACGAATGCGACGGCACCGGCGGTGTCGTAGAAGGGCACGACCTTCCACTGGGGGAATCCGTTGATATACTCCCGGCACTGTTCGATGCCCGGCCCTTGGGAGTACACCTCTTTGATTTCATCGGCGGTGACCCCGGGAAACCCGATAAGCGAGTGCTCGATCCGTATCTGGGTCTCCCCGACGATCGTCACGTCCGGGAACTGCAACAGCAGATCGTAGTTCTCGTGAATCGAACCCATCAGGGAGTTCTCGATCGGGACGACGCCGTACCGAAGCGCCCCGGACAGCACACCCTCGAAAACGGCACGGAACGAATCGTTGGAGACCGGTTCAACCTCCCGGGTTTCAAAGAACTGAAGCACGGCGGCTTCGCTGAATGCACCGTGGGCGCCCTGGAAGCCGACCCGCGTTCCGGCGCCCGATCCATCCGCTCCGGAGACCGACTCGTCGGCAACGACGCGATTCCGCGGCAGCCGCGCGATCTCGCGGCCCACCACCGGTGAGAGCGCCTCGATATCGCGCATGAGTTTCTCGAACTGTTCCGGGAAGAGGGACTGCGGTCCGTCCGAAAGGGCGTGATCGGGATCGGGGTGAACCTCGACCATCACTCCGTCCGCCCCCGCAGCCACGGCGGCCAGCGCCAGAGGCGGAACCTTGTCGCGAATCCCGGTTGCGTGGCTCGGGTCCACGATCACCGGCAGGTGACTCAACTTCTTGACGACGGGGATGGAGGAGATATCGAGACTGTTGCGCGTATACGTTTCAAAGGTCCGAATACCGCGCTCGCAAAGCACAACGTCTTCGGCTCCGTGGGCAAGCAGATACTCCGCCGCCATGAGCCACTCTTCCACCGTGGCCGCCATACCGCGTTTGAGCATGATCGGTGTGCCACTGGCGCCGGCCGCCTTGAGGAGCTCGAAGTTCTGCATGTTCCGGGCGCCGATCTGGAGCATATCGACGTACTTCACCATGGTATCCACGTGCAAGGGGGAGACGATCTCGCTCACTACGGGCATACCCGTTTTGTCGCCCGCTTCCCGCAGGTACGTTAGTCCCTCTTCGCCGAGCCCCTGGAAGCTGTAGGGCGAGGTACGCGGTTTGAACGCACCGCCCCGGAGTATTACCGCCCCGGAACCGGCGACGATTTCCGCCGTGCGGATGATCGCCTCCCGGCCTTCAACGGAACAGGGTCCGGCGAAGGAGACGATACGATTCCCGCCGATCTTGACGTTCCCGACGGTTACGACGGTATCGCTCCGTTTTAACTCGCGGGAGGCGAGTTTGTACGGCTTGGAAATCGGTATCACCTGGGCAACGCCGGGGAGGACCTCAACGGAACGGAGGTCTACCTGCGCGCTGCCGACGGCGCCGAACACCGTCTCACTCTCGCCTTTGATCTCCCGTACGCGATACCCGTGGGAGATCAGAAACGACCGTAATTCTTCCTTCTCTTTTGGCAAGATGGTCTGTTCAAGAACAACAATCACGGGTGATACCTAAGCAGCATGCGACGGAAATCGATTCTGAATGTACGTTCGGAAACGCTCGTTCAGCGTGCGCCGGTACGCCATGATCCGGGAGATGTAGACGCGCGTACTCTGCGGAACGTCGTTCCGTCGCGCCCGGGAAAGACCGGCGTTGTAGGCAACCAAAGCCTGCTCCTCCGAAGAGGTGTGTGCAAGGCACCATTCGAGGTACTCGATGCCGTGCAGCGTATTCACGTCGGGGTGAAAGAAATCCTCCTCGGTGAGTCCACGAAACGTTCGGGAGTTCAACTGGAAGAGACCGCGATCCGAAGATGTAGCGTTGATGTTCACCGCATCGGGCGCAAACCGGCTCTCCACGTAGGCCAGAGAAAAGACGAGAG
>JANQHT010000162.1 GCA_028282545.1 Spirochaetales bacterium
CGTCCGGGGTTTCTGTTTTCCGCCCGCCCAAACACCGGTGACCGAAGCAAGTCTGCAAGGCGGGGATGCGCCCGATCATTCGAACCGATTCGACTACGCCGCCACCGGCATCGGTGTGGACCTGCTGTCCGTCTACGAAGTCACCAAGATCATCCTGGACCCCTTGAGCAACCAGACAACGCGCCTCAACACCGACCAGATTCGCCTCTTCACGAGCACCACCAACGGCGGCGGGAGTTGGAGCGAACAGCACGCCTTTGCCATAGAGCTCCTTACCGACGGGACCATCGAGATCACGCTCCACCGTCCGGTGGACGCGCGTTACGTCAAGGTCCTCCAACCCTACAACGAACGCGACGGACAGTGGCAGCCGGTGAACGTCGCCGAGTTCGCCAACAACCCACAGGAACTCATCACCGTCTACTACAACGCCCCCACCAGGACCGAAACGTACACCTACGACGAATGGACCGGGAACGGGGGGCGCGATACAATGAGAGACATGATGACAAAAGAGGCGATCATCGAAGAGGCGAAGAAACTTCCGGTCGAAGACCAACGGGATATCGTCGAGGCGTTGTGGCTGATCACCAATGAAGACTACGAGCTCAGCGATGAAGAAAAAACGCTCGTGGACCGTCGATGGAAGCGCATGCAAGAGCACCCGGAAGAGAGTTTGAGCCTGGAGGAACTGAAGAAACGCGTCTCTGCCGGCATCGGTTGATGACGTACAGGATTCAGGCCGGCAAAGAAGTCGCGCATGATGTCGAGGCCGCCTGCCGAGCCTACGACGAGCTCCGCGCGGGGCTGGGCGACGAACTGTTTGTCGAGATCTACGAGGCGATGCGAAGCCTCGAGGACAACCCTTTTTTGTTCCAAAAGCGGTACGGCGAGTAGCGTGTAGCGATTACCAAGCGTTTTCGATACAAGATCATATACCGCGTCGACGAAACCCTCGAAATCTACCGACTCCGAGGAAATGTCCGCCGGAGGTACGTACTACTTCAACGCACGATGGTATGACGCGACAACGGGCCAGTTCACCGAGGATATCCGGAAGTTCGACAAGCTGCAGGGCAACGAGGAGTTCATTCCTTGGGAAGAAGCGAAGAAAGAGCTTGGCCTACAGGATTGAGATCGGCCGAACGGCCCAACACGCCCTTCGTAAGCTTCCTTCCGATGCCCGCAGACGTATTGCTCTGGCGATCGGGAAACTTGCCGACGAGCATTATCCCCAGGGAACGAAGAAACTGACGGACCGGCCGGGGTTGCGGGTGAAAATCGGCGAGTATCGAGTGATCTACAGCGTAGACGACGATGAACGACTCGTGAGAATCTGACGTATAGCCCACCGGCGGGAGGTCTACCGCTGACGGTGACGAGCAGCCCCACAACAGACGGGAAGACATCGGCGCTTTTGCTCGAAGAGTAGATTGGCGAACCGATAGATCCTCCACACCATCGTGTTTGAGTTTCAGATTCGCACTCCAACCGTGGCAATGCCCATGGACCGTTGCTTGGGTGAAGCGCAACAGCATGCTTCGCCACCGCTGAGGCGCTTTGATATAAGGCGTGGCCGCTCGGATCTGGGTTTTCG
Organism: Spirochaetales bacterium; assembly: GCA_028282545.1. Lineage (GTDB taxonomy): Bacteria > Spirochaetota > Spirochaetia > DSM-27196 > Alkalispirochaetaceae > JANQHT01. The sequence continues at coordinate 1,598 of JANQHT010000162.1, forward strand.
TTGTTTTTTCCCACGTACGGAAATAGACGGAATGTCTGTTCCGTCTACCCAAGGGCGGAAACGGATGACCGGCTCCACCGCGACACGGATGTCTTGGTGGCGATGATGCGAGGAAGGCCGCCAACGATGTTGATTCACCTTCCCGAAGGGTGAGAGGAAGGGGAGGTTCACATAATACGCTCTTATGAAAACTTCTCCGGTGGCCGCTAAGTCATCCTCACGACCAGAAGCCGCTTCCGCTCGCGGGGGCGGTACAAAAATGACCACAAAGGAAAGCCGGGTGAGTTGGCGCTCTGAACGGCTGGATCCGCAAGTAGCCAAGCGGATTACGAGATTTCTACGCGAACGGATAGCGCCGGAAGCTGATCCGCGACGATTAGGCGAGCCGTTGGAAGGGTCCCGGTTGGGCGAGTTCTGGAGATACCGGTCCGGCGACCGGCGGATCATCTGCCGAATCGAAAACGAGAGGATAGTGATCCTGGTGCTTAAGGTAGAGCACCGTAGCACGGTGTACAAAAGGAAATAGCGGGGCCGGGAAATTTACCCGCACGTCTGACGCCGAGAACGATACGTCAGGAGATTTGCCCGGACGGAAAAGAAAGCTCCCCGAATCGCGCAAGCGGGCGCAGCGGTACCCCAACGGGGGCGTACGGCAGGAACGAGGAACGCGGCGAACAGCTCCGTGGTTTTCACGACGCGCGACTTCTTTCAGGAACGAACCGCCGTACCGAACGGGCGGCAGCGTCCGGGTGACCGAGCAAAGGCGGGGATGCGCCCGAACACTCAAACCGATACGATCGGGCCGGCGCACCTTCGGCCTTGCCTGCCGCTACTCCAGCCACCCCGGACCCGGTAGTCTCCTTACTCCGTCGTCAGTTCCACTTCGAAACCGCAATAGCGGTGGCGCTGCTCCTCGCCGTGGCGGGCCTCTTTACTCCGCCGTCAATTCCACCTCGAATCCCGAGTGGCGGCGAACGTTCATCACGTGGTTGTCGGAGAAGATCAGGTATTGTCCTCGAATGCCGGCAAGTGTTCCGGAAAACGCGCCGAGCTTTGCCAGGTTTATCGAGGAGACTTTGAGCGGCGCGGCGGATACGGGGAAGTTGATGGTGACCGGGTGTATCTGATCCGCGGGAACGACAAACTCCGCCAGGTCCGGAGGCAGTGCGGCGCGACACCGCTCGAGTTCCGCGGCGAAGTCTACCGGTTCTACCGGGCGTTCGTCCTTGAGCATCCGCTGCCAGGCGGTCCGATCGGTGTAGTACTCCTTCAACGCCACCTCGATCAGACCGGCGAGCCGGCGGTACGGAACCGCGGCGATCTGAGCCGCCGAGGCGGCGCCCTGGTCTATCCAGCGCGTGGGGATCTGTACCTGCCGCGTAACGCCGACCTTGATCGCGCTCGTGACCGCCAGGTAGACGGCGTGGGGCTGGTTGTGGTGCTCCTCTTCCCAGGCAGGGTCACGGCCGCGCCCCAGGTGCGCCTCGCACAGCTCCGGGCGAACGATGCACTCGCTCGCCTCGGGTGCATCGCGAAAACAGGGATAACAGAACCCTTCGCCAAAGAGCTTGTTTGCTCGCCGGCCGCAGCGAACGCAAAAGTAGCGCCCCGTGTGCCGGATGGAAACGGTACCGTCGATCAGTTCGTTGGCGGTTCCGTCGGAGTCGGTCACGATGGGCAACCGGTACTGCACCAAGCCGTCTGAGTCGAGCGCTGCCGCCATTTTCCCAATTACGCCTTGAACTCGCATTGATACCCCATTTTGCCTCAACGGACCGGGATGATCTGATTGCCCATCCGGCTGACCCAGGGCGTGGAAGTTCGCTCAGCGGTGATCAACGGTACGCCCTTCTCGCTCGCCAGTTGAATGAATACGGCGTCGTACGTGGTTGAACCAAATCGAACCGCGGTGTCGAACACCGAAGCGGGTTCCGGGTCCTGGCGGCGAAGTGGAGCGCCGAGATGAAGATCATAGATCTCCGCCGCCAACGTCTTTTCGATCTCGCCGCGGCTGACGTATGTTTGGAGTACGTTCCCGAACTCCCAGAAATGCAGCAATGGAACGAAGAGGTCTACCTCCTGCGCAACGAGTCTCTCCCTCCATGCGCGGGCCGCTCGGGAAAACGACTCCGGCAGGTACCAGGCGCAGACGACGCTTGTGTCGACGACGTAGGAGTTCATCGCCGATCGCGCAAAGAGCGAAGAACGTCTGATGGCGATTCGTGCAGTTCCAAATTACCAAGGCGGTCATCGATTGTGGCGGCACGTTCGGCGTACGTGCGTGCGCGTTTTTCCCGCACCTTTGCCTCGACAAAAAGCGTCAACGCTTCTTCGATGATGCCCCGTTTGGTGTGAGAAACCGAAAACGCCCGCGCTTCCTCCAACAGCTCGTCGTCGATTTCGATATTCGTCCTCATGTGTAATAGTATACTCTATATGTGTACGGAAACCCACAACGTTCGGCCGGGAGCAACTCCTGGACGCTCCGTGGCCGGCACACACCGATATGGGTTCGTAATCGGCAGAATGGAGTAATAGTTGCATGCATCTTGCCGAAGACGCTGATCCAGGAGTATCGTTGGACGGAGGAGTACCATGCTAACCGTAACCGTCGTGATCGGCCTTGCAGCCGGCACCATTGCGCTCGCCTTTGCGGCGCTCAGAACGCGCTGGATTATCAAGCAACCGGTCGCCAACGAACGCCTATCGGAGATTGGCGGCTACGTTCAAAGCGGCGCCATGACCTTTATGAACCGCGAGTACCGGGCACTCTTCCCGATCGTCCTGGTGGTTGCCGGGTACCTCTTCGTGGGACACGACGGGTTCCTGCGCTACCAAGCCTTTGCATTTCTCGCCGGCGCCGCCGCGAGCGCGGCCGCCGGGTACTTCGGAATGCGGGTGGCCACCTCTTCAAACAGCCGTACTACCGAGGCCGCGCTCTCCGGGATGGACCGCGCCCTGCGGGTTGCCTTCTCCGGCGGCGCCGTCATGGGAATGGCCGTGGTGGGGCTGGTCCTGGTGGGAATGTCCGTAACGCTGGCGCTGACCGCTCGGACCGTGGGCGCCTCGGAATCAGCCATGGTGAACTACGTACTCCCGATCCTGAGCGGCTTCAGCCTGGGAGCCTCCTCGGTGGCGCTCTTTGCGCGGGTGGGCGGCGGGATCTTCACCAAAGCCGCCGACGTGGGTGCCGACCTGGTAGGAAAGGTGGAGGCGGGAATCCCCGAGGATGACCCCCGCAACCCCGCCACCATCGCGGACAACGTGGGCGACAACGTCGGTGACGTGGCCGGGATGGGCGCGGACCTCTTCGAGAGTTTCGTGGGCTCCTTGATCGGGTCCATGATCCTCGCCTTTGCGCTCCCGGTATCCCTGGAGGTCCGTTTCCGGCTGATGGCCTTTCCCATCATCATCAGCGCCGTGGGCGTCCTGGCGTCGATCGTTGGAGTCTTCCTCGTTCGCACCGGCGGCAAACGGGGCCCCCAGGGCGCGCTCAACTTCGGTACCTTCGGCGCGGCGGTCATCGCCGCCGTGGGAATCGTACCTCCCCTCATTGCGCTCTTTGCGAACGCGGATCTCCCTACCGGCATGACACCCCTGCGAATCTACTTCACGGTGATCATCGGCCTGGTCACCGGCATCGGCATCGGCTTCCTCACCGAGTACTTCACCGGAACGGGCAAAAAGCCGGTCAAACAGATCGTACAATCGTCCCTCACCGGGCCGGCCACGACGATCATCACCGGTCTGGGAGTGGGCATGCTCTCCGCCGTCTTTCCGATTCTCCTGATTGCCGGGGCGATCTCGATCAGTTACGCCCTGGCGGGACTCTACGGCGTGGCGATCGCGGCGGTGGGAATGCTCATCACGCTGGGCGTACAGCTCGCCGTGGACGCCTACGGGCCAATCGCCGACAACGCCGGCGGTCTCGCGGTGATGAGCGACTACCCCTCGGACGTGCGCACCATCACCGATGAGCTAGACGCCGTGGGGAACACCACCGCCGCCGTGGGCAAGGGGTTTGCCATCGGTTCTGCAGCGCTCACGGCCATTATCCTGCTCTCCAGTTTTCGCGCCTCCGCGGGCGTTGAATCGATCGACCTGACCGATACGCCGGTATTGGTGGGACTCCTGATGGGGGCGGTCATCCCCTACCTCTTCAGTTCGCTCGCCATGAGCGCCATCGGAACGGCCGCCTTCGAGATGATCGAGGAGGTGCGCCGCCAATTCAGCGAGAAGCCGGGCATCCTCACCGGCAACGACATCCCCGACTACGACCGGTGCGTCGCCATCTCCACGCAGTCCGCGCTCGCACAGATGATGCTGCCCGGGCTCATTGCGATCATCACTCCCGTAGCGGTAGGATTTCTGGGCGGCGTGGACATGCTGATCGGGCTTCTCATCGGGGTTACGGTGAGCGGGGTGGTCCTGGCGATTATGATGTCCAATGCCGGCGGCGCCTGGGATAACGCGAAGAAGATGATCGAGTCGGGAGAGGCCGGCGGGCGCGGCTCGGACGCGCACAAGGCGGCCGTGGTGGGAGACACCGTGGGCGATCCCTTCAAGGACACGGCGGGGCCCGCGCTCAACATCCTTATCAAGCTGATGTCGGTGGTAGCCCTGGTCATCGCGCCGGCATTACGAGTGATCGGAGGGTAGTAATGAACGGTTACGGGAACGGCAACGAAGAGAAACGCATGTATGCGATCCTGCACCCGAGCCCTGCGCTGATCGGGTCTCAACTCAATCCCACATCCTTTGCGCGCCACTACCTCTCGGGCAGCATTCGGCACTATACCGGCAAGGTCGTCTTCGCAGAGATCGATCCGGACTTCCGGGATCCCTACTTCCACATCGACGAGTTCATGGCGGACGTCCACCACCACGACGACGGCCGCCCCAAGGCGACCAAGTTCATCTCCGTGTACCGCATTCTGGAACACCTGGACTTCGACAAGATCCGCGCCCTGTATCTCAGTTCGCCGGAGGGCGCGGTGATCGAACTGGCCGAGGAGCGGGAGATCCAGACGCGTGAGCCGGGGTTGCTCCGCATATTCGCGGAGATCAACCCGGTGCGGATGCTCGTCCTGACGCGGCTCAACTTCACGGAGTTCGGCAAACTCGTGACCAATCCGGAGATTCTCCGGAACGTTCCGGCACTCTTCTACACGCAGCTCGAGTTCGACGCGGAGACGTTTTTGCAGGAGTTCGAACGGAACGCCGTGATGCCCCCGCCGATCCCCAAGGTTCACCCCTCGAAACTTCGGGACGCGATCATGGAGATCAGCATGTCCCGGAGCAAGGCGACCAAGGGACTGCTCCTGGATTCCTCCTTTGACGAGATCCCCTACCGGATGGTTCGCCACGGATTTATGTTCGCCCGGTATGACGAGTACAAGTTCTTCGTCATGCCCTCCTGGTCGGAGATCGAAAAGGAGAACTACAAGTTCTTCAAGGCGATGTAGGCGATCTTTCGTCGATACTGCGTTCTAATGCAGGATAGTCTTGACTATTCAGCAATATGATGCACGATAGTCAGAATGGAACGACTGATCGGCGACGCGGTTCGGAGAGATCTCCAGAAAAAAATGGTGCTGCTCTCCGGTCCCAGGCAGGTAGGGAAGACGTGGCTCGCTCGTGAGTTGGCCCGAACCTACGAAAAGCCGGTATACCTGAACTGGGACAACGGCCAGGACCGGGAGGTGATCAAACGTCAGGCGTGGCCGGGAGACGCAAACCTCATCGTTCTCGACGAAATCCACAAAATGCCCGGATGGAAAACCTTCCTCAAGGGTGTGTACGACACCAGGCGCGAAAACGCGTCGGTGCTCGTTACCGGGAGCGCCCGTCTCGAGACGTTCAGCAGATCCGGTGACAGTCTTGTCGGGCGGTATTACCACCATCGGCTCCTGCCCGTTTCTCCGGCCGAGGCGCGTCTTGCAGGCAAGGAGCGGCCCTTGGACCACTTCCTTGAGCGCGGCGGCTTTCCCGAACCGTTTCTCGCCACGAACGATGACGACCCCCGGCGATGGCGCCGTTTCTACCTGGACGGCCTGATTCGCGAGGATATCCTCGACTTCGAGAACATCCGCCGGCTTCGATCTATGAATCTCCTCATCGAGTTGCTTCGACGACGCGTTGCCTCACCGCTGAGCTATCAATCGTTGTCGGAAGATATCGACGCGTCCCCGAACACCGTCCGCCATTATATCGAAGTTCTCGAAGCGCTCTACATCGTGTTTCCGGTCTATCCGCACCACCGCTCAATAGCCAGGGCGCTCCGGCAGCAACCGAAGATATACTTCTACGATACGGGCCTCGTTGAAGGGGATCGGGGCGTGCGCCTCGAAAACCACGTGGCCGTCTCCCTGTTGGCGGATCTCTCGCGACGCACGGACACGGACGGCGTGGAACGGGAACTCCGATATCTCCGCACCAAGGAGGGAAAGGAGGTTGACTTCCTTGTCACCCGCGATCGCGTTCCGCACACGATGATCGAAGTGAAATGGCAGGAGCGATCGACCGCCGTATCCCTGCGGTATTTTTATGAACGATATGGCTTCCCCGCGTTTCAACTCGTTGGTGACCTGCGCCTTGAAGACCACGGCGCGATTCCCGTCGTCTCGTGCAACGATTGGCTCGCGGCGCTTGACCGTCACGACTGGTAGTGAAGACCGTGGGTGTTGAAATCGGGGCCGAGCACCATCATGATGTGAACATGTCGATACCCGACGGCGTGATGTTCAACGCCTACCCCGACAGTTGCGGTAAAACGCTCGGCGCGGCGGCGGCGCTCCTGACCCGACCGGAACTCGAAGGCACCTTCCGCTACTTCTACGTGCTCCCCTCCATGTTCCGCTCCGACATCGACCGCGGGTTTTCGGTCATCAGCTACGAACTCGACGAGGAGCTTGCGCGGCCTGCGGACCTGACCGCCCTGCAAAATAGCGGCATAGAACTCAAACTCGACTTTGTACTCAACCACCTGTCGACGCAGTCGCCGCAGTTTCGCAATCTCCTGGCCAACGGCGACGATTCGCCCTACGTGGATTTCTTCCTGGACTGGAACGCCTTTTGGCGTGACAAAGGAACCACGGCGCCGGAAGGGCACGTCGCACCCGATGAACGCTACCTCCAGGCGCTCTTTATGCGGAAGCCGGGCCTTCCGATCATGCCCGTCCCCTTTCCCGACGGAAGCACCCGCTACTACTGGAACACCTTTTACCAGGACGCGGCGGCAGATCCGCCCCTCGCCCAGATGGATCTCAACGCCCAATCCCCGGCGGTATGGGAGTTCTACGACCGGACGCTAAAGCGCCTGGCCGGATACGGCGCTCGGATCGTTCGCCTGGATGCCTTCGCCTACCTGCACAAGCAGGCGGGAAAGAGCAACTTCTTCAACGAACCCGGGACGTGGGAGTACCTGGCCCGTGTCCGCGCAACGGCGGATCGCCTCCACGTGGCACTGCTTCCGGAGATACACGCCAAGTACTCCGACGGCACGTACCGGAAACTGCACGATGTGGGCTATCCTTTCTACGACTTCTTCCTGCCCGGATTGGTGCTCCACGCCATTGAGACCGGTGACGGCGCAACACTCGCCGCGTGGCTCCAAGAGGTCGTCGATGAGGGCTACTCCACGGTGAACATGCTCGGGTGCCACGACGGAATTCCCGTCCTGGACGTGGCGGGTCTGCTCGATGAAACTGGGATCGACGCGCTCATTCAGACGATGCTTGACCGCGGCGGCCGCGTGAAGAATCTCTACGGGCCGGACGGCAAGAAGATCTCCTACTACCAGGTGAATACTACCTTCTACAACGCCCTCGGCGAAAACCCACAGAAGCTGCTCCTGGCACGGGCGATCCAGCTCTTCGCACCCGGAATTCCCCAGGTGTGGTATCTGGATCTCTTCGCCGGCACAAACGACTACGCCGCGGCCGACGCGGGCGGCCACAAGGAGATAAACCGCACCAACTTGTCCACAGACGAGATCGAACGGCGGTTGGATCTGCCGGTGGTGCGTTCTCAGCTCGAGCTGATCCGATTCAGGAGTACCTTTCCCGCCTTCGGCCCGGACAGCAGCCTCCAGGTCGATCGCGGCGCCCACGGCACGTTCACGATAACACGAAGTCGCGGTAGCCACCGAGCGATTCTCACGTGCGATCTACGGGCCCACTCATTCGATATTCAGGTGGACGACGGCCAGGGTATGCGCCCTCTCGATTAGCCGGCAACTCTCATTATGGACGGAGGGCATCATTGTAGAGATCGCTGCTACGACACGCGATTACTGCGCTTCGTTTTGAGTAACAGACCCTTCTTCAGGAAGTGATCGTTGTATACGATTGAGGCAACTCCGTATATCGGTGCATCTTTTCCAAGTTTGGATGCGACCACCTCCACCGAAGTGGGCGGCGAGTCGGTGTATTCCGCCATTTTCGTGTTGAGGTATGGTATTACAACGTTTTGAGCGCTCAGAAGATTGCCTCCAATGAGGATGCGCTCAGGGTTAAAGAGGTGCACAAGATTGCTTAAACCGATTGCCAAATCGTCAAGTAACGTCGTGAGCAATCCGGTGCAGTAAGGCTCACCCTTGACCGCCTCTTGGTATACTTCGCGTGGATACACTTGTTCAGTCTTGGGATCGAATACGGATGAGGGAACGGGGCGACCATCTCGGACCGCCTCTCTGATCTTCTTCATGAACATCAATTCCGTAGCGTACAAGCGCAAACACCCTCGTTTTCCACACGTACACATCTCCCCGAACTTGTTGATGGACATATGTCCGATGACCCCCGCCCCTCCCTTTGCCCCTTTTATGAGACGATTCGAAAGAATGGCCGATGCGCCTATACCCCGGCCTACCATTACATATATGAGATTTTGGTAGGTTGTATTGCTGCCGATCGTATGTTCACCGAGAATCGCCGCACTGGTGTCTTCTTCCAATACGACCGGTAACCGTGGAAACGCTCGGCGCAGATGGTCGGCAAGTGGAAACTCGTCCAAATCCAGAAGATGACCTCGATACACGACACCGTCGTTGCCCACGATGGCGCTGATGGATACTCCTATTCCGAGGACTCGTCGGCCCTCCTGCCGGTCAACGATACTCCGAAGCTCGTTCTCCATCCAACGGATGAGCTCTTCGCCGGATCGGTCGACGACCAGCTCGCGTTCATCGATGGGGGTAAATCCGAGGTCAAAGACGACAAATTGGACGAGAATACCTCTCGACTCCGCGCTCACAGCGGCGGTAACGATACAGGCGCCCTTCTCGTTGATCCTGAGGAGCCTCGGTTTCCGTCCGCCGGCCTTGGTGGAATCCCCATCGCCGACTTCAATGACGATCCCTTCGTTTATGAATGCTTCGACGATGATCGAGACCGTGCTGGGGCTCAGCTTCGTACGTTTCGCGACCTGACTGCGCGAAATCTGTTTCGCTTCCACGATTTCGTTGAGAACTACGATACGGTTCAACTCTTGGAGGAGTTTTTGGTCTGCCGCCTTGGAATGGTGTTGCAATCCCGTCTCTTTACCTGCGCCCGTGCTCTATCAAATAGCGTCCAACCTCTCTGAGAACCGTCTCACCGGCAAGACCGTAGTTGTATATGTGGTAGTCCTCTATCCCGGCCTTCTCGTAATTCTCAAGATACACCCGGACATCGGATCGGTTGGAAATCTCCGGGGCAAGGACCCGTATACCGCCGCTCAGGCCCGCCCCGACGCTTATCATTTCGCGAGCCCGTTGGACAAACCGACCGACTTCGTCCGGTGTAGTAGGGTAACACACTATCCAACCGTCTAGGTAACGACTCAAGCGCGTCGCATCATTGCCGTAGAACGTCGGGTCTGCCCCATCCGCCATCCAATAGATGCTGTACAAGGATACATGTGCGTCTCCGGTATCGATCTCGTGACGGACGCTGCGGATCAGGTCCTCAACCACATCCCCCCTCATAGCGATGTAGTCGATGTACCCGGGTATACGTTCGAGTGTACGACCGATTTGCTCCGGGCTTTCCAGCCGAAATACCTGCCGTAAGGCGGTTCGGAGTTCCTCCATCAGACGGGAAACATCGATTCCGTTGTGTACCGCCCGTTGCACACAGGTATCACAAAAGCACAAACCGAGAATCCGCTCAACCAACTCCGGCGCGGGCACACCAACAATCTCATGGTGGTCACCATGAAGCATTCCCATAAAATCGAAGGACTCAAGATCCAGAGCACACAGATCGTACTGGTCCAAAAGATCCCGAACCATCTGCAACAGGTAGTGCTTCGTCTCCGGTTTGCTCGGACAGAGCGCATGGTAATACGCCTCGCCATAGAGATTTCTGATGGTGAATTCGGGGTGGGCTCTGCCGAGGCGCGAGTTGTGTGTCCCAACCGTCCAGCCGCGGACGGCCAAACCCACGTTTTGGGCTGCTTCGATGATGTACTGCAGAGTATCACCCTCTGTATGGAACTCCCCCGAACCGTCGAGGAGACCGGAAGTATCGCCGGGCACGGGGCAAAGGGCTCCGTAGCGTTCCAGCCTCGGTGTGAAGTACACGCGTCCGCTCGGATGGTAGTACACCTTCTTTCTGGGGTTGTGGGGCAACAGAAACTTTCCGCTGTGGTATGAAACTGCAAGACTTATGTGATCAAACGCCATCTCGCGGATACGCTCAAGTGTCACAGGCACGCCGGCATCGATCAAATCCCAGGGATAGACAAAGATCGACCGATCCGGGTTTTCCGTCGGGTGCTTCATCTCGTACCGTTCAAATCCGCGTTCATTCGGCATCGTTCGACGAGTTCCGCCACTCTGAGACCGGAGTCAATACCCGGAACCGAGGCGTCGCGCCCAAGGACAACGCTGATAAACCTTCGATTGATTTCTCGATACCCCCATATCTCTTCGATGGTACCTGCAAAATCTTGTCGTGTTGTTTCACCGTTTTCGAATACAACGACCTCCGTCGTTTTTCCCGTAATCACCGCGTTCTTGACGAATACGTGCGTCACATTGACGTTGTTTCCGGGAGAGGTCGAATATATCGGCATACCGAAGTCATGCGCACCCGCAGTTATCAGGGCACCGCCTTGCGTTCGCATCAAGACACCGCATGTGTCCGGCAGCCCGCCGGGAGTGTATCGTTTAAGAGCCGACATGGCTTTGACCTCCGTAATCGTATCCTCACATAGATACCCCGCAAGATCGAGCACGTGACTCCCCAGCGCCAAGAAAACGCCTCCGCCCTCATCGACACTTCCCGCCCAACCGTTCAGAAAGGGAACGGTTGCGAACTGAATGATCATAGCATCGATCTCACCGTTGCGCGCGTCAATTTCGCGCTTGAGGGCCCGCATCCCGGGAGAGTATCTATGGTTGAACCCCACAACGACCGGGATACCCGCTCGATCGGCAACCTTGCGCGCGCGCAACGCTCCCTGAACGGTCATCGCCAACGGTTTTTCACAGTACACCGCCTTCTTTTCCCTACTTGCAAGCTCGATGTAATGCACATGACTGTCGTGACGGGAACAGATGTAGACCGCATCGATATCGGGGTGACGACACAGCTCCTCCGCATCGGAGAACGATTCACCACCGAAGTCCTTGACGAAGGATGCCGCCGTTTTTGTATCGATGTCGTAGCCGCCGCGCACTCCTACCCCAATCTCCGCAAGGCAGCCCGCGTGAAGTCGTGCGATCTCTCCACAGCCCAAAAAACCGACTCTCGGAAGCGTCACTATCGAATCCCCTCGTCCGACCATTCGGCATCACCTATCGAGCCATGTACCCGCCGCTCGAAACAACAGATCCTGCCGCCCCAGAGGTACGGTGTCGATATCGGAGCGGGAAGGAGCGGCACTCCCCTCTTCCACGATCTCGATGATCCTCTGAGCGATAATCTCATCGTCGCCCTCATCGGCATAGGAAAAATCGAGTTCCATCAAACCCGAATTGACCGAGTAATCGTCCGTCTTTATCGGCGGTTCTCCCTGCGCCAATCTTCCATTGAGTTCCCAAGCCGTGATTCCGGTCAGCTCCGCATCGATCGTCAAAACCAGACGAATCGCCGGTGAATGAGGCGTTGTGCGTATCTCGCAGTTGATTCCCTTGATCCGCTCAAGTCGGGAACGGATCCTTTCGGCCATATTCCGTTGTTGTCGATGAACAGCCGTTTGGTCTCTGTTCTGCCACTCCTCGATTGCGAAGATAGCACCCGCTACTCCCTCCTTACCGGCCTTCATCGGCCGGCCGATGCCCATATCCTGGAGAAAACAAGAGTGAACCAACTCTTTGCTGCCGGCGATTATTGCGGCGGTTGGGCCGCCGAGCCATTTCTGCACACTGTGAATGACGAGATCGGCGCCCTTCTCGATAAGATGGGTAAAATCGGTCTCGTACGCTGCGTCGACGATGACGGGAACACTCTTTTCTTTGCACATACCAATGAAGGTTTCCAGGGGAAGCAAGTTCGGAGGAAAGGCACCTCCCATGACGAAGACCGCGGAAACCGTCTCATCGTCCAAGGCGTGTCTCAAGTGAAAGGTCGCACAATCGAGAGCTTCCCCAATCTCTATCGCTTCGGCCCCCGTCATCCGGATCACCTGAGTGATCGGCGCATCTCCCGCACCGGTGACGTGCCCTTTCTGAATCACGACGTTCCTTTTGCTCCCCTCGATGTTGGGAAGGGACTTGATTCGCGCCACATTGTCACCGGTCAACGTTGCCGCTACCGCAACCGCAATACCCGCTGCGGTACATCCCGTCACACAACCCGCTTCAGCGCCGGTCAAATTCGCGATCGCCTCGCTCGCTCGTCCTTGGAGTTCATACATATCTAAGGAACAGTCCAATACATCGTATATATCTTTCCGGATTCGCTCCGCTACTCGCGATGCTCCGAGCACCGTTGCCGGGCCGCGCGTGTTGATTACGCGCCGTACACCCAGGCGATCGTATATGCTCATTCGATCCTCCAGTTTCCAGCCGCACCCGCGGTGCGTACGGCTCTTCCCGTTTCGATCGACTCGATGCAGGCCGAGACGACGTTCACGTTATGCATCGATACTTCCAATCCGGTTTCCGGCTCTTCGTTCCGTTCGACATGATCTATCCAGGAGTGGACCGACCTGACGATGCTGTCGCCGTAGCTTCTATCCTCAAACACGGAAAGCGTTGAGGAAACCCCCTGCTCCTCCTCGTGGGCAAAGGTGGAAAGACCGTCATAGAGATTATGCAGAACATGGCGCGCCTTCTCCGTTGTCACGTCGAGAATGTGAAATGGGTGTTGCCCCTTGGAGGCGCCGACAAAGGAGTGTTCGAACGATCCCAAACTCCCGTCGAAAAACCTGACGTTCACCGCTACATCGGAGACAATAGAACTGTTCACGCGCGCCCCCATCGCGTGGACCTCTTCGATGGGACCGTTGAGATACACCATAGTATCAATGATGTGACAGCAGGAGTCGGTCAGGAGGTAGTACTCGTTTACCCGCTCGGATATGTGGCGCGGACCTTGCTGGTGCATGCCGACGTGAATGACGTGGGCACCACCTTCCGATTGTAATGTGTCGTATAAACTCCGAAGCAGCGGTGAGTGGCGTTGATTGAAATTGACACCGAACGTAACCTCGGATCCTTCCAACGCCCGGACCAGAGCGTCGCTCTCGTGCGTGTCACGCGCCAGGGGTTTCTCACAGAAGACATGTTTTCCGGCTCGTACGGCGGTAAGAGAGAGCGGGACGTGGTCCATCGGCATCGTACAGATCGATACCGCGTCGACGATAACGGATGATTCCAGCAAGTCGTTCAATGAACGGAAAGAGGGTACGGCGTGGTCTGCAGATAGCGCTCCGGCCTTGGACGCCTCTGCGTCGACAACGGCACAAACCTCGGCACTCGTATGCCGCTCGACGGCGATTGCATGCCATTTCCCCGCCCATCCGCATCCGACAATAGCGACTCTCAACATACCGGGATACCGTATTCCCCGAAGATTCCGCACTTCATGACGGTAGAAGGATCCGTTCTTTTCGTGCGATAGAGGCGGTAACGGCCTCTATACCGCGCGTGACGGGCAGCATCGCCTCCGGAGGGACGTTCGGTTTTGTCCTTCCCATGCAACAATCGACAAAGTGCTCCATCTCCATCGCCCCCAACGAGTCGTACCGCGCACCTCCCAGCTCTTCTCCGTTTTCCGACTGAAGCACATACGCATGACACGGATAATCGGTGCGGATCGTCCCCTCCGTCCCCACCATATCCAAGATCAAGAAGGGGAAATCCCAGGTCACGGTCGTGATCAAGTTTATGTGGAGGAGCGCTCCGTTGGACAATCGTCCGGTGATTTGCACCGTATCATCGCTCCTGATGTGCTCGTAGACAAACGTGTCCCCCTCCGCAAAGAGTTCGTGCACCTCCGCTCCGGTAAGCCATCGTACAAGATCGAACAAATAGACGCCGTACGTACCGAGCGGACCACCGCTCCGCATCGGGTCTCTCTCCCATTCTTGCTCGACCATCGCGGCGTGGTTAACCATCAGGCGCAGGTTGATCAATGTTCCTATGGCGTTTTGTTCCAAACGTTGCTTGATCCGGTACAGACCCGTCTCGTATCGAAGCGGGTTTCCACACAACACGATCTCTTTTCGCCCACGGGCAGCGCGGATAACCGATTTCACTTCCTCCGACCGAAACGAGAGCGGTTTCCCAACGAACACGTTACACGCGTTTTCCAGGGCTTCTATCGTATGAAGGGCGTGCTCGGACACTTCCGAGGTTACCAACACGGCGTTCAATCCCAAGTCGAACAGTTCCCGAAGATTGCGAACATGCGCCGCGTCGATCTCACCGCAGAATTGTTCCGCCGTGGTAAAAGCACACTCCCGGACGTAGCTCTGCGGCCTGCCCAGGTCGCAACAGGCCACTACGTCGACCTCCTTCAGCCTGGACAGGTACCGTGTATACGTCGTTGCGTAGAATCCCTGCGAAAATCCGATGAGCCCCAGTCGAATCGTCTCCACCTCAGTCCCTCACGTCCAAGTACGGCCTTATCGTATAGGGGGTACCGCTCTCCCCCAAAACGCACCGGTCACCTTTTCGTCGCATACGCTATGCACGCCGTTCACCCAAACGTGAGCGATCCCTACCGGCGCCGACCGAGATACCTCGAGCGTTGCCGTATCGCCCACTCTCTCGGGGTCGAACACCACGATGTCCGCGGCCTTTCCCTCGGCTATCTCTCCTCGATCATCCAGTCGGAACGTTTGTGCGGGTAGCTTCGTCATCCGGTTGATCATCGTCTCAAGGGGGAATCTGTGTTCACGACACAGGCGGAGTAGCTTTGGAAAGGTCCCAAACGCGCGTGGGTGAGGATTGGGCCCGAGGAAGATGGCATCGCTCCCGACCATGTAATATGGACGATTCAACAGCTCCAGAAAGTCTCTATCCAACTGGGCCGTGATCTCCTCAGAGGCGGACGGCACGCCCCATATGCCGACCGCGAGTTTCTCATCCAGGAGAAGATCCAATAACACCTCGGGCGCAGATTGCCCCCTCTCTTCGGCCGCCTGCTGAAACGTTTTGCCCAACAACTCGTCGTTTCTCCCGGACGGTAGATAGGAAAAAACACCCCCTAGAGGTAGCGTGTTTTCCTCTACGCCTCTGCACAGATCCTTCCGCAGTTCCGGAGTACGAAGTCGCTGGAGCACGGCATCGTATCCACC
>JANQHT010000016.1 GCA_028282545.1 Spirochaetales bacterium
CCCCACTGCGTTTCGCCTCCTTCACGAGGCACAGCTTCGACTAGATTCTTACGTGAGGCACGATTCCCATTTCGACTAGATCTTTCGTGAGGCAATTCGTCAGCTTGACCCGGCACCGGCAGGAAACCTATACTCCGTTGCACGAGAACGGGATGTAGCCTAGTGGCTAAGGCGCCTGCTTTGGGAGCAGGAGATCGCTGGTTCGAGTCCGGCCATCCCGAAGAGTCCCACCGGACAGGCACCCATAGCTCAGTTGGATAGAGCATCGGCCTTCTAAGCCGAGGGTCGCAGGTTCGAGTCCTGCTGGGTGCGTTTCCTTTCTTTGCTGGATAGAGCCAATTCCGTGGTGTACAATAACCGGTACACGAGGAGAGCTCATTGATACCAGATTCAATCTTTGCGAAACGCACCGAGCGTATGGGTGCCAGTGCAATCCGGGAGATCCTCAAGGTCATCGCGCGCCCTGGAATGGTATCGCTGGCCGGTGGGATCCCTTCACCCCAGGCGTTTCCCATGGACCGTATCGCGGAACTCGCGTCAACGGTCCTGGACAACCACGGAACCGCCGCCCTTCAATACGGCACCACCGAGGGGTACCGGCCGCTCCGGGAGCAGCTTGCTCTCTACCTGGCAACGCTCGGAATCGCGGCGGAACCCGATGAGATTACCGTTACCTCCGGTTCACAGGGCCTGTTGGACAACGTCGCGAAGGTTACGATCAATAAAGGCGACGTGATCGCCGTGGAGGCCCCTACCTACCTGGGGGCCCTGCAGGCGTTCACCCCCTACGAGCCCACCTACGTGGAAATGGAGACGGACGACAACGGCGTGATTCCCGCCTCGGTACGGGAAGTAATCGAAACGCACCGCCCCAAATTCGTGTACCTGGTACCTACGTTTCAGAACCCCACCGGAAGGACCATTCCCCTGGACCGCCGCAAGGAGATCGCGTCAATCGCCGGGGAGACAAATACTCTCGTGATAGAGGACGATCCCTACGGACAGTTGCGCTATTCCGGGGAGTTTGTCCCCCCCATCAAGTCCTTTGCTCCTGACCACGTGGTCTACGGTGGTTCGTTCTCGAAGGTGTTCGCTCCTGGGATCCGCCTGGGATTCAACGTTGCACCGAAAGCGCTTCGGGAGTGGATGATCAAGGCGAAACAAGGGGTCGATCTCCACACAAGTTCCTTTTCCCAAGCCCTGGCAACCGAGTTCCTCCGGGCGGGAATGATGGAAAACCACCTCCCCCGCATCATCGAACTCTATCGGCCCCGCCTGCAGGCGATGATCAACGCCATGGTACGGAGTTTTCCAGCCTCCTTTACCTGGACAAAACCGGAAGGCGGCATGTTCGTTTGGGCCGTTGGACCCGATGGGTTCGATGCAACCGAGTTTTACCCGGTAGCCACGGAGCAATATAGCGTTGCTTACGTCCCGGGCACCTATTTCTTCGCCAAACCGGGCACCGGTGTAGCCACCATGCGTCTGAACTTCACCATGTCGGACGAAGAAACTCTCGCCGGGGCCGTTGAAACGCTCGGTGGTGCGATCAGGGCATTTTTGGAGTAGGCAATGGCGCGGCGATCGGTTACGAAGAAGCGACTCCTCTACATGATTAACCACTCTCGCGATTTCGTGACGTTGATCCGCCGCGACTACACGTACGAGTTCGCCAACGACGCCTACTGCACCTCGATCGATCGAAAACGGGAAACGATCGAGGGCCGCACCGTCGCCGCCGTGTGGGGAGACGAGCGGTTCACCAAGCACATCCGAGCAAACCTGGACCGATGCTTTTCCGGTGAAACCGTAGAGGTGGTGGACCGGTTCACCTTTGGCCGGGTTGAACGGGACATGCACGTTGTCTACTACCCGTACGACGAGGATGGAACGGGTATTTCCCACGCCTTGGTATTTTCTCACGACATCTCGCGTATCTCGGAGATCGAGAACAAGCTGAACAACTACGAGTACCTCGATCCCCTGACCGGGCTCTTTAATCGTCGATCCCTCCGGGTCGTTCTTGATCGAGAAGTAGTCAGGTTGCAGCGCGGTGCGAGCGAAAAACCGGGGTCCCTGCTTTTTGTGATGCTCAAAAACTTCAAGCAAGTGAACCAGATGCACGGGCATCACATCGGGGATCTCCTGCTGGAGAACACGGGACTGCGTGCCAAGCAGGCGGTCCGAACCAGCGACTACGTATTTCGATTCGAAGGCACGAACCTGGTAGTACTACTCCCCGAACTGAGCCGAGACACGGACGCCGCGATTGTGGCGCAGAAGATTCACGACGAGATCACGATGCCCTACCGGTTCATGGAGATCGATATCACCATCGACTGTCACGTGGGCGTTGCCGTCTTCCCGGATGACGGAACCGACGTGGATACGCTGATCCACGCATCCAACTCCGCGGTGGTAGAGGCGGAGAAACAGAAGCTCCCGTTCCTCTTGTACGACGAGTCTTTGCACTCCCGCGCCGTGGAACGGGTGACGATGAAGACCGGACTTCAGCGCGCCTTTGAAAGGAACGAACTGGAACTGTACTTTCAGGCGATCGTCCACGTGGATGGCACGATCGCCGGTGCGGAGGCGCTCATTCGGTGGAACCATCCGACGCGGGGTCTCCTGGAACCGGCGTCGTTCCTGCAAATGGCGGAGGAGACGGGGCTGATTAGCCCCATCGACAAGCTCGCCCTCTTCACAGTGTGCGCCACCCTGGTTCGCTGGTCGCATTACCCTGACATCTTTGTGACCATCAACATCTCGGCGGCAGATCTCCTCCGGGAGCACCTGCCGGGGACGGTGGAACGGGCGCTACAGGACGCCGGTTCTCCCGACCCGCAGCGCCTCAAACTGGAGCTGACCGAAACAAAGTCCGTCCGGACCGCCTCAGTGGGCATGGACGCCCTTTCGGCCCTGGCCACGATCGGCACGGACATCTGGATCGACGATTTTGGAACGGGCGAGTCGTCATTGAGCGCCTTGAGTCGGTATCCGGCCCGGACCGTCAAAATCGACAAGGAGTTCGTAAAGGACCTTACGCGCCACAACAGCGGCGTGGAGTACCTATCGGGCATCGTGAGCAGCATCAGGTCCCTGGGTAAGGAAGTGGTTCTGGAAGGTATCAGCGATGCCGAACAGCGAGCGATTGTCTCAAGCCTGGACGTGTCGTACCACCAGGGGTACTACTACTCGGACCCGATGCCGACTACTGAGTTTGAAGCGCTGCTCGAATTGGGCGGCCCGCTTCCCATTCCCAGCGACTAAGGGTCATCGCAATCGCGGCAGTCCCCAGGGCGGTCGCGCCTTTTCTTCCCCGTTGCCTTCACCAGCGAGTAGATCACGATACACAGACCCAGGAATATGAGTACGCCCGACACGACACCCTCCCCCTCACGACAGCGGTTTTATACGGGTTCAACGAACTCGGTTGTCATGGCGTCCAAGTCGCGATAGGCACCCCGGAAGCGCGCCGGCAACAGGACCGCTATCTGGTACATGATCTCATCGGCCATCTGGCGCAGAACCGCCGGACCGGGGCGCCCAGGCGGTCGTTTCAAGCGAAAGGGCTGTCCCACCCGAACTGATACGGGCGTCCGGCGGCCCCGGCGCAGATTGTCGGCAAATGAATGGAGTCCCCAGTGGGCCATGGGAAGGATCGGCACGTCTCCCTGCAGGGCCAACATCGCAGCCCCCGGTTGCCCCCGCCGGAGGAGTCCGGAACCACTCCGCGTCCCTTCAGGAGCAATCCCGAGCAGGGCCCCGGAAATCAGGGAACGGCGTGCCCGTTCGAAGGCCCTGTTATCCAGACGTCCCCGGGAAATAGGAATCATGTCCCAGATCTGCATAAGAAAGCGCGTCACCGGGTTGGACCAGAGTTCCCGTTTTGCGATCCCGGAAACCGGCCGCGGGCGCAGGAAGACGTACAGGAGCGGGGCTTCAATGTTGGTGGTGTGATTCGATACCACAATCAGCGGTCCCCGCCCGGGAACAACACCAAGCGGCGACGGGTCGAATCGGAGCAGAACACGCGCGACACCGCGGATCGCCGCGTTGACGATACGCTCTGAGAACGTCATGAGGTACATAACCATAGCGCTTTTGGCCGCACCTGTCTGCCGCACGCCCATTGACGCAGCAGTTCGCATTTTGGAGATCACATATCCTTGGCACGGTTCGTTTCATGGCTACCTCCGGAAGGAAGAACAAAACGCTTGGCTTCGCTGCGCTGCAGAGACGCGTTTTGTTCTTCCTTCCGGGTGTGTCTGGTGGTATTCCCCTCCATTCGG
>JANQHT010000017.1 GCA_028282545.1 Spirochaetales bacterium
TCACGAAAACTGCCGTTTTTCGTGCACCCGTTACAGAAGAATACCATGTAACTCTATGTACTGTAAATTCTTAGGTGTTGTTCAGGAAGCTCTAGGTAAAGGTCTGCGTCGGGAATTGCAGGAAGTCGATCGCCTGGGCGTTGTCCGAGAGTTCGGTGTACGGCGTAGTGGGGTCGATGACGTACCGGATACCGTGGAGGTTCATCGCCTCCAGCATAGCCATACCGGTCCGAAGGTTGGTGTTTACCACGCTCCGCCCCCCCGTCCGCACGGTCGCCGCCACCTGCTTGGCAAAAGTCAGGACTGCCGGATCCTTTGCCGTGACAAACGACGCCGCCTTGCGCGTGTCGTCCCACGTCATGGCGTTCCGGTTGGCCACGTCCAGGATCGTATTGACGGTGATCGTTTCATCGACGCCCCTCGATTCAAAGGAGATGTCTATGGCCGCGGCGACGCGAGTACCCTCAGTCACGGCGAGCAGCCGGTCCGTGAATAACACGCTGAGATCGATCTTCATCTCTTCGCCGCTGGAGAGCGACGTCTTCGGAAGCGCCTGTTGCTGTGGCAAATCCATGAACTGCGGGATGTTGACCAACACCTTGATGTCGTTGATGTCGCGGCGCGTATCGTTCCGGAGCGTCGCCGCACCGATCGGGTTGTCCACGTAGTAGCGGTAGAAGACGGGGAAGACGGTGGCGAAACCGGCGTTGAGCAGGTGCAGGTCCTCGCTCGTATCCTCCACGATCTGTGTCATTACGAGTTGCGGTTCGACAAACGCCGCTGCCTCGTCATCGGGCGGCGCCTCCTCCGGCGTTTCCGCGACGAGTGGCTCAGGAGTCGGTTCAGGTTCACGGCGCTCGCGCGGCGCCCGTTCCCTGGGCGTGCGCTCGATGACTTGGCCGGGCGACCAGATGACGCCGAGAGCCGCTTCGTACGCCACGTACGTGTTCACATGGGCGTTGACGCCCCCCTGAATGGTAAGGGCGAATTGCCCGAATAGCGGGACATCCACGCCGCCCAGCACCGACCAACCCAGGGCGCCCTGGGATACAGAAGAAGCACCCTGCTCCAGGGTCGTTGTCCCGTAACCCACACGCCCGCCCACCCTGAGATTGGCGAAGGGGAGAACTGGAAGATAGAGTCCTGCTCCGGCGTATCCTCCGGCCGTTTGGATATTGGCTTGTTCGGCAAGACCTTCGGAACTTGTTCGACGCACGCCGACTTCGATATCGCCGTACACCGGCAGACTCGCCGGGCGCAACCATATCGCCGCCTGGCCAGCCGGCCCGGTGACGAGACCTGTGTCGTTCGGAATGTGACCGCCGGGAACGATACCGAACCCCAGCGTACCTGCGGTTGTTTCAGCGGCGGCAAATGCCGTGCAGAAGAGTAACGCCCCTACCAGACATGCGGCAAGAATTCCGGTTCGCGTCATGACGGCACCCCCACGGTCGAACGCAGAACTGAGAAGAATGGCCAAAACCGATTATTGTTGCTTCAATCTTATCGCGGTTTTGTGAGTCGGACAAGGGAAACACGTCCCGGTCAGCAGTTCGCATTTTGGAAATCACATAGCCTTGGCACGGTTCGTTTCATAGCTGCCTCCGGAAGGAAGAACAAAACGCTTGGCTTCGCTGCGCTGCAGAGACGCGTTTTGTTCTTCCTTCCGGGTGTGTCTGGTGGTATTCCCCTCCATTCGG
>JANQHT010000027.1 GCA_028282545.1 Spirochaetales bacterium
GACACGGTTCGAAGAACAAAACGCTGGGCTTCGCTGCGCTGCAGAGACGCGTTTTGTTCTTCCTTCCGGGCGCGCCTGGTGCTATTCGCCTCCATTCGGCAACGTGACCTCCACCATGCGAACTGCTTGTTGGTTGGCTACAGGCAGTGTCGTCGGAGGGCTCGTCGCCCTCCGTCCATAATGGAAATTGCTACGACAAACCGCCGGCCGCGATCTACGATCCGATTCGTTCCTTGAGTCGCCGTTCCACCAGCGGCGGCACCATCGTGGAGATGTCTCCGCCGAGGCGCGCCAATTCCTTAATCGACGACGACCTGAGCACAAAGTACTGGGGATCGGTGGGCATAAACATCGTCTCGATATTCGCACTAAGTCCCTTGTTCAACATCGAGAGTTCAAACTCGTAGGAGAAATCGTCAAGAGCGCGTACACCCCGAATCATGATCTTCGCTCCGAGGTTTTCCGCCAGCTTGACCACCAGGCCGGACCACAGGTGGATCCGAACGTTGGAGAACCCCTCGAGCAACTCCTCCATCATCGCTTTGCGCTCTTCCTTGTCGAAGGTGTAGCGCTTCTGCTCGTTGTTGGCGACCACCACCTCTACCTCATCAAAGATGCCCGCGGCGCGTTCGATAAGATTCAGGTGGCCAAAGGACGGCGGATCGAAGGAGCCGGGAATAAGGACGCGCAGCATTACCAAAGCGTACCTTCGATTCCGTGAGTTGACAAGTTGCCGCCGCACGACCACCCTGTGAATGTGCGCGCGCTGTTGCTCTTCGCTATAGCCCTGGCTGCCGGAGCGCAGGGCCCCGACTGGATTCCGGTGGACACCATCTCTCCCGCCGAGCGATCGCAGCTGCTCTCGTTTGCCGCGCGGTTGGAAACAGAGGACGCGGCGTTTATCGAAACCACCCTCGCAGGTATCCGTGTTGCCGCTCTTGAAAACGACGGCGACTACCGCCGGGCCGCGGTCGTCCTCCTCTCGGACCTCGTTCGACGGAACCGCCGCATTATCTCCCGGCAGGGGCGTGTTCCGGTTACCGCCGCCTCACGCATCACCGCACTCGCCATTATCGCCGACATAGGCGGACACGACGCCCATGAGTCGTTCCTGGAAGCGCTCAAAAACGACGTCGATCCCTCCGTTCGAGCCTACGCCGCCCGCCGGTTGCCTGCGATCGGTTCTGATACCCAGGGCGCCCTATCTGCGGTGAGCGCCGCCCTGAGGGCGGCGATACGGACCGGATCGGGTGAAGAGGAGATCCTTCCCTATCTCGATGCGATCGGCGCGTTGCTGGACGATCCGTGGATCGTCCCGGGGAGTGCCCTGGCAGAGGCTCTCCTCGCCTTGGCGAACGGCCCCTACTCCGCCCGGGTACGGAGGAGTTCTTCAACGCTGTTGGAGCTGTTGCTGGAAAGGTAGCATTGGACGTCGCCGGGGTCGGCGTTGACAAGGCGCTCGGTCATTCGGATGGCAAGCCCCTCCACCGCTTCGGTGAGGTAACGGGGGTCTTCGATCTTGACCCGCAGTCGCGCGATTTTCGCCCTGTCTATCCGTCGCGCTATTCGTCCCATTCCGTTTCAAATGCGTTTTCGACGAGTTCCGGCTCGCGGTCGAGACGGCGAATTAGAACCACGTCGAACCGTATCCTCCGATCCTCGTAATCCGGATGTTGCCTCAGGAAAAGCCGAGCGGCCTGCGCGATGCGCCGTCGCTTCTTTTGGTCAATCCCGTACTCCAGCGAAGAGCGTCCCAGCGTCTGCCACGATTTGACCTCGACGAATACGAGGTCAGGGCCGTCTTCACCTATAATATCGACCTCACCGCGACGGGTTCTGAAGTTCTTTTTGACGATGCGCCACCCTTTTCCTTCCAGCCAGCGGGCGGCACGTTCTTCGCCGCGCCGTCCAAGGCTTCGATCCATGGCGCTTTGGCTACCCCTGGTGGAGCTTGTTGGCGAGGGAGTTGGCGTCTACCGCCTTGGCTATGAAGAGCGACTTCTTCTCCATGAGATCCACGGTTGCCCCGCTGTCATCGGAAAAGTCGTTACCGTTTGCGTCGATGATGGTCTTGACGATCGGTTTGAGCGGCGCATCCCCGCGGTTTTCGAGGACACGGCACACGGACGAGTCGCTCAGCAGCACGATGCTTCCAATCGGGTAGATCCCGAGCACCTTGATGAATACCTTGAGAATGTTGGGATCGAACTTGGCTCCGTTGTCCTTGAGCAGATTTCGCATGGCGGTGTAGCCGATCATCGGGTTTCGATAAGGGCGATTCGAAACCATGGCCACGAAGGAGTCAGCCACGGCGATGATCCGCGCCTCGAGTTTGATCGACTCCCCCGCCAGCTTGCGCGGGTACCCGTGGCCGTCCCATCGTTCCTGGTGCTGAAGCGCGACCAAGCCTATCTCTTCGGCGTAACCCAACTCCTTCGTAATCACGCGGTACGAGTGAACCGGGTGCGTTTGCATCTGGCGCTTCTCATCGTCCGTCAACGCGCCTTTTTTGTTGATTATGTCCGGCGGGACGCGGAGCATGCCGAGATCGTGCAAGAGCGCGCTCGTCGCGACTACCAGAATCCGGTGCCTCTGCATCTGGAGTTGCTGACCGACCAGTGTGGAGAGAAGGGTGGCGTTGAGGGCGTTCTCTACCTCACCCGTTTCCCCCTGCATGCCGTAGAGCATGTATTGAATGACGTCATTACTTCCGCGCTGGAGCATGAGAAGCAGAGAGTCGACAACTCGGTTGAAATCATCCTGGTTCACGTGGTCCTCGCCGGCTCGTACGCGGCCGAAAAGCTCGAGAACCGTCGCGCGCAATTCGACGTAGGACTTGGTAATAGCCTTCTGAGCCGGTGTATTGAAGGCTTTGAGGAAAAACGCATTAAGAACGGCGGAAGGATCATCGGAAAGCAGTTCGCCGTCGGAATAGACGACCTCCACATCCCAGCGTTTGAGACGTTCGATGTCTTTGTCGCGAATTGCGACGCCTTCGGGCACAAAGAGGCTTTCCTCGTCCATGTAGACGGGGCGTGAGTAGCGTTGGCCCGGCGCCAGTTGGTCAACCGCGATTTCTTTCATTCTGTTCCGCCTGTTGTCGCTCCAAATCGCCGATCAGTGCGAACACCCGCGCAATCGGTCCAAAGAGTTCTTCAGGAATGATCTCTCCGGGACGCAATAGCACGAGACGGTTCGTCAGCTCATCACTCGATGTTACCGGAATTCCGTGCGCTTTTGCCAGTGCCAGGAGGCGTTCGGCAAGCTCACCGCGCCCGGCAGCAACGACGAAGGGCGCCGGGAGCGATCGATCATACTTCAGTGCGACTGCCCTATCCAAACCGATCGACTCCCCGTGCCGTTCTCTCTCGTCCGACGACGTCGGCCCCGTCGAAACGGTAGAACTCACTTTTTTCAGTATCGTACGATAAAAAAATCGACTCAAGGCCTCTGCCAAAGGCGTCTACGAGCGAAGGGTTCCGGCACGTACTTCCCCAGATGATGCGGCGTCGTACCTGGTCAACGCGCATCCACCACGCGCCGAGGCCGTTGGTCACGTCGATGACGACAAACCGTGTCATGCCGGTACCCGTGTCCAGGCCGACACGTACCGCGCCTTCCGTCGGGCTGCCCCGTCCCATCTCGCGGATCGGAATGACCACCCAGTGCGTCTCGCCGTCTGTACTGAGAGCGTTGAAAAGCTGTAACGAATGGTCCGGTGTCGCGGTTGTACGCGTCAGAATCGTGCCGGTATCCCGCTCCCAAGGTTCCTCCGTATCCGTCCGGCGCCCGCGATCGCCGTCGCCACGAAACCGGCCGGGCCAAAACAGAGCCGCCATCGATACGGCTCCGGGCAAACCGCGCATCTCCGACTCGACGGCTCCCCGGGTGGAGCGGTCTTCGTCACCTGTGCTACGGGCCTGTTCATCGGAGAGCCGCAATGCCGTTCGACGAACGCGCGCTTCAGAGACGCGGTAACCGCCGCGAAGGAGCGCTGAAATCACGGGAGCCGCACCGGAAACGGCGCGGAGCCCCATCTCAGACACGGTGCGCTCGATCAAGGGGTCCGCCGTTACACGCTCCAGGAGTTGCAGGCGCGTGGTGCGCCCCTGCCCGGACAAAAGCCGTACGGTGAGAAGATCTCCGGGATAAAACGGGAACTGTGAAGTAGCGCGAAGCCGTACACCGGCAACGGTGAGTTCAACCGTGGTGTCCTGTACCGAAAGGACCCGGGATGTGTACGTCTTTCCGTATTGGGCCGGCGCAAACGCTCGCACGCCTCCTCGACGCGAGGCGACGAGTTCGATGGCGGCGATGCGCGCGTTCACGATCTAACGCTGCTTGCGCTTGATCAGTTCCGCCACCTTCGCGCGCTTTCCAACGCGGTTGCGGATGTAGTACAGCTTAGCCCTTCGAACGCGGCCACGGCGAACCACCTCGATACGCTGGACTCGCGGCGAGTGAACCGGAAAGATGCGCTCTACTCCAACGCCGTACGAGAGCTTTCTGACCGTTACGGTCTGCCGGACGCCGGCGTTGTTCCTGGCAATCACAAGTCCCTCGTATATCTGGGTCCGTTCGCTTTTCCCTTCGACGATTCGAAAATGGACCTTGACCGTGTCACCTATCCGGAACTCGTCAACGTTTTCTTTTGCCTGAGCGGCTTCAACCGCCTTAATCGCGTCCATCATTGCTCCTTTCACCGGGCGCGGGAAGGGACTCGCGTTCTTCCGCCGTCAGGGCGGCCGAACGGAGCAGATCGGGCCGATTCCGCGCCGTTTTTTCCAGTTGTTTCTGTCGACGCCACCGCGCGATCTCCCCGTGATGGCCGGACAGGAGAACGGGCGGAACGGAACGACCGCGCCACTCTTCCGGTCTTGTATAGTGCGGGTATTCGAGCAACCCGTCACAAAAGCTCTCCTCCGCGAGGCTCTCGGGGGCAATTACACCCGGCCGAAGTCGGATACAGGCATCCGCGATCGCGAGCGCGGCAAGCTCGCCGGAAGAGAGCACATAATCGCCTATCGAAAGCTCTTCGTCAACGTGCTCTTCGATGACCCGTTCGTCGATACCCTCGTACCTCCCGCAGATCACCATTACCTCGTCACGGGCTGCCAAACGGTGTGCCGCCGCTTGGTTGAAGAGCGTGCCCGACGGCGTGGGGTACACGCAGTGCGTTCGCTCAGACCGGTTCGTATCGATCGCCTCGCCCAGCGGACCGGGTAACAGGACCATTCCTGCGCCGCCGCCGTACGGCGAATCGTCAACCGAGCGGTGCCGGTCGGCGGCGTGATCGCGAATATCCACGACCTTCACCGATACCAGCCCCTCGGAGACGGCGCGGCCCACGATGGACGTAGCGAAAAAGGATTCGACAAAACCGGGGAAGAGCGTAAGAATCACCAGGTTCATTCGAGTATCCAATCCACGAGAAGTTCGACGGTGCCGCCGCGAATGTCTACCGCCCCGATGAAGGGATCACGAAACGGCACCAGCAGGCGCTCCCGGCCACCCTCAACTTCCAGCAGGGCTCCATCGGGACCGTCTATCACGCTTGCAACCTTCCCGACCGGTGCACCCCGGTAACGGAGTTCCAACGCCACCAGATCAGCAACGTAGAACTCGTCCGTATCCAGGGGAGCGGCGGATGTTCGTTCCACCCACAGCTCCGCCCCGCGCAACGCCTTCGCCGCTTCCGGTGTGTCAATCCCGCGGAACTTCATGATCGGGGTATTGCCCGAACACCGGACGTGTTCAACCGACAGCACCGTCGTCTTGCTCTTGTGCCGTACTTCCACGCGGTCCAACTGGAGGAAGTGCGCGGTTTCGCCTGAAAAACTGTGTACTTTGACCGACCCGTCGAGCCCGAACGACGTTCGTACGCGCCCGATCGCGATGGGTGTCATCAGTCGAGAATCTCGAGTACCACCCGTTTGCCGGTCTTTGTGGACATGGCGCTCAGCATCGTCCTGATCGCCTTGGCGATGCGGCCATGTTTGCCGATTACCTTGCCGACGTCTTCATCGGCCACTTTGAGTTCAAGGATCGTCGACTTCTCGCCTTCGATCATATTGACCTCGACCTGGTCGGGATCGTCCACGAGTGCTTTTGCAACGTACTCTACGAGTTCACGTTCCATGTCAGCTCGCGGAGAAGTTTTTCTTGTTCAGCAGCTTCCGAACGGTTTCCGTCGGCTGCGCACCGCGCTGAAGCCATTGACGGACCTTGTCTTCATCAAAACGGATCTGGTTTTCGTCACTTCCGATCGGATGGTAGAGGCCTACCTCTTCAATAGCGCGCCCGTCGCGCGGTTCACGCACGTCCATCACGACGATGCGGTAGAAGGGGCGCTTTTTTGTGCCAAATCGCTTCAGCCGTATCTTCGTACTCATCTTACCGTCTCCTCATCAGCTTTTCCTGATACTTCTTGTTCTTTGTCATCTTCTTCATCATGGAGCGCATTTTATCGAAGCGCTTGATGAGCTGGTTCACCTCGAAAACCGACGTACCGCTCCCGTGGGCGATTCTTCGTCGGCGAGAGGAACCGATAATACGGTGATTTCGTCGTTCTTGCAAGGTCATCGAGAGGATAATGGCCTCTTCCCTCTTGATCTGTTTCCGGTCGATATCGTCCGGATTGATCTGTCCTTTGGCACCGGGGATCATCTCCAAGAGCGATTCAAAAGAACCCATCTTCCGAACGCGCTGGAACTGCTCCAGGTAGTCCTCCAGCGTAAAGGTGGCGGACTGCATCTTCTTCTGGAGCTCCAGCGCCTCCGCTTCGTCGATCGTCTCCTGCGCCTTTTCGACAAGCGTTACGACATCGCCCATTCCCAGGATCCGGGAGGCGATTCGTTCGGGGTGGAACGGCTCCAGGTCATCGAGCCGTTCACCGGTACCGATGAACGTAATCGGCGCACCGGCGATCGTTTTGATACTGAGCGCAGCGCCACCGCGAGTGTCGCTGTCGAATTTGCTCAGGATGACACCGGTCAGCGTCAGTCGCTCATGAAACGCCTTGGCAACGTCCACGGCGTTCTGACCCGTCATCGCGTCTGCCACGAGTATCCGCTCAACCGGATCCACGATCCGGGCGACCGCCTCGATCTCCGCCATCAGTTCGTCGTCAACCTGCATTCGTCCCGCGGTATCAACGATTACGGTGTCGAACTGCTGTTTCGTTGCTTCCTTGAGCGCCGCCCGAACGACGTTTTTTGCGTCACCTTCTCCGGGGATAGAGAACACCGGGACGTTCGCCTGTTCACCGAGCGTGACGAGCTGGTCAACTGCAGCCGGACGAACGAGGTCAGCCGCGACGAGAAGAATGCGGCGGCCCTCCCTCTGGAGGCGGCGACCGAGTTTGGCCGCCGTCGTCGTCTTCCCAGACCCCTGGAGACCGGCGAAGAGGATCGGACTCACCACGTCCGGTCCCTTCAGGGTGAGGTCCTGCCGGGTGTCGCCGAGAAATTCGACCAGACGATCGTGAACGATCTTCACGAACTGTTGCCCCGGTGAAACGGATCGGAGAACTGCCTCACCGGTGGCATCCTGCAGGGTGCGCGTGACAAACCGGCGAACCACCCGGAGGCTCACGTCCGCTTCGAGGAGCGCCATTTTGATCTCGTCCACCGCCTCTTGGACGTTTTTTTCGGAGATCTTGTTCTGACCCGAGAGTCGCCGCGTGATATCCGAGAGGCGATCGCTGATTCGTTCGAGCATCAGCTATGTATAGGTGAGCGGCACGCCGGTGTCAACAACGGAGTACCTATCGAATGTCGAAGAAGTGTCGCTGCAGATACGCCACGCGACGCCGTGCAGGCTCCCACCATTCGCTGAAGGGGTACTCATGAACGACGCGTTCGTACAGAGCCCGCGCCCGGCGGTAGTCGCGATACGCAGGCATTTCGTAGATAGAGGCGAGACGAAACAGCACCCAATCGAAATCGGTACTGCCCGTTTCAAGAAGCTCGGTGAGGAGTGCCAGTTCGCCCTCGACATCGTTCTCCGCCTGCAGTGCCCGGGCGCGTTCGATCAACGGTTCATCCATGGGGTCCGATAACGCGGTGGTGGTCGCATTCGCACTTCCTCGGGTCGAACCGGTGCCGTCGCGGCCCACCTCCACCCGGTCTACACGTGTTGACTCTTCGCTTTGCGCAATCGGCGCCGACGATGAATCGGTCCCCGATCCCGGGGCCGTACCCGGCACTGTCGTTATCTGGTGTACCGTCCCCTCGCCGTCCGCGTCAGAAGACGGTCGGGCGATGCGGTGTTCCACCGGCGGCGCAACGTCAACGGTGACGACGTGCGTCCAGGTGGTTCCCGTCTCAAGCCGTTGACCGTCGAAGCGAAGTGCGTACGAGCCCGGCGCGTCCGCCTGAAAAAAAAACGCCACGCCGCCATCCACGAAGTCGCGCCGGATATAGTCAACCGTACCTGGACCTTCGGCACCGAGGTACACCCAACCGGCCCGGTCGAGCACCACGGAAAAGACACGGTTCTGTTCGGCCTGCGCGGTGGAAGCGGTCTGCTCCCGCTCGCGGGGGGGTGCGGCGGCGGTATCCGGTACGCCTTCGAGCGCCGCCGGGGGATCAACCGCCGATTCGCCGGGGTCGCTCGAAACCGTTGGAGGGTCTCCGTCATCCGGGGAGTAAGAACGACGAACAGCGACATCGAGGGTATCGCCCGCCGAAGTGGGAGAGACCGTCCGAGCGTTGTCCTCCTCCACAGGCGCGGCCGGGTTGATTTGATCGGGGCGGCCCCTGTCCGGTGTGGCCGGGTCGGGCTGATCGCGACGCTCTCCGGTCGGCGTGGTCTGATCGATCTGATCGGGGCGACCCCTGTCCGGCGCGGCCGGTTCTACTCGACCAAGACGCTCTCCGGTCGGCGCGGCCGGTTCTACCCGACCAAGACGCTCTCCGGCAGCGGGGATAGCGTGTTCGCGCCGCTCCACACCGCCGTCGAGAACCGACCTCGAATCATCGGGAAGCTCGGGGGCCGACCGGTCGCGCGGAGGCATCTCCGGTGCGGACCGCTGCGAGACCGACCGGCCGTTTGGAGGTGTCCCGGGTACATATTGCTCGTCAACGACCGCTACAACCGCGGGCGTCGTGGGAACGATGAGACCCACCGCCGGAGGACCGGCGGGCCGTGCCTGGAGCGTCGGATCAACACGCGCCTGCCCGGGTTCAGGCGCAATGAGCGTGGGCCGCTCGGGGTCCCCCGACTCCGGCGGCGCCGGGGCGTCGAAACCGGCTACCTCCGGCGGCGCGGCATCGGGTTCACGATCCTGCGGGGCCACCCCGGCCGGTGCGGAATCGCTATGCGCCGCCCCGCCGGCCGACGCGGCACTACCCGGTGAGGTCCCGGCGGTGTCCGGATCGTTCCCTGCCGACGCCCGGTCCGTCGCTGGATTACTCTCAGCCCCTCTCAACCCCGGAGAGGTCGTACAGGCCGTTACAAAGAGAACCGCCAAGACGGCGCCGACGGCAAGCGGGCGTTTACTCAAAGAGGATCTCCTCTACGCGACGATGCGCGCTCTTTAGGACCGCCTCCTCGAGGATCGTTTCCTGGTCGTGCAGGTACGATTCGAAGCGGTCACGGTCCAGCGGCTCGTCGGGGTCGATGAAGAACTCCGGTTCCGGCTCCGAGAGACGCCCTTCCACGTCGGGTGTTATGTAATCCGCATCGAGGAGGAGGTCACGCTCAACGTATTGCCGTCCGGACGACGGAGACGGTTCTTCCGAACGGCAGGCGGCGACGACGAGAAGCGGCACGGCCGCGACGAAAGCCCAGCTATACGTTCTGTTCGACCAGACCATCCACCTTCACCGTCACGACCTTGCTGACGCCGCTCTCTTCCATGGTGACGCCCAGGAACGTCCTTGCCCCGGCCACCGTCTTCTTGTTGTGAGTGAT
Organism: Spirochaetales bacterium; assembly: GCA_028282545.1. Classification (GTDB taxonomy): domain Bacteria; phylum Spirochaetota; class Spirochaetia; order DSM-27196; family Alkalispirochaetaceae; genus JANQHT01. The sequence goes on from JANQHT010000027.1 coordinate 9,916, forward strand.
AACGACGAACTGCGATTGTTCGGCAAACTCCTGCAGCATCTCAACGAACCGGGCAACGTTGTGCTCGTCCAGGGCGGCATCGATCTCGTCGAGCAACGAAAAGGGTGACGGTCGAACCATAAAGGTTGCAAAGAGGAGCGCCACGGCGGTCAGGCTCCGCTCACCACCGGACAAAAGCGCAATGCTTTCCAGCTTCTTGCCCGGCGGTTGAACCAGGATGTTGATGCCGCTATCGAGTACGTTTTCCGCGTCCACAAGCCTGAGTTCCGCTCGCCCACCGCCGAAGAGACGGCGGAAGATCGAGTGGAAATTCTTCCGGATCTGGTTGTACGTCTCTACGAAGAGCTGCTCCGATTCACGCTGGATCTCTCCGGTGACCTTTTTGAGATCTTCCCGGGCGACGTGGAGGTCGTCCAACTGTTTTGCGAGAAACTCGTAGCGTTCCTTCACTTGGACGAACTCCTCCGGCGCCATGAGGTTGACGTTGCCGATGGCCCTCAATTCGTCCCGCAGCGTGGCGGCCGTATCCCGCGCCTGGGAGGCGCTCCCTTCCAAGGGCCGGTCGGAGTCGAATTCTCGCAGGTCGCGACCGTGGCGCTCCTCGAAACTCTCGAAGAGCGTCCGCTTCTCGGTATTCTTCTCCGCCAGCACCACCTTGGCGCGTTCGAACTTCTCCTGCGTTTCGGCGAGCTCCTGCATCTCCCGCTTGATGTGGATTTCTTCGTCCTTGAGGGATCGGTTGTTGGCGTCGATCGATCCTTCGAGGTCTTTCGATTCGGCGGTGAGTTTCGCCTCATCCGTCCGAAGATTCTCGATCTCAGACTCAAGGCGTTCGATCTGCGCCGCAAGTGCCTCACGACGCTCCGTGTCGCGTTTACTCTGCGCGTCGGTATCGACGATGCTCTGCTCGATATCGAGGATTTCCCGCTCCAGCCGTTCCGCGGTGTTTCGTTCCGTCTCTGCCCGTGCTTCAAGCTGCACGCGATTCATCCGCATCTGTTCGAGGTTCTGCCGTTCCTTCTCGATCGTTCCTTGGAGACGGGCGTTCTCGTCCCGGAGCGACTGAACGTCGCCGCGGCGCTCCCGGTTATCCTGATGGAGCACCACGATCTGTTCGTCCAGGGTCCGTTTCTTTGTGATGGCACCTTCCGGGGCGAGGAGTTCGTCCAAAAAACCGGGAATCGCCGCCCGGTAGGCGGTAAAGGCGGTACGCACCCGTTCTACGATCCCCGCGAGGCGTTCGTGCCCCGCACGGATCGTCTCTTCGGACTCGGCCGTGTCGGAGCCGCGAAGGCGGTCATCCAGGACGGCCCGGCGCCCTTCGACTTCTATGGTGAGCGCCTCGACGGCCGCTTCAATCTCCGCTTCATTGCGTTTGCGCGTACCGGAGCTGTAGTTCGACTCCTTGAGCCGCCGCTCGAGCGCGTCAACCAGCTCATCAGTCGCGGCCCGCAGTTCTTCCTGAAGGTCGGTGAGGCGCGAGTCGTTCTCGCCGATACGCCCCTCCTGTTCAGATACGCGCTCGGCGTTCTCGCTCCTGCGCTCTTGGGCCCGATCGATCCGCTCCCGAATGCCCTCGACGGTCTTGTCCAGTTCGCGTACACGCTGTTCCGCGGCAACGACCGCATCGAGCGCTTCCGTTCGAGACGCGGATAGTGTCTCCAGCTTGGTCGTGAACGCTCGCCGTCGCTCCGTATCGCGAGCGAGCTTGCGGGCCACCTCTTCGATCTGCTCGCGGATGAGATCGATTCGCTCCCGCCGGCCGCTCCGTTCCAACTGTACGCCGTAGAGCCGCTTCTGGACCTCCACGAGGCGCGATTCCATCGAGTTGACGCGGTCTACTTCCGCCTCCAACGATTCGTTGAGTTTGTCGATCTTTGCGCGCGTTTTCTCGCGACGGAGCCGGAGTTTCTCCACCGCCGCTTCCTGTTTCACCGTCTCTTCACGAAGGCGTTTGAGCCGGTGCCGCTGGATCAGAACCTCGGCGGCAAAGAGCTCTTCCCGCACCTGCCGGTACCGCGAGGTCTTGTCCGCCTGTCGTTCCAGGGTATCGTAGGAACGCTTCACCTCGCGGAGAACGTTCTGGACCTCGTGCATGTTCGCCTCGGTCCGTTCCAGCTTGCGGTCCGCTTCGCGGCCGCGAACCTTGTACCGCGTGATCCCCGCGGCCTCTTCAAAAAGGGCCCGCCGGTCCTCCGGGCGGTTCGACAGGATCTGATCGATTCGACCCTGTTCCATGATGGAATAGGCGGTCTTACCGATACCCGTATCGTAGAAGAGTTCCCGGACGTCCTTGAGTTTCACCGGAGCGTTGTTGATGAAGTACTCGCTCTCTCCCGACCGAAAGAGCCTCCGTTTCACGCCGATCTCCGGGACGTCCAGGGGCAGTACACCGTTGTTTTGCAGCGTCAAGGTAACCTCGGCCACGTTGAGCGCTTTTCGCGTTTCGGTGCCGTTGAAGATGATGTCTTCCATGCGGTCCGCCCTGAGCGAGCGCGTACCCTGCTCGCCGAGCACCCACTTCACGGCATCCACGACGTTACTCTTGCCGCACCCGTTGGGTCCAACCAGCGCGCTGATCCCCTCGGAAAACTCGATCCGACTCTTCTCCGCGAACGATTTGAAACCAAAAAGGTCAATACTCTTGAGAAACAATGTTGCTCCCGTAGTACACTGCCCGTAGTATAGCGTCATGGTGACCTGTGGTATAGACGAAGTGGGGCGTGGGCCCCTGGCCGGTCCGGTGTGCGCCGCGGCGGTCACCTTCACAACACCACCCGACTCGGGGCTCCTTGCCGACTCGAAAGCCGTGAGCGAGGCGCGCCGGAACAGGGCCGCGTCCATGCTGCAGGGGTGCGCCCTCTACGCGCTCGGATGGGCCGATCCGGCCGAGATTGACGCCGTCAATATCCTTGAAGCGTCACTCCTGGCGATGCGCCGCGCCCTGGATGGACTCCGCAGGCAGTGTTCATCGCGGTCCATTACAGTGTCGCGGGTACTCGTTGACGGGAACAAGTGTCCCTCTATACCGGAGCCGTGTTATGCTATCGTCCGCGGTGACGCCACGGTTCCGGAGATCCAGGCGGCAAGCATCCTTGCCAAAGTTGCTCGCGATCGATGGATCGTGTCGTACGATTTCACCTCACCGCGCTACGAGTTTGCCCTCCACAAGGGATACCCTACGCGCCGCCATCGCGAGCTTGTCGCTTTGTTCGGTCCCGATCCCATCCACCGCCGCTCTTTTCGCGGAGTTGGGCCCGCACAAATGCCAGAGCCTCCTGGAGGCCCCGTTCAAAACTGACCAAGTCCTCTTCGAAGACGACCACTTGGTGGCGATCGAACTCCTCAGCGTGTTCGAGTTTCTTGCTTTCCACGATAGTCAGGAAGAGATCCTTGTTCCGGTTCTCCTTGACGTTAAAAAAATACGTGCGCCGATCGTTGACGGACCGGGCACGCGTCGAAAAAACCTCGCCGCGCGTACCCATCCGGCGACAGTAGCACGAAGGTCAGACCTGGGGAACCCATCCTTTGCCGTGCAGCAGTCCCTTGCCCCACTCGGAAAACCCGCCGAGTGACGAAGGATCGCGGGACGGCTCGAGGCCCAGGATGCGCAAAGCCCGAACGAGCCGTCGGATGTTGCGTTTTGTCGCCCCGTCCGGTCTGAACTGGAGTCCAAATCCGTTCTCAATAGAGCTGCTTTTGTGAACGATCCGGGCTGGGACGTCTACGACGAAATTCGAGATACTCATGCGAAACTCAACCTCATCACCCGGCTCTGCGTCTACCTTTGCAACGACAAACGCCCCGCCTTCAGAGAAGTCACGCAGCGTGTGATCGATAATAGCGCCGCCGATTCGCAACTCACCGGGAAGTGAAACGAGAAAGCGCGGCTTCGACTCCCACCACCGCAGGGCGCGGTCAAAGTACACCTTTCGAACGGTCGGCAACAGGTAGTAGACGGCGACCACCAAGTTGAAGAGGAAGAACACAAGATAGAGCCACAACGCGCCGCGTTCACCCGACTGGGAGCGCCAGGACCAGAGGTTGTCCACCAGCGCCCAGGCAATCGCCGCGAGGAAGACCGGATAACTCCAGCGCTTCATCGCAAACACGGCGATTCCAGCGATCGGCAGCATGAAGAAAAAGGCAAAGACTTGGTGCGGTTGGCGAACGGAAAAATAGTAGCCGACATACGTTGCCGGAGAGACCCCGAGGTACGCAGCGTTGACGAGCGTGTTAATGACGGGCATAAGGATGAGCACGGCAGCCAGGATAACGATGGGCCACGGTTTGTATCGCATACCCCAAGCGTAAGCGAAGGTTCGGTACATTTCAAACGATTTCATCGAGGAAACGTCTCGCCATGTACCATCTGATCTACAAGAGCCGCGGCACCGAAGAGGACGCCGGCACCGGCGCGCGCTCTGGGGGCGGCAACTCTAACCGGAGACGAGTGCTACCGTTTGACGCGGGCGTTCCCCTCCCAAATGGACCACACCTGCTCTTCATCTGCCGGCTGAGCGTAATCGGTGAACATCGTCACCGCCAGGGCACCGGTAGCCCAACCGAACCGTATCCATGTTTCCGGATCCCATCCGCGCAAAATCGCGTAGAGGAGTCCACCGACAAAGCCGTCACCGCCACCAATACGATCCAGGACGCCGATCTCCCTGGGTTCTTCCAGGTACCATTGGTCTCCGGCACGGACGATCGCGCCCCATCGGTGCGTGTTGGCGTTTACTACTTCCCGCAAGGTTGTCGCAAAGACGCCGGCGTTGGTGTAGCGCTCCCGGACCCGATCGATCATCCCGTAAAAGCCGTCGATCTTGGCACCGATGCCCTTCCCCCCCGCCTCGGGACCTTCAATACCCAGGCACAGTTGGAAGTCCTCCTCGTTCCCAACGAGCACGTCCGCCATTGAGGCGATTTCCGAGAACGTCTCCCGGAGTTCTTTCTCCCGCCCCGTCCAGAAGGAAGCGCGATGGTTGAGGTCAAAGCAGATGCGCGTGCCGTATTTCTTGGCCGCCCGTGCCACCGCCAGGCAAAAGGCGCTTGTTTCGGGTGAGAGCGCCGCAAACAGACCGGATGTATGGACAAATTGAGCACCCCGATTGTCGAACAAACCATCCAGGTCGAAGTCGGCAGCGGTGATGATGCGGGCTACTTCGCCGGCACGGTCGTTGTGAACGTGGGGCCCCCGCGATCCAAAACCGCTGTCGGCCATGTTGATCTGGTGCCTGAAGCCCCAGGCGCCCCCTTGCTCCACCTCCGGCCCATCCCAGCTCATGCGTCGGTGCCCAAGGTTGTCCTTGATCATACGCGCAATCGGACTGCCCTTCACAAAGGCGGTCAGAATGTGAACCGGCAGACCCAGGTACGACGCAACGCTTCCCACATTCGATTCCGCGCTGGTCACGGTCATCGTAAAGGTATCGCTGGAGTGGAAGGGCTGGCCGCCGACCGGTGTCAGGCGCGTTCCCATGCTGGTGGGGATAACGATTGCGTAGTCCGCGTTCTCCTTGAGTTTCATGACGTCTGTATTGTACCGTTTTTCGAAAGGAAATGAAAGTAACGAACGCAAATCGCCGAATAACGGACGTTGATCACCAAACCTCCCGGCCGGGCTTTCGCACAACTTGGAGAGTGCGATCGATGGTCGCAAGGCGACCACAGGGATAGGAAGCGAAACGACGCCCAGGTATTATGGCCTGTAATCGGGCAGACAGCGACCGATGGGAATCGAACCCACATCATCAGCTTGGAAGGCTGAGGTAATAACCATTATACGACGGTCGCGTTTCGGTATCGCAGAACGTATCAGGCGCCCGGCCTCCTGTCAAGGTAGGGGTTATGACGTCAGCGCTTCGCATGTTGGAGATCATATACCCGTGGCCCGGATCACCTCCAAACGGCAATGTGATCTCCAACATGCGAACTGCCTGTCCTGTGACAGAAACTATAGTCGTCGGAGGGCTCGTCGCCCTCCGTCCATACTGAGAATAGCTATTATGGTGTGAAGAGCGACGAGACGGAGATCAGTGATTTCAACTGAAAAACGCCGGTGGGATCAGCCGCGGTGTGAGTCGAAGTGCGGGCCGCGTCCGTTTCATTGAGGTTCACCTGTGCCAGGGATGGCAACGTCGACAGGTTTTCGACGCCGTTGGTCGATCCGTCGGAAGAGATACCGCCGGCGAAGGGATCGACATTGAGAATCAGTGTTTCGAGATTCGTCATGACGTTTCCCGAAAACGACAAAGCTGCCACGGTTCGGAGGGAACCGTTCCGCTGCAGATCGAGATACGTCAGCCTCGGAAGCGAAACGGCAATTTCGTCCACCAAGCCGCCGCCCGCCGACGTATCGATACCGCAGTCCACCAGGCGCAGGGTCCGGACCGATGTCGGCAGGAACGACGCGTTGAACGGCTGGGCGTATTCGATCGTCACCGTCTCGACGTCGGTGCCGCTGAGATTTGCAAGATTTATACCGGGCCGGGATCCCGTCAGCGTGTTGATGATCTCCAGATGGTTCAAGGTATCGAGTCCCGCGGCAAAGGAGAGGTCCTCGGAGGAGACTATCTCGACGTCTTCCAACTGAAGGTGTCCCAGTTGCGTCCCGGCAAGCGAATCGAGGTTGTACACCGGTGGAGTCGAAGCGATTCCGTCGTACCCGCTGTTCACGATCGTCAGAGAACTGAGGTCGTTCAGAGAACCGGCAAAAGTGAGCGTATCGGACTCATCGATCGTGACGCCGCTCACGGAGAGGTCCTCGAGATCCGACGACGCAAACCCCTCCAGGGAGACCGTAGGATAGAGCCCTCCGAGGTCGCTCAAGCGAAAAGTCCGAAGGTTCGTCATCCCGGAGGCGAACGAAAAGGTCTCCACCGCCGCCAGCACCACGCTCTCCGCCTGGAGATCTTCCAGGCGGGACAGGGACCCCAGCGCGTCGAGCGTAATCGCGTTGGCCGCGCCTGAGATGGTGAGGTGTGTCAGATTCACCAGGGACGACAGGGGCGTCAGATCCGATACGAGCGAGTTCTGCATCAAAAGCGACCGGAGAGCCGTCAATCCGATAAGCCCGGCTAGATCCGCGTCGGTAATAGACGACGACGATAGGTCCAGTTCAGTCAGCGAAGGAAGCGAAGCGAGCGTCCCGATCGGCACTCCACCGCTGCGATGTGAGGCACCCAGATAGCGCAGGTTCGCAAGACCGTTGACCGCGTCCAGTTCCGCCGGAACGGCGTTGAGAGAGAGCGACTCGAGTTTCGTGAGGAACGCCACGTCCGCGATATCCGTCAGCATCCCGCCGTTGTTGAGGTTGAGGTTTCGCAGGTTTGTGAGATTCCCGATCCCGTGTAGCGTCGATACGATGCTGTTCTGCATGGAGAGGGTTTCAAGGCCCGTACATCCGGCCAGGAACGCAAAATCCGTTGGGGGTGTAGCGCCGGTGGACGAATCGTCGTAGCGCAGGGAGGTCAGTTGCGGCAGTGACGGAAAGGGTGTCGTACCGCTGATGACGAGATCGCCTCCGGAGACGGCGAGACTCCGCAGTGTGCCGACCTCTGCCAATCCGGCGAGGTCGCTCACACCGGCGTCGCCGATATCGAGAGCGTTCAACCGCGGAACCTCCGCGAGAAGTGCAAGGTCAAAAGCGGAAAGATCGTTATCTAGGGCGGGATCAACCGCCGTCGCGGAACTCACGCCGGAAACGATCAGCTCCTCCAACGTGGGGTGCCCAAAAAGAGGCGAAAGATCGGTTATCTGGTTGCGGGAGCCGCTGGTCGCCTCGTCGCTGTTGGATACGTTGAGCCATCGCAATCGAGGGAAATACACCAGACCTTCCAGCGACGTGATCCCACGATCTTTCGCGTCCAGATCGGTGATCCCCGACGTGTACTGCACACCCGTTTGGGCAAGGACCAACCGGAGCGCTCCATCGGGGACAAGCGGATCACCGTTATCGTCCGTACCGTTGAGGATCGAAAGCAGTTCGACGCGCGCGTCGGGATCTACCGGGTTGTCGAAGGGCGGCCGGTCCACCCGGTTTAGGTCAAAGGGCTCCGGGCACGCGGCGAGCGCGACGGCCGCGGCCGCGATTGCCAGGGTCCGAGAAATCCAAAGGACATGCCGAAACGTCATTCGGTCACCACCAGGTGAAACCCCCTCTCCCATACGCGGGTGCTGTCGGAGGGCACAACCGCGGCCCTGTCCAGGACCAGCGCCTCCCCGGCGGGCACCGACACAAGGAGCGGCATGGCATCCACGCCGCCGTCGGGAAGCGTCACGATCGATTCGGGCCCAACGATGAGGAGATCCGCTCGTTCCGCTTCGCCGGTATCGGAGCGTCGCCCTCGCCCGTCGTCTTCGAGGTACTCCGCCACGCCGTTGGCGACCGCCATCAGCCGGGGATACCGGTCATCGGCCCAGTCCCGCATATAGGTGTCGCTCTGGCGAATGTTTCGCACAGCCAGGAGCAGGCCCGTGACGAGTGTCACTGCGCCGGCCCCGATCGTAGACCATTGCACCAGTTCGGTGAACTCCGCTTCGTCATACTTCTCTTCCGCCGCGCGCCGTTTGGTGGAAACGGTATCGGGGCCGGCGGCGAGGTACTCCTCGTACAGTGCGTCGGCATCGTCGATCGTCTCACCCACGGCGTCGGTGTAGACCAGGTAGGAACCGTACCCCACCCCGCCGGCGCCGACCAGTGAAAGCAGATAGGGAACCGGGCGTCGCCGGCGCCGCACCAAACGGTCCGAGGTCTCCCGGGCCTCCCGATAGGCGTTGATCTGCCGTTCCGACAAGACCGCGTCGCCTAGGCCGAACTCCGCCTGGGTCTGCTCGATTTCATCGAGCAGAAGATCCGCCCGTTCCCAGTTCGATTCCGAAAGGGTCAGGGCAAAGGCGATGCGCGTCATGTGCAGATGCGCCAGGGCCGTTCGCCGAATTCGCTTGCCCAGTTTATCACCGCCGTTCTGCAGGTCCTTGCGAAACGTCCACGCCACCGGGATCGCTTCGGAAGCCCTGAGGGCACTATCGGCAAAGAGGTAGCCCGCGGGATCAATCCGGCGGAACTCGCGCTCCACATCGACCAAGCTCTGCACCAGGACCAGAGCCGCCTCGTCACCGGGCCGATCGGCTCCGGCTATCAAATCGCGAACCTCGTCCAAAGCCGCCTGAACGGCGCTTTCGGCACCGGAAACCGCGAAGTTCCGCTCGGCGAAGGCGATCCGCGTATCGATCATGTCGGCCTCGGTCCGCGTGATCTCCGGTAGTGGAAAAGAGACGGTGTTCGCCTCACCCGCACGAATAAGGAGATCAGCGGAATAGACGAGTTGTTCGCCGGCGCGGGACACAACCGTTACGTCCAGCCGCCGCTCGCCAACGAGGACCTGCGGAATACCGTTGATGTTCTCACCCACCAGTGCCCCGTCCAGATAGACCCGAAACACCACGTCCGCCCGGCTCGGTTCGAGGATCAGGGCACCAAAGTCGACGGGGTATCCCGTTATTGCGCTTGTTACCGCCACGACCAGTTCGTCCGCGGCGTCGAGCACGTCAAATGCACCAAAGGCCGTTCTGGACTCGGTTGCCACAACGTCGTTTGCCGAGGGGGCGTAGAGCCCCGTCTCGATAGTTACTCGGTCAGCTTCGGCAAGGCCCAACCGACCCACGAGGATCGCGTCCAACCGGCTCTCCCGGCCCGCCCGCACGATTTCGGCCCGGCCGGCGTCCGAAAACGGGTCCGGTGTGCCGATATCGCGTACGGTAACCTGTTCCGCCAAGCGGAGGGTGAGCAGTATCGTGTCGGTCAGTGACGCCGCCAGCACATCCCACTGGGCGTTTCCGGTCTGGTTGACAAAGGGCACGACCGCAAGGCGTTCAAGTCCGGTGGTTCGCTTCTGAGCCGATAGTGGAACGACGATCGCGAACAGGAGGGCAGACATAACCGCGGCACAACGGATCCGTCGCATATGGGACAAATATAGCACGGATCGGGGGATATCAATCCAGCGACGGCGCCGCCTAGCGGCGCCGCGCGGATTGCGTAGAGGAGGCGCTTACAGAAAGAGGTCGAGCAGGTTGTAGCGCCCGAAGATCGACACGGCGATCAGTGAGACGATCGCCATGATCTTGATCAGGATGTCCAATGACGGTCCGACGGTGTCCTTCAGCGGATCACCAACGGTGTCACCAACGACACCGGCCGCGTGCGCTTCAGACCCCTTCCCGCCGTGGTGACCCTCTTCGATGTACTTCTTGGCGTTATCCCAGGCGCCCCCGGAGTTGGCGGTGAACAGAGCCAGCATAATCGCCGAGAGCGTGGTTCCGATCAGGAGCCCCCCGACAAACTCGGAGCCGAAGATGAAGCCGGAGACGATAGGCGTCAGGACCGCGATCAACGCGGGCGTTTTCATCTCTTTCAACGAACCGGCGGAACTGATCTCGATACAGAGCTTGTAGTCGGGCCGCGACTCACCGGTCAGAATTTTCGGATCCGCCTTGAACTGGCGCCGGACTTCATCAACCATCTTGCGGGCCGCGTTGGCCACCGCCTCGATCAAGATGCCGCTGAAGAGGAACGGTAGAGCCGCACCAACCAGGCCGCCCGCCAGGGTCAGGGTATTGATCATATCCAGGACGAGCTCAAAGGAGCCGTCCGTGGCACCGGGGTCAACCTGCGAGTAGAGATAGCTTGCAAAGAGTGAGAGTGCGGCCAGCGCCGCGGAACCGATTGCAAAGCCCTTTCCGATAGCGGCGGTGGTATTCCCTACCGAGTCGAGCTTGTCGGTGATCTCCCGAACCCGCGGGTCCAACTTGCTCATCTCGCTGATGCCGCCGGCGTTATCCGCGATGGGGCCGTAAGTGTCGACCGATACGGTGGCGGCCACGAAGGAGAGCATGCCGATGGCCGCCATGGCGACGCCGTAGAGACCGGCGATCGCGTTCGCTCCGATAACGGCCGCGGCCAGGACGACAATCGGAAAGAAGACCGATTTCATCCCCGCGGCAAGGCCCTGGGTGATGTTCAACGCGTATCCCTGCCGCGAGGCGGCGGAGATCTTCTGCGTAGGCTTGAATTCGTAGGCGGTGAAGTACTCGGCGAGCTGCCCGATCAGGATACCCGCCACGATTCCCAGTACCGCCGAGATCCACGGTGAGAGCCATCCGATAGTAAACCCGGCGGCTTCAGTGTTGATCGTGCCGAACTGGAAGTACGAGACAACCCCGGTTGCAAGGAGCGTCAGGATCGCGGAGGTCCAGGTGGCCACGTTCAACTCGCGGTGTGGATTCTCCGACGCCTTTTTAGCTATGAGCGTCAGGATACCGACCACGGAAGAGAGAATCCCCACTGAGGCAAAGATCAACGGGTAGTGAACGAGCTTTGAAACGAGTTCAGGTGCCATACCGTTCTGCGCTTCCAGAGTCGTGTAGAACATGTACGCCGCCAAAACGACGCTCGAAATGATAGCTCCCACGTAACTCTCGAGAAGGTCCGCCCCGAGGCCGGCGACGTCACCCACATTGTCACCCACGTTGTCGGCGATCGTCGCGGGGTTGCGCGGATCGTCCTCCGGTATGTTGGCCTCGGTCTTGCCGACGAGGTCGGCCCCCATATCAGCGGCCTTGGTATATATCCCACCACCTACGCGGTCGAACATTGCGATAATCGAACAGCCCAGGGCGTATCCCGAAACGGTCATGGTGAAGGGGATAAAGTTGATTCCCAGCCAATTGGTCTCGATGACCAAGTTTGCCGGCGCGGTTTGTCCCAACCCATATCCGAAGACAAGATAGACGATGCCGAGTCCAAGTACCGAGAACCCCGCAACGCTGAGGCCCATGACGCTTCCACCCTGGAAGGCGACCTTGAGCGTTTTGCCGATGTCATAGGATTCGCGAGCACGGTTCGAGACACGGACGTTCGCTATGGTAGCGATCTTCATTCCGATCCACCCGGCGGAGGCGCTCATGAGCGCGCCTAACACAAAGGCGACTCCGGTATACCAGGAGACCACCGCTCCCAGCGCAATTGCTATAAAGACCGCAATCGTGAAAATAACGCGGTACTCGTGCCGGATAAAGGCATCCGCACCTTCCTGGATCGCGCCGGCGATCTCAACCATCAGCTCGGTACCCGGTTCGAGCCGTTTCACGGCGGAGAAATTGATCGCGGCGAATCCGAGTGCCGCGACGACAGCTACAGCCACAAAACCTAACATTCGACCATCATCCTTTGTACTGGGTTTTCGCGCACACCTCGCCAAAAAAGCGAGTTGCACGTCTGTACCATGTGTGTACCATAGGTATCAACATTTGGTCAGGAGAAATAGTGAATACAACATCGGTTTTCGACTGGAAAACGTACGATCCGCAGGAATCAGCCGTTCTTTGTTTCATTCAACAAGATGAACGCGTTCTTCTTATCGAAAAGAAGCGCGGCCTGGGAGCCGGCAAGATCAACGGTCCCGGCGGACGCCTGGAGCCGGGCGAATCGTTCGTCGACGCGGCGATTCGCGAAACGCAAGAGGAGGTCTGCGTCATTCCTGAGGAGCCCGAATGGCGGGCATCCCTGGACTTCGCCTTTACCAATGGCTACCATCTGCACGTTCGAGTGTTTGTGGCCGCTTCATACGTCGGCACGGCCGCTGAAACGGACGAGGCGGTCCCTCTCTGGCCCCAGGCCGGAGCGATTCCGTTTGATCGTATGTGGGAAGATGACCGCCTCTGGCTGCCGATGGTATTGGGGGGCACGCCGGTGGCAGGACGGTTCTACTTCGACGATGATACGATGCTAACGTCGGACCTGCAGTTGGGCGTTCGCGAGTTCAATACTGGTTCCGAAGATCCTGAATAACGGCATTCTCCCGCAACTTGGCAAGCGCTTTTTCCTGGATCTGCCGGACGCGTTCACGGGTGATGCTCAGGAACCGACCGGTCTCTTCGAGCGTATAGGGGCCTTCACCCCCGATTCCGAAGCGTAGCTTGATGATGCGCTTCTCCCGTTCGTTGAGGTTGTGCAGTTCTTCCTCCAACGTGTCCTGAAGCGTCAGTTGGAACACCAGGTCGAAGGGCTGCCCCTGGTTGTCGTCCTCGATCATGTCCGCCAAGCGCGTGTAGCTGTCGTCGTCGATCGGAACGTCCAGGGAGGTAGTGTCCTGGGAGAGGCGCTGTATCTCCTGGACACGCTCCGACGGCACGTTCATATAGGTTGAGATCTCTTCGGTTTCGGGATCTCTCCCGAGTTCCTGGGTCAAGTGCTTTGAAACAAAGAAGCACTTCTTGATCGTATTCAACATGTGTACCGGGATACGAATAACCCGTGCCTTGTCGGCCAGACTCTTGATGATCGCCTGTCGGATCCACCACGTCCCGTAGGTGGAAAAACGACACCCTTTTCGATAGTCGAAACGTTCCACCGCCTCGATGAGTCCGATGTTCCCCTCGTCGATCAGGTCCAGCAACGAGAGGCCCCGATGCTGATACTTCTTGGCGATCGATACGACCAGTCGCAGGTTGCTGTTGATCATGCGCGTCTTGAGTAGACGCAACTCCTCTTCTTTCTTGTGGAGGTGCGGCGAGGTGGTGCCGTTTTTGCCCGGGAGCACCTCGATCTCCGCCTGGAGATCACGGATCGCGCGACCGATCTCCTGTTCGTCGTCAACGGTGAGAAGCGGATACCGGGAAATCTGCTTCAAATAGAACGCAAGGGGATCGCTTTCATCGGTGGGGAGCGAGTCGCCCGAGGGAGGCCGTTTCCCGCTGCCCGGCATCACGGCTCTATCCATACGATTCTCCCTCCTAACGTATCACGGGACCGGTAAAAGCCAACGATATCACCCGCGCGGTGCCACCACCGGGTCCACGAAGCGATTGTCTTTCCACACGGTGAAGTAGAGTTCTTCCCGAGTTGTCCCAATGCGTGCGCCGGCTTCCACGGTCTGGCCGACTCCGACCTCAACTGATTCCTGTCCTCCATAGACGTAAATGAACCCGGTTGCAGATTCGACAAACACTACGTTGCCGAAACTCGTATGCGGTCCCGAATAGACCACGCGCCCGCCGGCGATCGCCTGTACCGCCGCATTCCCGGTCGGACGGATGACGACGCCGGGCAGTTTTCCCTGGAGTCGCTCTTTTTCGCCCGCCACCGGCCACGTGCCGTCACCGTCAAAAGGGATCTGCTCGGCTACAATGAGGGGCATCGTATTGGCAGGCGGATCCAGGCCAGGGGGGGGTGCGTCGGGCGGGTCCGTCGCGCCCGCTTCCTTGATCCGCGACTCTTCCCAGTTGTGTGCGGTCGGGACTCGCAGAACCTGGCCCACGACGATGGTGTCCCGCTCAAGTGCGTTTTCGCTCCGGAGATCGTCGATGTTCGTACCGTGCAGGCGGGCGATCGAATAGAGCGTGTCACCTGGTCGCACTTCGTAGGAGGTGGTGCTCACGGAGAGTCGCAGAACGGTCCCGGGCAGCAGGAGTTCCGGTAATTCGATACCGTTGATCCGCATCAGTTCAGCGGCGTCGACCCCGTGGGTACGCGCGATGCCGTAGAGCGTATCACCGGCCTGAACGACGTATTCATTGGATTCGGCGCCGACGGTGAGAACCAGTGTCAGGAGTGCCGGGATAATGTAACGCGTACGCATGCGATGTTCCTGTACTGATGGTCGGCACGTTGGCCCCCTCTATTTACACCGGCGTTGCGCCAGTTTGGCGGCCAATTCGGCGACGGAACCGACAACTTCGAGTCCACCGGACCGCCCCTCCCCGGAAAAGAGCGTCGTGCCGGAACGGTCGGTAACCGTGACCGACAGCGTCGCCGCCACGCTCTCCTTGATCCCCCGCGCCATAGTGCCCGAAACGGGTGCCTTGAGTTCCCCCGTTCCGGCATGGCGTGCGTCACAGTAGAGCCTTGCGGCACCGGTATCGATCGTACAGGCGATACCGCCGCTCCGTTCCTCCACCGTGACGACGCGGGCGCGCGAATACGTTCCGAACTGGAGGTGCAGATCTCCCTGGGAGAAGAATCCCAGGAACCCGGTAAAGGCACGGCCCAGCCAGGGGATCCGCGCGATCGAGATCATCAGCGACGCATCGGATCCGGAAAAGGTGTTGCACTGCATCCACACCCAACTGCGCGGCATGGACGAACCCCAGTCTTTTTCGATATACCCGGCTCCCCCGGTAAAATCGATCGTTCGATTCCCGACGGTCACGATACCGGAAAGCTCGTGTCGAACGCTCACGACTTCGTGATAGCACTCCATAAACGGTACTCGACGGTACCAACCCATGATACCCGGGTGGAACGGACCGACGGGTAACGAGCGCCCTCCCCGGAACGTAACGGATCCGGACACGCCGCCGAGTGTCCCGGGCAGCGAAACGATCAACCCGTCGCGGCGAAAACGGCTGTCACCGACCGTGACGTCGAGGAGTCGAGTGTCGGCGGAGAATCGATCTACGTCGAACCGGACGTAGGACGTTTCACCGTCCAGGATCACCTGCACAAAGGCTTCGCCCATTCCGTCGCGATCGATCGCCATGCCGGGAATAAACGAGAGCGTAGCGCCCCCGGGGTTCACCAGCTTGAAATACCACCCTTCGAAATAGGAACGACGCTTGCCGCTCCCGACAAAGGCGGCGTTGTCTCGAACCACCGCTCCCTCCGCGCTTGTATACAGAAACGGCGAGGCAGGAGCCTCGCCGTGATCCACATCCACCCGTATTAAATGTACAAAAAACGTCGGGCTGAGAGGATTTGAACCTCCGACCTCACCGTCCCGAACGGCGCGCGCTACCCCTGCGCTACAGCCCGAATGTGTCGGGAACACTACCAGTTGCGCCAAACGCCTGTCAAGTTCGCACTTCTCAGTATGGCCGGAGGGCGACGAGCCCTCCGGCGTAATTATCTATGGGCAAACAACAAGCAGTCCCCATTCTGGAGATCACATTGCCGATAGTCACATTGCTGATAGAACGAACATATCTCCACGCGCGCCCGGAACGAAGAACAAAACGCGTCTCTGCAGCGCAGCGAAGCCAAGCGTTTTGTTCTTCGTTCCGGAGGCAGCCATGAAGCGAGCCCCAAGGCTATGGGATCTCCGGAATGGGGATTCTGCCGTCAAGGTTGCTTCGTTGACAGGCGGGTGGCCCCGTGCTACCGTTGCGCGAAATATCGACCGATCAGGAAGGATTCACCCGGACATGACAGCGAAAAAGAAGGACGGCGCCGGTCGCGGCGATGTGCCGCAGAAATCGTCATTTCAGCGCCATCCCGCACTCTATATCTTCAGCGTCGTTATCCTCGTCATCATTGTGGTGACGTTCGTTGGAGCCCCGGCCGTTTCAAATGCCGCCGCTCGGGGCACGCTCAGTTTTGGCCGCTACGGTACGACCGATATCGCCTATCAACCGGGCAATTACTTTGCCCGGCAGTACGACGTCATCGCCCAGAGCCTGCGCGATACGGGCGAAGGGGCCAACCTGGAGCTGCAGCTCCGCCTCGCCTGGCGCGAGGCCTTCAACCGTACCGTGCTTCATACCGCCATCCTCGAAGTAGCGCTGGGATCGGGCGTGGCCGTGACGGAAAACCGCATCGACGAACTGCTCGCGCAATCGCCCCAGTTCCAGGAGAACGGACGCTTCTCTCCATCTCTCTACTCCCGGCTCAGCGCGCAGGAACAGAGCAGTCTCCGCAGGTTCTACCGGGAGACGCAGGTGTTCGACCAGTTTATATCGGACGTAATCGAGGGCGGCCGGCTCAGCAGCGCCGAAACGGCGTTTATCGAAGAGATGGCGCGACCGCGCCGTTCGGTTCGGATCGTGAGGTTTCCCTTCTCCGAGTATCCGGAGAGCGAGCTGATCGCTTTTGCCCGGGAGAACGCCTCGATTTTCACGACCCTGGACCTCGAAGTTGTCACCCTGTCCACCGAGAACGAGGCGGAACAGATTCGCGAACAGGCCGCCGAGGGCGGTCCGTTTTCAGATCTGGCCCGCACGTACAGTCGGGACGTCTACGCCGACCAGGGGGGAAGCGTGGGCCGGGTCATGGCGTACGAACTGGAGCGGCTGCTGCAGGAACCGGCGGATCTGGACTCGCTGCTCGCCCTCGAGGCGGGACACATCTCCCCGATCCTCGAAGTGGTCGGCGGCTGGGCGTTCTACCGCGCCGTGACGCCGGCGCAGCCCCTCGACCTCGAAGCCGAAGAGAGCGTCGCCACGATTCGTGAGTACGTCGAGGTCTACGAGCAGGGCCTGGTCCAGGACTTTGCCCGTTCCCGGGCCGAATCGTTCGCATCGGCAGCCCGGGCGGGTTTTGATGCCGCCGCCGAGGCCGAAGGCAAAGAGGTTGTCGAGACCGCGCCCTTTTCGATCAATTACGGCAACGAGCCGATCTTCGCGCGACTTCAGTCCTCCGATATCCCCGATCTCGCCGATGCGGCGTTCCAGGAACGCTTCTTTGAGATCGCCTTTGGACTCCGCGGGGACGAACCCGGCGAGCCGGTGGTCCTCCGGGATTCCGTTATCGTCATGCAACTTGGCGAGAGCGAGGAAGCGGAGCTGGATTCGCTCGAGTTCGTAGGTACCTTCTACCCGTTTTTGAAGCAACAGTACGTGAGTGAAGGCGTCGAATCGGCGTTCGTCGACCGTGAGCAGTTGGAAGACAACTTCTCCCAGGCGTTCTCGCGCTACGTGCTTGGAAACGGATAGCGGGCTCAGGACCGAATCAACACCCCAGGGCGTCGCCGTCTTTCTCGACGGGCGGCGGCTCAGTTCGGCGCGCCCCCGATCGGGGACGCGCCGCCGCCTTCCAGGGACCCCTCTCTCCCGCACCGGTTACGTCGGGTTCTCGCCGCTCCAGGGATACGGATTACGGGACCTCCGGTCCAGGCTCGACCCGGCGTCGTTTGTCCTGACCCTCGAACTCGAAGAGCGTCTCAACGCCGTGGCCCACAGCGGCGATTCCGAGTTGATCCTCGATGACACCCCCGGGAGCGAGCGCTGCCACTTCTGCACCGGCCTCGATAGCGATCCGGTCCAGGCGCTCCGGCGCCGCGTCTCCCTTGAAGCGCGACGCCGGGGTGTCCGGAGACTCGAGTTCCTGCGCCTCTCCGGGGGCGTGGACCTCCACCGCGATGGCTACGACGAGGCGGCCCGCCTTCTCCAGGAGGACCTGGCCGACGTCTGGCGAAACCGCGCGACGGAGATCGTGTTGGGACGGCGGTGGCTGGCCAACACCTTTTCGAACGGAGCCCTGGCGCACCGATCCGCCGATGCGCTCGATGAACTCATACAGGAGCGCGTTGTTATGGTGGGAGCCGGTCCGTCCCTCGACGACGCGCTTCCAACCATTGCGGCGACCCTAAGATCGGCGGGGCGTCGTGACCTTTCGATCGTGGCTCTCGACACCGCGCTCCCGGTGCTCGCTGAACACGGGATCGTCCCGGACGTGGTCGTCGCGATGGACTGCCAGATCT
Source organism: Spirochaetales bacterium (assembly GCA_028282545.1). Lineage (GTDB taxonomy): Bacteria > Spirochaetota > Spirochaetia > DSM-27196 > Alkalispirochaetaceae > JANQHT01. The sequence continues at coordinate 28,392 of JANQHT010000027.1, forward strand.
TCAACGTGTATGACCTGATGCCGTGGCGATGGGACGACACGGCGCTCCTAACCGACATCACCTGCCACCCGGCGGTCGTTCGGAAGTTCCCACCCCACCGGCGGTACTTTTTTCTTTCGGAGTTCGCGCCGATCGCACTTGTACGGGATGCGGAGAGCCTTCGACGGTTCCCGGTGATCCCTCCGCTAGGGTCCGTAGCGGGGGCCGCGGCGTTTCTGTTGGACGCGACGGGCCGAAGGACCGGTCGCCCGCGAAGCGTGGTGACGGTGGGGATCGATTTTGCGACGGTAGTCGGCGCTACCCACGGCCGGATGGCGCCGGCGCACCGCCTGGCCCTGGCCAACGCGTCACGTACCACCCCGGTTGGGGTGCCGCCCCGGTCGCGGGAGGCACCGGCCGTATCGAGCCGCTCCGGTGGACACGTGGCTACGGACGCTGTCCTCTCCCGCCAGGCCGAGTCGCTTCGGCGAGTCATTACGACGAGCACCATTTCGTGGTACGCCCTGGGGGACGGCGTCGACTTCGGCGCTCGGCCGCTTCCGGCATTCACGGCGCCGTCCACCCCGGACACCACCATTGACGGCCGCCGGGGCGGAGCCGGTGACGGTAAAGGCGATACGGGGCCGGGGCGGATCGACCGGGTGATGCGCCACCTGGTTGAGGAGGTCCGCGCGGAGCTGATAGCGGCGGAAACGCCACTTCGGACGGATGGAAGCGGCGATCCCAGGGATGTGATGTCGGAACGCCTCTGGGAACTGGTTACGCTCGATTTTCCCGACATGGCACGCCTCTGGACGGACAGGCACTTTCGCATCGCCCAGCGAGGCCGCATTCTGGGATCGCTCCTGGATCTTCGCAGGCGAGTTGTACGGGCGCTGGAATGCCCCGGCGCTACTTCGACTGGTCGGTCTTGAGAACGGAAAGAAACGCCGATTGCGGCAACTCGACGTTGCCGACCATCTTCATGCGTTTCTTACCCTCTTTCTGCTTTTCCAGGAGTTTTCGTTTCCGCGTCACGTCGCCGCCGTAGCACTTGGCGGTTACGTCTTTCCGGAGCGCTGAAATCGTCTCCCGAGAGATGATCGTCCCGCCAATCGCTCCCTGGATGGGGATTTTGAACTGCTGTCTCGGGATTTCGTCCTTAAGGCGCTTACAGACTCCCCGGGACCTATGCTCGGCGTTGCCACGGAAGACGAGCTGAGACAGGGCGTCTACCGCCTTCCCGTTGACCAGGATATCCAGGCGAACGAGGTCAACGGCGCGATAGTCGGTGAGTTCGTAGTCAAACGAGGCGTACCCGCGACTGACCGACTTGAGACGATCGTAAAAATCGAAGAGAACCTCTGATAGGGGCATGTCGTAGATGACCTCCACACGGCTCGTGTCGAGGTACACCATGTCACGCTGGATCCCCCGTTTCTCTTCGCAAAGGGTGAGGATATTTCCAAGGTACTGGTCCGGCGTAATGATGGACGCCTTGATGTACGGTTCAAAGGAGCGTTCGATCGTGCCCGGATCGGGGAACTCGGTGGGATTGTCGATCCATACCTCGCCGCCCCGCGCGAGCTCAATACGATAACGGACCGACGGCGACGTCAGGACCAGTGAAAGCCCGAACTCGCGTTCGAGCCGCTCCTGTACGACCTCGAGATGAAGGAGTCCCAGGAATCCACACCTGAATCCGAAGCCCAGCGCAACGGAAGAGTCTTTCTCGAAGACGAGGGAGGCATCGTTCAACTGCAGCTTATCCATGGCCCGCACCAGTTCCTCGTAGTCGTTGGTGTCCACCGGGTAGATGGACGAAAACACAACCGGTTTGATGTCACGGAAACCGGGCAGCGGTGCCGGGCAGCGCGCGTTGCCGCCGGTGATCGTATCGCCCACGCGCACATCGCGGATCGTCTTGATTCCAGCTATCAGGTACCCCACGTCACCCGCATCAAGGCGCTTTCGCGATGTTAGGCGGATCTGGAACCGCCCCAGTTCCTCAACTTCGTAGCGGCCGCCGGACGCCCACAGTTCAATGGGATCGCCCACCCGGATGGATCCGTTCACCACGCGAACGTGGAGGACAACGCCGCGATACGGATCGTAGTGACTGTCAAACACGAGCGCCTGAAGGAACTCCCCCTCCGGTCGCGACGGCGGCGGAACGCGGTCAACCACGGCATGGAGGAGTTCATCCACACCCTCCCCGGTCTTTCCGCTGACCAAAAGCGCCTCCTCGGGGTCGAGGCCCAGGTCCTGTTCTATCTGGTGCTTTACGCGTTCGATATCCGCACCGGGGAGATCAACCTTGTTTATCGCCGGAACCACGGTCAGATCGTGTTCAACGGCGAGATAGAGATTGGAAAGCGTTTGTGCTTCAACGCCCTGGGTCGCGTCGATGAGCAGAATCGCGCCTTCGCACGCCGATATGGCCCGGGACACCTCATACGTGAAATCTACGTGGCCCGGCGTGTCGACAAGGTTGAGCCAGTACTCGTTCCCCTCGTGATCGAATGGAAGGGAAACCGCCTGGCTTTTGATGGTTATTCCCCGTTCCCGTTCGATGTCCATCGAATCGAGCAGTTGATCGCGGAACTCGCGGTCCGAGACGAGCTGCGAGCGTTCGATAAAACGATCCGCCAGGGTCGACTTGCCGTGGTCGATGTGGGCAATGATACAGAAATTGCGGGTGCGAGAGAGGCTCATGCAGGGGAAGTTGTACTACGCGTTCTGCTGCTCGTTCAAGTAAAGCTCAACGCCGGTCCGGACGGCGAGGAGCATTTCCACCGGGTCGAAGGGCTTGGTGATCAACACCACCGGCCCTTCAACAAGGCGCTCAAAATCGACCGTGAGGACCACCGCCGCTCCCCGGGCGGCCGTACTCAGGCGGTGAACGATCTCCTTCTCCGAGAGAAAGGGAGCGGAGAGGTCGCTCACAACCACGGAAATACCCTCGATGTGTTCCGCCATGATGATCGCTTCGCCGACGTTCCGCGCCGAATGCGTTTGGTAGCCGTGGACGCGAAGCGTGTGGGTAACCATCGCCCGGAGCGTCTCGTTATCCTGCACAACGACGATCGTTTCCGTTCCACCGGGGACGTTGAGGCGACGCTCCGGTTGTGATTGCAACTGCCCCCCGGCTGCAATGGGCAGGTAGAGGGCGAAGGTGGAACCGTGCCCCACCGTGCTCACTACGTCTATGACACCTCCACTCGCTTCAACGATCCCGAACACCGAGGCGAGGCCCAGGCCGGTACCGTATTCCGCCTGCTTCGTTGAAAAGAACGGCTCAAAAATGTGGGGAAGATCCTCAGGTTCGATCCCGTACCCGGTATCGACAACGCGCACCACTACGTATGTCCCCGCCGAAAGCGATCCCCCCGCCAACACCCGTTCACCGTCGACACGGATCGATTCGGTTGAGACGGCCAGCGTTCCACCTCCGGACATGGCGTCCCGGGCGTTCATCGCAAGATTCAAAACCACCTGTTCGAACTGGTACGGATCGATCCGGACCGTCGATTGGTCGGCGCGGAGTGCGTACAGCACGTCGATCGTACCGGGGATCGCCTTGCGGACGACGGAACGGAACCCCCACAGAGCATCGTTGATATCCACCAGTTCCGGCCTATGAACATCGTTGCGACTGAACGAAAGCAGTTGTCGCGTCAGTTGCGACGATCGTTTGGCCGTTTCGTGGATATCGCTTAGGCTATCCCGGATAGAGTCCGCGTTCACACGTCCGTTCTCGAGATCGGCCAGGATCACTCGAGTGTACCCCATGATAACCGTGATCAGGTTGTTGAAGTCGTGGGCGATGCCGCCGGAAAATCGCCCGATTGCCTCCATGCGTTCCGCCCGGTTTAGCTGTCGTTCCTGTTCCTGCAGTGACCGTTCCCGTTCGATCTCCTCCGTCACGTCGAGAAAGGCCCATACGACTCGTCCAGCCGGTTCCCCGGGCACAACAAAACCGGCCACATCAATCGATCGCAACCCTTGGGACACCGAATTGGTGTCAAACCGCGTCACCCCTTTGAGCGCGCCGGATCGGATCGACGTTGGAAACGCAGCGTCCACGTGCATGCCAGCGGAGATGCCCAGGAGGTCACGGGCTCGTCCGTTGGCGTACTCGACGGTTCCGCTATCGCCCGTCACGATGACGCCGTTGTTAATCGCGGACAGGACCGTTGAGAGCAGTCGTTCGCGATCGCGGATCTCCCGCTCCATCCGGTGGCGATGGAGTGCCACCACGAGCGTGGTCTGAAGCTTGCGTTCTTCAAAGGGTTTGATGATATAGGCAAACGGCTCGGACAACTTGGCCCGCTGCAACGTCGCATCGTCGGCGTATGCGGTGAGTATCACCACCGGTATGTCGAACCGTCGGTGAATGATCTCGGCTGCGGCGATTCCGTCCATTTCGCCCTTCAAGTGGATGTCCATCAGTACGAGATCCACCGGGCCTTTCTCGAGGAAGCCGATTACCTCCTCTGCACGGCTGAAGGTTGCGGGCACGGTATACCCCAGCGAATTCAGATGCATCTGTATATCCAGGGATACGATCTGTTCGTCTTCGCAGACCAGGACGCGTGGGACGTCGCCGGAGACGTCCTTACTCATGATTCGGGCGCCAGTCCCACCGAATCAAGTACGGCAATCAGAGAATTCCACCGAACGGGTTTCACCAGATAGGCGTCGACGAGTTTGTTATCTGCAGGGGTCATCAGTTCCCGGGGGTCATCGAGGGAGGTAGTCATGATGATTTTCGTCCGGTGGTTTGTCGTTATCTCCTCAGCGCGACGTATCTCGACAAGCGTCTCGTGCCCGTCCATTCCGGGCATCATGATATCCAGGAAAACCGCGTCGTAGGGCGTACCCCGTTGGATCGATGTCCGGAACAGTTCGAGTCCCGATTCGCCGTCAGACGCGTCTTCGGTCTCTCCTACTCGACCCAGAAGCGTCACAAGGATACGGCGGGATGCGAACTCGTCTTCGATGATAAGGAATGTCACGGGCGCTCCACTCGACAAAGTGTAGTGCACCCGGGGAGAAATCGCACGGTGGCCGGCGATATCAGAGAAACCGGTCGCTCTCGAGGTAGGCACCAAGCTGCACGCCAGCTTCAAGGAAACCGGCCTTACGCTTCTTGATGATGATTTCGATAAAAGCCGCTCGGAGTTCCCGGTCCACCTGCCACCGTCTGAGCGCGAAGGGATCCGCTACCGAAAGGCTCGATTCATCCGCGATACTGCCCGGATAGACTGCGGAGATGACGTAGTCCGCGCCCCACGGCGCCTCCCGTACTTCGTCGACTTCCATGCCGAAGAGAACGGGAAAGAGCCGATCGATCCGTTGCTCACGAAGCAGTTCTTCAACGGGACTGAAGGGGCGATCAGAGGTGTCCACGAGAAGACGCACCAAATCATCACCACGCACAACCTCCACGGGTACCAGTTCGCCCGAGCGGCGACGGACGACAACGTCCTGCGCTTCAGCGAGTTTGGCCACTGCCACGCCATCTATGCCGCGAATTACGTCACCGGTCACAACGCCGGCACGCTCCGCCCCCCCCTCCGGCACGACATAAATGACCTCCAGTCCATCGGCAACTTCACGGACGGCCGTACCCAGCCAACTGTGGACAACTGAGTCCTCCAGGAAGAGATTGGGGAGAATTGCCCGTATCCAGTAGGCGGGTACGGCGAAATTGACGCCTTCAAACTGCTCGATCCCGGCAAAAACGACACCTGCAACCTGTCCGTCCGGCAGAACAAGGGGACCGCCGGAATTGCCGGGATTGATAGGAACGTCCACCTGCATGGCATCGCCGATCTGCAGGAACCGCCGTCCGCTGGCCGAAACGATTCCAGAGGTGATGGTGCTGTCGAGGCCACCGGGCGAACCAAGCGCAAAGACGCGTTCACCCGGAACCAGTTCCCGCGTATCACTGAATGAGAAGACGTACGAAGGGTCCAGTTCCACCTTGATCAGGGCGATGTCGAAGATCCGATCGTACCCGACGACACGGGCCGGAACGCGATCGTCGGGGTTGCCGGGGAGTTTCACAAAAAGACGGGAGTACCCCTCGTACTCCGGATCCACTTCGCTCTCTACAACGTGGTAGTTGGTAACGATGTACCCCCTGGGATCGACGAAAAAACCGCTCCCGATTGAGCGATCCGGCACGCCCACGCCGTTATCGATGCGAATCCCCCGATTGACCCAGACCGTGACCGTTCCGCCGAGCATGTCCGCCGGTGTACCGCCGGTCATGGGAAATTCCTCTTCGGAACCGCGAACCCGCAGCGCCTCGGCAATCGCCCGAAAGGCGGCGAAGTTGTTCGTTGAACGTGCGGCGTCGAGAAAATCGAAGAGGAGTTCACTGGACACGTCGTCCAACGCACCCCGTTGCGTGAGCACCGATAGCGCGGGAACCGGCTCTCCGTGGTCCAGAAGGTGCACCGCCCAGGCAAGACCGAGTTCCTCGTCGCTTTGAACAGACTCCTCCAGGGCGGGCAGATACGCCCCCCAGGGTTCGTCGGAGAGGATGTGTATATTGCCCGACGCCCGGAGGGCGGTGGGGAAGTCCTTTGCGACGATCGCCTGCCGGTACTCATCCAGCATGGCACCGCGGGCGTCCAGGAGCCACCGCGTGAGCTGGTTGTCCGAGAAGAGGCCGTCGTTCCACCCGTCGATAGCGGTTGTGACGGCCTGAGCCGTTTCTCCCTGTTCAAAATGGCCGTTGATTCGGTCGGCTCGAATCTGGGTGAGGTCCACCGATTCGTCCCCGTCACCGGTGGTTTGGCATCCCAAGAGGAGTCCCAGGACGGTTAGGACCATCAGTCGCTTCACAGTCCGTTCTCCGCGAGGAACCGGGCAAAATCCTCTTCAACCCGGGAAAAGACCAGGGCGCCCAGGCTGCGGGCAGCCCCGATTGTCCGCGCGATATCCTCGATTGGAAGCGACGCGGGCGAGAGGGAAACCCACTCCGCTATCGACGATTCCCCAGGTCTCAGGAGGTGCTCCAGCGACGCAAACTCCATTGCCCACGTTTGTCGCAGACTCCGCACCGTTATGTCGTCCGAGGTACCGACGATCACGTCACGAACAAAGGGATAGGGATCGTAGCGCAACGCCACGACACCGTCCCGTTCCACCCGGGCCAGGAAAAGCGTGGCACCGCGAAAAAGCGCGAGTTCGTACTCACCGTCGGCATCGACGTCGGACACCCAGGAGCGTACGGTTCCGTCCCGGAGCGTCAACAGCGCCTCCCGGCGCCCGTCATCGTCGGCGTCGAAAAAGAGCGCCTCCGCCGTATCCACCGCGTCGGTCACGACCGACCTGTCGAGCGACGATTCGAGGAGCAAGGAGAGTTCCTCCGCACGGACTGGGCCGTTTCCAAGAACGCGTTCCAGGTACTCCGCCGGCGCGTTTCCGTCCTCGGTGGCGACGACGACTCGCGCCGCCGGTTCACCCGACACACCGCCCAGAGAGTAGTAATAATCCGCTACCCTGCGAAGCACTGTACCCTCGTAGAGTCCGGACGCTCTGTGCAAGACGTCGAGATACGCGCCGTCGGAGGGCGGCGTGTTTTCCAGCCACGAGAGCAATTCCAGGGACGGGTGTTCCTGCCGTTCGAAGTAAAGGCGGTCCGCCTCGGTACGGTCACTATCTTCACGGTACGCGTACAGTTGCGCTGCGGCTCGCCAGGGTTCATCCGCCGCAAGGCGGGCGGCGATCAGCGTCTCCCGTTCGGAGGGAAGCTGCGCCGTTTCACGATTGTAGAGATCAATCACGGCGGTGGCGCGCCCCGTGGCAAGCAACAGGCGAGCGTACGCGAGGCGCACCGCGCTTCGTTCGACCGTGACAAGTCGATCGGCCGCGAGCGCCGTTTCGAGGTGGCCCATGGTGGCGCGGGTCTCTTCCTGTATCGAGAGTCGGTCCACCACGATGAGCCAGTTGGCATCACCGTGGGCGGGATCAACCGCAATGGCCCGCTCAAGGAGCGAACGGGCCGCAATCAGTTCCCCCCGTTCGGCAGCGTTTTGACTCCCCTGGACGAGTTCATCCGCTATTGATCGGTAGAGGAGTTCGTCCGCACCGGCTGCGGTGGCGAGGACGAACAGCAACCCTATACCGAGTCGTCTCACGCGCTGCTCCCGTTCTCCCGATCACTCATCTCACGCTGGGGAAATCCAAGCAGCTCCCGCACCTGTTCATCGGAAAGCGTTTCCCGTTCAACCAGAGCCTCTGAGAGTGCTTCAAGTTGATCCCGGTGCTCCGTGAGGGTTGCCGCCGCTTCATCGTAGGCGGTGTCGAGTATCCGGCGGATCTCGGAGTCAATCGCCTGTGCGGTGGCCTCGGAGTAGTCCTTGTGCGTGGCGATCTCCTTCCCCAGGAAAATGGGTTCGTCCTCCTGGCCAAAGGAGACGGGACCGAGCTCACTCATACCCCATTCTACCACCATGCGACGGGCCAGCTCGGTGGCCTGCTTCAGGTCGTTTTGCACACCCGTGGTGGTCTCGTCGTAAAAGAGGCGCTCCGCGATATAGCCGCCGTAGGCGATTTTGATACGATCCACGAGGTAGTTGTGACCCTTGCTGTAGCTGTCCTTCTCCGGCAGGGAGAAAGCGACGCCCAGGGCGCGCCCCCGGGGAACAACGGTTACCTTGTGAAGTGGATCCGCGTTGTCCAGGTAGTAGTGCAGCAGCGCGTGGCCCGCCTCGTGGCGTGCCGTTTTGCGCTTTTCATCCTCCGATATGATCCGGGACTTCCGCGCCACTCCCATGAGGATCTTGTCGCGGGCCTCTTCGAAGTCTTCCGCCTCGATTAGGTCTTTGTCCTTGCGCGCGGCGTAGAGGGCAGCCTCGTTGGCCAAGTTGGCCAGGTCGGCGCCGGAACTGCCCGGCGTGGCCCGGGCGATCGTCGTGAGGTTGACGTTGACGTCTAGCTTGAGCTTCGCACAGTGGAGCCGAAGGATCGCCTCGCGCTCCTCCATATCCGGCATATCCACCACTACCTGGCGGTCGAATCGCCCGGGGCGCAGAAGCGCCGGGTCCAGAACGTCGGGCCGGTTGGTAGCCGCCAGGACGATGACGCCCTCCTTCGGGTCAAACCCGTCCATCTCGACGAGCATCTGGTTCAACGTCTGTTCGCGTTCGTCGTGCCCGCCGCCGTAGCCGGCTCCGCGGGTCCGTCCGACGGCATCAAGCTCGTCGATAAAAATGATACACGGGGCGTTCTTGCGGCCCTGTTCGAAGAGATCCCGGACCCGGCTCGCACCGACGCCGACAAACATCTCGACAAAATCGGAACCCGACATGTGGAAAAAGGAGACGCCCGCTTCGCCGGCGCACGCCCGGGCGAGCAGCGTCTTTCCCGTCCCGGGCATGCCCACGAGCAGCACACCTTTGGGGATTTTGGCACCAATTCGCGCAAACTTCTGCGGATTCTTCAGGAAATCGACGACCTCCTCCAACTCGTACTTCGCCTCTTTCTGTCCGGCCACGTCGGCAAAGGTCGTCTTGCTTTCGTCTTCCTTGTACTGCTTTGCCCGGCTCTTTCCGAACGAAAAGGCGCGGTTGCCGCTTCCCTGTACCTGGCGAAACATAAACCAGATAAAGAAAAAACCGACAAACCACGGCAGGAATTCGAGCAGCACCCGGAACGGTGATATCGGCTGGGGGGACCCGGAAAAGCGCACTCCCTTTTCCCGAAGAAGCGGAATCAGCTGGTCGTCAAAGTAGGGAATATTCGTCGTGAACGACTGGACCTGACCCTGCTGCGTTTTGAGCGTTCCCTGGATTTCAAACTGGTCCAGAATCCGCACCGTCTCGACCTGACCCTCGTTCAGATACGCCAGGAACTGCGAATAGGGGATCTCCGTCCCGGTGCTCGCCGAATTCGAAAAGAGCATGACAACAAACATGCCCAGGATCGCGAGCAGAAAGACCAGGGCCATCCGGTTGTTCCGAAAATTGAAGTTCGGGTTATTGTTGCCGTTCCGGTTCTGAGGCTCCCGGCCGCCGTTGTTTCTGTTATCGTCATTTTCCATACGTTACATTTCCTTATTCGATACCGTTACACCGCACGCTACAGCGGGTCCGTCGTCGCTAAGAGTTGTACCGATCAAATCCCGACCCCCAAAGGCGCTCCCAAGGGCGGCGCGAATTCCGGTGGCATCAACGATGACCGGAACCAACCTTGAACGCCGCGGAGTAACACCCTCCGTCATAAGGGTACGAACGACGTTACGGTGACGGTTTCCCAGGGTGATTCTGTCGCGAACCGAGACGTTTCGCACGTGGACCGCCCCGGCCGTATGTCAGGGTTTCGGCGGAGGCGCTGAACGCGGCCAGACAGCCGATCATCGC
>JANQHT010000091.1 GCA_028282545.1 Spirochaetales bacterium
AGCAGACGATCGCCATTGAGCTCACGGACGAAAGCGAAGACGCGGGCGGAGCCCAGTTGGAGGCGCTCCACCGGGCCGTACCGCAGCCACCGAAGCACGACGCTCCCAGCAGTTCCCGGGCCGCCCCCTCGGCCCGGGCAATCGAGGTTTCCGAGATGAGTTCGTGCAGGGTGGCGAGGCGATGCGGTGATACGCTGAGCGTTCGAATCCCGACGCCGAGCAGGAAGAGCGCGAAGACCGGATCCTCGGCGCTGGACCCGCAGACCGAAATATCGGTGCCGGCGTCGCCGGCCAGCTCAACGATGCGCGCCACCGTCCGCAGCACAGCCGGGTGGAGAGCGTCATAGATCGACGATACGCGGCTGTTGGCGCGGTCCGCCGCCAGCAGATACATGATCAGGTCGTTGGTCCCGATGGAGAGGAAGTCCACCCGGGCCGCCAGTTCCGGCAACAGTTCAACCGCCGCCGGTATTTCGATCATGACTCCCACTCGCGGCGAGTCGTTGAAGGCAACTCCGTCCCGGGCGAGGGATGATAGGCTTTCCTCCAGTTGTTCCCGCGCCGCCTGGAGTTCGTCCACCGACGATATCATCGGGAACTGGATGCCGATCTGCGTCCCCGCCCCGGCGCGCAGCATCGCCCGCAGTTGTTCCTGGAAGAGTTCCGGGTGCGATAGGAGAAAGCGGATGCCCCGGAAGCCGAGGAACGGGTTTGCTTCCTCGCCGATCTGTGAACTCAGGAGCTTGTCGCCGCCCAGATCGAGCGTCCGAAATTGGATCGGTTTGCCTTCCAGGGCGTTGACGATACGGCGGTATACGGAAAGCTGTTCCTCTTCGGTGGGGAAATCGTTTCGGATCAGGAAGGGGATTTCGCTCCGGTAGAGTCCCACGCCGTGCGCTCCCGCCTCTTGGGCGGCGATGGCGTCCTTTACCAGGTTGACGTTTGCCAAGAGGCACGCCGCGATTCCATCGACGGTGGCCGTTGCGGCGGGAATCTTCCGCGTCACCGACCGGTTTCGAAATTCGTGGGCCCGGCGCCGATAGGAGGCCAGGATCGATTCGGTCGGGTCAATCGCGAGCCGCCCATCCTCTGCGTCGAGAACCACCGGCGTTCCCGGCCGGATCGCGTAGATCCGTGGATCGGAGATCGCCAGGGCCGGGAAATCGAGACTCTGGGCGAGGATGGAGATGTGCGCCGTGGCGCCGCCGTCGGGAAAGACAACGCCTTCCGCGCGCTGCAGGTAGAGCTTGACCAGTTCCGACGGGAAAATCTCCCGCGCCACCACGACGGTACCGCGATAGTCGATATCGTCCTCGGCCTGGCCGGTGAGGTTTCGAACGATGCGTCGCCCCAGGTCCCTGACGTCCTGTACCTTTTCCTGGAAGCGTTCGTCGTCAAAGGCCGAAAAACGGACCGCAAAATCGTCCACCACGGCGCGGACCGCGGCGATGCTCTCCGATCCGTTCCCGACGCGGGACCGCATCTCGCCGGAAAAGCTGTCGTCCCGGAGCATCAGCAGGTGCGAACTGAAGATCAGCGCCGCCACGTCGGAAAGCGTCTGGTCGATGCGACCGCTCAACTCTTCCAACTGGGCGTAGCTCTTTTCGAGCGCCTCCTCGAGAGTGCAGGTGGCGACGGGAGCTTCGTCGGCGCTATCGATATCGAGTGACTCCAGGCGACCGATGCCGAAACCGCGTGAGGCGGTTGTTCCTTCCAAAAGCCCCGTCGATACGCGGGCGTGATCCTGCTCGATCGCGGGCCGTTCCTGGTCGGGATGGATCTCGTAGAGAACCGCAGCGTTCTCGAGAATCGCCGCGAGGTGGGAGCCGATGGCGCGGAGCGTGCGAATCGTGTACTCGTCGAACCGGTCGGCGTCGCGATCCTGGAGCACCATCACACCGATTCCCGCGCTGTGGCGTTTGATCGGGATACCCACAAAGGCGGGGAAGGCGTCGTCCCCGAACCCGGGGACCGATAGGTTTCGCGACGACTGCGTGGCGCTGCGCTCGAAAACCGGCATGTTCTGCTGGAAGGTGTACCCGGTGAGCCCTTCGCCGGGGCGGAGTTTGATTTGACCCACAAAGGCTTCGTTGAGTCCCGCCGTGGCGCGCAGCACAAGGAGGCGCGCTTCGACGTCGTAGAGGAATACCGAGCACACCTCCGTCTGCGTATGTTCGGCGAGCAGGCGGACCAAGTCACGGAGGAACGCGTCTACGTTTTCGCGCCGGCCGAGAATCTCCGACAGATCGGCCACGGCGTTGATGAGAGCAACACTATCGAGGTCGGCCACGAGGTAACTATAGCGCGAAAAAGACGATCCTGAAAGGAACAAATTGGCGGTCCGGGCGTGTTAATCAGGTATGAGTTCGGTATACTTACCGTGACTAAAACGATTCCTGAGGAGGAATAGACGATGAAACGAACGATGTGGCTCATGGCAGTAACTGTTGTCCTGCTCGTGGTTGCCGGGTGTGCTTCCGGCCCGACGCCGGAACAGGCGCCGTCCGACATTCCCGGCTTCTACCTGAACCCTCCCACGGCGGATGACGCGATTTACGGCGTTGGATCGGCCAAAATGTCGAAACTCGACACGTCGCGCCGCATGGCGATCGCTCGCGCCCGGGAGGACATCGCCTTCCAGATGCAGGCAACCATTCAGGCCGCCATTACCGACTACGCCCAGGAAGCCGGCGTGGATGACAACACCCAGGTGATCAGCTTTGTCGAAACGATCTCGCGCCAAGTTACCGATACGACGCTCTCCGGCGCGGTCACTGAAGAGGTAGCCCAAGGGAATGACGGGACGATCTACGCCCTGGTGAGCTACCCCAAGGGTGCCTACCTCGAGGCGGCTGAAGAGGCGTTCCAGCGGAACGAAGACGCGGCGTTTGCCGAATTCAAGGCCGACCAGGCGCTGCAGCGACTGCAGTCCGACCTCGAGAACAATCCGCCCAGCGCGGGGAACACCACCGACGGCTGAGACCGTACGGTTTTGTTGTCCGTCGGGACGTGAGAAACAGGCCGGCCGCCCGTGGAGCTTCCACGGGTATGCCGGTTCTTTTTTTCCCGGTACACTGCCGGTATGACAAAGGAGTCGATCCGGAGCGAGATGAGTGCAGCCGTCACGGCCATGTCCACGGAGGAGCGCCTCGTGGCGGACGCCCACGTGGCATCCGCGGTAACCCAGCTTCCGGAGTGGAAGAGGGCCCAATCGGTCTTTGCCTACGTCGCGATGGACGACGAAGTTGACTTAGCGGCTATCGTCAGCGCCGCCCTGCGCAGCGGGAAGCAAATCGCCCTGCCGCGAATCGATGATGCCCGGCACATGCGTTTCTGCTCCGTTGCTCCCGGCGAACGCGCCACTTGGTCCGATGTTCTGGCGACCCTCGAGCGCCATGCGCTCGGTTTCCTGCAACCCGGCCCCGACTCGGCTCCCGTTGAACCGCAAGCGGGGGATCTGGTGCTGGTGCCGGCCCGAGCCTTCGATCGTCGCGGGTATCGTGTGGGGCGCGGAGGGGGCTACTACGACCGTTTCCTCGCGACTCTTGCCCCGGCGGTTTTTACGGTGGGTATCTCCTACACCCTCCAGATGATGCATAAGGTCCCCGCCGGGGACGACGATATGTCGGTGCAGATTATCGTCACCGACTCCGAGACGAGTTTTTGCCGCCGAACCTGAGGTTTATCGCCGATGCCTGACTACGCCTTTCTGAACGATCTCGAACCGCGCGCCGTCTGGAAGCACTTCGCCGCGATCTCCGAGATTCCGCGCTGTTCCCGCCACGAAGCGGCGGTTCGCGCCTACGTCGTCGCCGTTGCGGACGCGCACGGTTTGGAGCACGCCTCCGACTCCGTCGGCAACACCGTTGTCCGGCGACCCGCTTCCCCCGGTCGCGAGTCATCTCCTGCCGTATGTCTCCAGGGCCACCTTGACATGGTCTGTGAACAGAACCTGGGAACGAATCACGACTTCGAACGCGACCCGATCCGCCTTGTCCTGGAAGGCGGATGGCTGCGCGCAGAGGGGACGACCCTCGGTGCCGACAACGGTATCGCGGTGGCGATGATGCTGGCGGCGCTGGAATCCGAAGAGACCTTCGGAGCGCTGGAGTGTCTTTTCACCGTTGATGAAGAGTCGGGCCTTACCGGCGCGCTACAACTCGATCCATCGCTCGTCACGGCGCGGCGGCTGATCAACCTCGACAGCGAGGAAGAGGGGTTTATCTGCATCGGCTGCGCCGGGGGACGAAACACCGAGGGCACCGTTCCCGTCGTGCGAGAGAGCGCGCCCGCCGGGGGTGAGGCGCTCCAGGTCAAGGTAAGCGGCCTTCGCGGCGGGCACTCCGGGGCGGAGATCCACGAGGGGCGGGGAAACGCCATCGTGCTCGGTGCGCGTATTTTGGGCCGCCTTCCCGAGGGCGCCCGCATCGCGTCGCTCTGGGGCGGGGACAAACACAACGCGATTCCCCGGGAGTTCACCGCGGACGTGCTCATCCCGCCGGACAAGCGCGGCGCTTTTCGCGAGGAAGTAACGGAACTGGAGGCGCTCTTCCGGGGTGAGCTCGGTGGCGTGGAACCGGATCTCGCCGTCACCGTCGCGGAAATCGACCCACCCTCTCTTGTGTTATCCGGGACCTCTGCGCGCACCGTCAGTGACCTCCTGGCGGCGCTTCCGCACGGCGTCCTCGGCATGAGCCACGACGTCCCGGGCCTGGTGGAAACCTCGACGAACCTCGCGTCCATCCGGTCCCGGAACGACTCAATTACGATCCTCACCAGCCAGCGTTCATCACGGATGTCCATGATAGACCGGTCCACGGGTCAGATAGCGTCGATATTCGCGCTGGCCGGCGGAACCAGCGTTCAGAAGGACGGCTACCCGTCGTGGACGCCGGACCCGTCGAGCGCGCTTCTTGCGGACGCGCGGGCCGTGTACAGGGACCTCACCGGAAAAACGCCGGAGGTCGGCGCGTTCCACGCCGGACTGGAGTGCGGCGTTATCGGTTACAAGATCGACGGTATCGACATGATCTCCATCGGCCCCGATATGGAGGGCGTTCATACGCCCGACGAACGGATCAATGTGGCTTCCGCGGAGCGAACCTACGCGTTCCTGCTGGAACTGATCAAGCGGTAATAGGAGGGCGCCATGTTTGACACGGGATTCCTGGCGGCGTTGGTGCTGCTCTTCGAGGCGAGCGTCGCCGGCGGAAACGTGGAGGCACCGCTCCACATCACCGCCTACGAGGGGGGATCTGTCCTCGGAGTGTGGGAAACGGTTTACGTCGATTCCGCCGGCGCCGAGGCCGTTTCCGTCTCCCCTGAGACGGAAACGTCGCGCCTCCGATGGGGGCGGGTAGAGGGTGAACAGACGCTCTACGCCGTCTCGGCGTCAAGGGGCGACGTCGTTTCGCTCGGCGCCGTGTCCCTATCGGCGGTCCTGGACGCGATCTACTCCGCCGGGAATGAACCGGTCCGCATCGACGTGGATCGCGTTCCCGTTTCGGCTTCCGGTGACGGTGGCGCGATGACCGTGGAAGGCGAGGTAGCGGCCGACGCGCCGCTATCCTCCGGCAAACCGGGCGAGAGCGGCGAGACCGGGGCGGACGGCGGGAACGAGGGCGCGCTCGCGCCGGCGTTCCGCATCCACACCGTCATGAATACCGTGCTCGTATCGCAGGAGGAGAGCGGTCGCCTCTTTGTCGCCGTTCGTACCGTGCCATGAGTACCATCCGCGTCATGTTCGTCTGCTCCGGAAACATCTGCCGGAGCCCCCTGGCCCATCGCCTCTTCGAGAAAAAGGCGGCCGAACGGGGCATGGGGGATCGTTTTCGCGTCGAGTCCTCCGGCACTACCGCCTACCACATCGGGGAGGAGGCGGACGGTCGCATGCGAAAGACGGCGGCCCGCCGCGGATTGGACTTGCGCCACCGCTCCCGCGGCTTCTCCCGAGGCGATCTCGAGGCGTACGACCTGATCGTCGTTATGGGTCACGATCACCTTCGCGATATCGCCCGCATGGACGGTCACGGCACGTTTTCGAACAAGATCCACCTCTTCAGGGAGTTCGACCCGGCGGTGAACGGCGGACGCGTGCCGGAAGTGCCCGATCCGTGGTACGGCGGAATGGAGGGCTTCGAAGAGGTCTACGACATCGTGGACCGCGCCTGCGACGGAATGCTCGACCGGATCGAGGCGGGCTCGCTGCCGTGACGTTTCCCGTCCAGGGGCCCATGCGACTCGATGATGCGATCGAGTCGCTCTTTGGCCGCGGCGCGCGGATCACCGCCTCCCGGCCGATCGGGGGCGGGTGCATCAACGACGCGCGCCGCCTCGAGGTGTCCACCGGTGACGCGCTCTTTGTAAAGAGCAATCGGGCGTCGCTTACCGGCCTCTTCGAGGAGGAGGCGCGGGGACTGGCGGAACTCGCCTGCGAGGGCGGACCGCGGGTACCCGCCGTTCACGGCGTGATTACCGACGGCGACCGGCAGCTCATCCTGCTGGAGTTCATCGAACGGGGCAGCAAGGGGCGCGGTTTTTTCGCGGATTTCGCTTCGCGCCTCGCAACGTTGCACCGCTCGCGTCGGGCCGAGCGGGCCGGATTCGCCGGGGACAACCACATCGGCGCGTCGCCGCAGGCCAATGGATGGAGAGAGACTTGGGCATCGTTCTTCGGGGAGCAGCGGATTCTCTTCCAGGTCTCTCTGGCCGAACGCAAGGGCATCGCCGACGCGGTCCTTCGCCGTTCGGCGGAACGCCTGGTCGCACGGCTGCCCGATTTGCTGCCGGAACCGGACGGCGGGTTCCACCTTATGCACGGAGATCTCTGGGGCGGCAACTACATGGTCGATTCCGCGGGCGGTGCGGTTCTGATAGACCCGGCGGTGGCGTACGGCCACCGGGAGGCGGACATCGCCATGACCGAGTTGTTCGGCGGTTTTTCCCGCGACTTTTACGCGGCGTACCGCGAGAGTTGGCCCCTGGACGGGGGCTACGACGATCGCCGCGATATCTACAACCTCTACCACCTCTTGAACCACGCCAATCTCTTTGGCGGCAGTTATCTGTCGAGTTGTCGCGCCATCCTCAGACGATACCAGTAGTACCCGATCTGCTCGCGCCACGCCGTGGCGCTCCCGTCCAACGCACCCATTGACGGCAGGAGCATGTGCGCCCGCAGCGGCCTCCGGTCACCCCGATACGCGCAGGGCGCGGCGATCGCTCCGGTCATTCCCGACCGTTCAAAGGCGAGCATGGCGCGCCGCATATGGTAGGCGCTGGTTACGACCACGGGACGCCGGGGCGCGACGCGTTCCGCCGTGAACAGCGCGTTCTCCCGGGTGGTTCGGCTGCGATCCTCTACGGTGATCCGCGCCTCGGGAAAACCCAATTCGACGGCAAGCCGGGCGGCCACGCGCGCTTCCGGTTCGATACCCTCCTGCGCAAAGACCGTTCCACCGGATACAACGAGCGGGAGATCGAGGCGACGGGCCAGCCGGATCCCGTAGACAAGACGCGACTCCGCCTCTGAAGAGAGCGCCGGGTGCCCCCCTTCGGCGGGGCTGCTCATGATCGTCCCACCACCAAGGACCACCACGTAGTCGGGCGGCGGACCCGCCGGCAGGGCCGCCTCGGAGAAGGCGGGCAGGGCCGCCTCCAGTCGGCGGAGCAGAGCGCTCGCGACAAGGTCGGTACTGAGAACGTAGAGGGCTCCGGCCGCCGCGAGCAGTGCGATGCCTACTCCGCGCAGAGTCAGGCGGGCCGCCCGGTCCACGGCGCCTCTCCGGCTTATGCGACAAAGGATGACTCCGGCCGCCCCGAGGAGCAGGATCAGCGCTCCCGGAAGGAGAATCCACGGTTCGATGAACTTGGTGATCACAACCAACGCGTCGCGAGCTCTTCGACTTCCTTGAGCCAGGTGCGACGCTGCGCACCGCTCGCATTGTGCAGATCGTAGAGGACCTTGACGCAGACGTCATGAATTCCGACGTAGGAGAGGATTCGCTCGCGCCAGATGGAGAAAATCGCGTCCTGGCTCAAGGGGTTCGACTCGTTGGTAGTGGAGACGAGCATCGCTTTTTTATCCGATAGGAGCGGGCGTTTTGTCTTTGGGAGAAACTCGTCACCGGCGTACTCAAAGGCGATACCCGGACGGAAGAGGCGATCGATCCACCCCTTGAGAATCGCCGGCGGCATTCCCCACCAGTCGGGATAGACGAAGACGATTCCATGGGCATCGCGCAGTTCCTGCGAATGCCGCACCCAGCCGTCGTCAAAACTGAACCTGCGCTGGATCTCGTCGTTCTCGAGTACCGGCCGGAAGTGCTCCGCGTACAGGTCGTGCGCGTCCACGTGGTGACCTTCGTCCACCAGGGCGGAACCGATGCGCTCGGCAATCGCGTGGTTGTAACTGCCCTTGTCGGGATGGCTCAGGATCAGAAGTACGTTGATGGCACTGGCCTCCTCTGTGGGTTGTAGTATACAGTCGGTAGCCGCGCCCATCCACACCGGCGCGGCTTGAAATCGAGCACGATTCTCAGTACCTTGTAGAAAAGTTAGGATGGGTGAACATGGTGAGCAAAGGCGACGTTATCGAGACGTTGAAAAAGGTAATCGATCCCGAAATCGGGTTGAACATCGTGGACGTGGGTCTGATCTACCGCGTAGAGGTAGAAGACGCGGAAAACGTGGAAGTGGACTTCACGCTTACCACGCCCGGGTGCCCCATGGGTGACACGATCACCAACGATATCGTTACCGTGCTCCGGGAAGACCTGGGTTTTGCTAACGTAGTAACCAACCTCGTCTGGAATCCGCCCTGGAGCCTCGATTTTATGAGCGAAGAGGCACGGTTGGACCTCGGCTACCCCATTTGATTTGTTTTCTGGGAGGAGAACGACATGAAGATTGAAATCCGCGACCTAAGCGCACGGATTGGTGAAAATCAGATACTCAACGGCGTCGACCTTGAGCTGGAGAGCGGCAAAATCCACGCCTTGATGGGACCCAACGGTTCCGGAAAGTCCACGCTCTCCAACGTTGTGTTCGGCCACCCTGCGTACGAAGTCACCGGTGGAGAAGTTCTGGTGGATGGCGAGAACATCCTGGAGATGGAGACCGACGAGCGGGCGCGGCTCGGATTGTTCCTGGCGTTCCAATATCCCGTGGAGATTCCCGGCGTAACGGTGGGACGCTTCTTAAAACGGGCACACGAGATCCGTTTCGAAGACGACACCGACCGGACCCGGGGATTTGTGAAAACGCTCCGGTCCAATATGGACTTCATGGAGATAGACCAGGCCTTTATCAACCGGTACCTCAACGAGGGATTCTCAGGTGGTGAGAAGAAACGTATGGAGATCCTGCAGATGCTCACCCTGGAACCGGATTTTGCCATCCTGGACGAGACGGACAGCGGCCTCGACATCGACGCTCTCAAGGTCGTCGCCAAGGGCGTGAACCGGCTACGCGCGGAGAGTTCCTTCGGAGCTCTAATCATCACACACTACCAACGTATCCTGGATCACATCAAACCGGACGTGGTGCACATCATGTACCAGGGACGGGTGGTCACTTCGGGCGGCCCCGAGTTGGTGCACCAGCTCGAGGCTGAAGGGTACGACTGGATAAAGGAGGGGCGCCATGAGCAGCCCGCAGGTTGAGATAGACGACTATAAGTACGGCTTTTCCTACGAAGACAAGTCGATATTCAAGACGCGAAAGGGCTTGGGCCCGGATGTCGTTCGTGCGATCAGCGAACACAAGGGCGAGCCCCAGTGGATGCTGGAGTTCCGCCTGAAATCGCTTGAGGCGTTCTGGAGCAAACCGATGCCCGCCTGGGGTGCGGACCTTTCGGATATCGACTTCGACGATCTCTACTACTACGCCAAGCCCGTTGAGGAGCAGGGTCGCTCCTGGGAGGACCTCCCGGAGGAGATCAAGGAGACGTACGACCGGCTCGGAATTCCCGAAGCGGAACAGAAGTTCCTCGCCGGCGTCGGCGCCCAGTACGATTCCGAGGTTGTGTACCACCGGACCAGGGAGGAACTGGAAAAGCAGGGCGTGATCTTCTCCGCTCCTGAAGAGGCGGTGCTCAACCACCCTGAGATCGTCCAGAAGTACTTTGGAACGATCATCCCCTACAACGACAACAAGTTCGCTGCCTTGAACAGCGCGGTCTGGAGCGGCGGCAGCTTTGTGTACGTCCCCCCCGGCGTCTCGGTCGATATTCCGCTGCAGGCGTACTTCCGGATCAACAGCGAAAGCTTTGGTCAGTTTGAGCGAACCCTGATCATCGCCGACGAGGGTAGTTTTGTTCACTACATCGAAGGGTGTACCGCTCCCATATACACCTCGGACAGCCTTCACAGTGCGGTCGTCGAGATCGTCGCACTCGAGGGGGCTCGCGTTCGCTACAGCACGATCCAGAACTGGTCAACCGACGTGTACAACTTGGTGACAAAGCGCGCCGTGGCACAGCGGAACGCCACGGTGGAGTGGGTAGACGGAAACATCGGAAGCAAACGGACGATGAAGTATCCCGCGGTCATCCTGGCGGGGGAAGGCGCCCACGGTGAGGTGCTCTCAATTGCCTTTGCCGGTCACAATCAACAGCAGGATACCGGCGGGAAACTCGTCCACGCCGCGAACAACACCAGTTCGCTTATTACATCGAAGTCGATCAGCAAGGGCGGAGGGATCGCCACGTACCGTGGTCACGTGAAGGTGGAGGAGGGCATCAAAGACGCCAGGAACAAAGTCGAGTGCGACGCCCTTCTCATCGACGGCGACTCCGTGACCAATACCTATCCCTACATGGATATCATGAGCAGCAACGTGTCGATCGAACACGAGGCCAAGGTGAGCAAGATCAGCGAAGAGCAACTCTATTACCTGACCAGCCGCGGCCTGAGCGACGCGGAGGCGTCAACGATGATCGTCAACGGATTCCTGGACCCGCTCGTGAAACAGCTCCCCATGGAATACGCCGTCGAGTTGAATCGTCTGATCGAACTGGAGATGGAGGGGTCCGTTGGATGAGCCGTGCTACATTTGCCGATAGCACCATGGAAACGCTTCGGGAGTATATCGCATCGCGGAACGAGCCGGCCTGGATGACCACCCTCCGGGGTGACGCCTTGGAACGCTCCGCTGCGATGGAGTGGCCTACTACGGCGGACGAGGAATTTCGTCGGAGCGACGTGAGGTCCTACGATTTTACCGCCCTCGCCTTTGACGTGGATGAGGATTCACCCGCTCCGGTAGAAACGCCGGTTGGCATTTCCGGGACGCTCGATTTCCACGGAACATCCCTGCGCCGGGCGTCGCTCACCGAGGGACTCGCGGACAAGGGTGTGGTTTTTACGAGCTTTGCCCGCGCCTTTGCCGGTGACGTTCCGGAGACCCTTCTAAGGCGGCTCGAATCCGTATTGCGCCGTGGGCTCGACTCGGCGGACAACCGCATCTCCCTTACGCACTACGCGGCGATTACGCACGGCGCCGTCCTCTATGTACCGCGGTTCCTGGAGCTCGAGGACCCCTTTGTCGTCACCTTTGACGACGAAAGCGGCGACGGAGCTATGCGTGTCCCGCAGGTTGTCGTCATCACGGACGAAGGGGCACGGGCCGTTGTTGTGGAACGTATCCGCGGCGTGGAGGAAGGTGACTTTCTCTGGAACGAGTCCGTCCTCGCGGACGTCGGCAATGCCGGTCAGGTACGCTACTACGCTACGCAGGACTTGAATTTAGACTCGAGCTACTTTTCCGCGTCCTTTGCAACCGTTGGACGCGACGCGCGCTTGGAGATGTACAACAGCTTTTTCGGCGCCATGTTCACCAAGGCGCGAGTAGACGTGGAGATGGCCGGTGAGGGGAGTGACGCCTTTATCGGCGGCGTCTATTTTCCCACTGAGGACCAGCACATGGATATGCGTACCGTCCAGCGCCACGTGGCTCCCCACGCCCACAGCGATACGCTCTACAAGGGCGCAATCACGGACGAAGCGCGCAGCGTGTACCAGGGGCTTATTCACGTGTTCCACGAGGCGGTCCAGACCGACGCGTACCTGACGAACAACAACCTCGTTCTGAGTGATGAGGCGCGTTCCGACTCGATCCCAACCCTGGAGATCCATACGGACGATGTCCGGTGCAGTCACGGTTCCACCACGGGCCGTCTGGATCAGGGGCTGTTGAACTACGTTCGTACCCGCGGATTTTCCCTCGACGAGGCGCGGCGGATGCTCGTTGAAGGCTATTTCGAAGCGATCCTCTCCCGGTACCCGGAAACGGTCCTGGAAGAGATACACGAGATCATCGATTCCCGAATCACCGGCGCCTAACCGCCGGCAGGTACGGTACGGTACGGTATCAATGGCGCAGTGGCGGGAGGCGGTCCGGGAAGAGAGTTTTTCTCGAACCACCACGTTCCGTCATCGGCGGAAATCGATCGCCATCTTCCGGCTGGAAGACGGCCTATTCGCCATTGACAACGTCTGTTCCCACGAGTACTCGGAGCTGAGCGAGGGAATGGTGGTAGGCGGAGACGTCTACTGCCCCAAACACGGGTCGCGCTTCGATATCAGGACCGGAGCGGTGAAAGACTACCCGGCAACCCGCCCCGTCAAGACGTACGAAGTAAAGGTCGAGGACGGGGTGGTCTACGTCAAGGTGTAGCGTGCCAACTCGCCGTCTCACCACCGGCACGTCGGACATCGAGGCGGCCGGCGCCCTGATCCGCCGGGGAGCATTGGTGGTGTTCCCCACGGAGACGGTCTACGGCCTTGGTGCCGACGCGACCTCCGCCGCCGCCGCCCGGTCCGTGTACAAAGCCAAGGGCCGGCCCGCCGACAATCCGCTTATCGTTCACTTCGCGTCCCGGGAGTCGCTACTGCGGGAGGTCACATCGTCGGTGGAATCGGCACCGGTGGCCCCGGCCCGGGATGCCCCCGCGGTCTCGACGGCGTCGGCCGGGACGGACCTCGTGATTCGTCGCGCAGAGGCGCTGCTAACGGAGTTTGCTCCGGGGCCCGTGACGATCGTGGTTCCCCGCATACGGTCGCTCTCGCCGGTGGTGAGCGCCGGTCTGGAAACGGTGGCCCTGCGCGTGCCGGACCACCCCGTTGCGCGACGCCTCATTTCGGCGGCCGGGCGGCCCCTGGCCGCGCCCAGCGCGAACCGCTCGGGGCGCCCGAGCCCCACGACCTTTGCCGCCGCCCTAGCCGAAATGGACGGTTCCGTCGCGGCGATTGTCGACGGTGGTGCCTGCGCCGTCGGGATCGAGAGCACCGTGATCGATATCTCCGGCGAAATCGTCACGGTACTGCGCCCGGGGGCCGTGACCGCAGAGATGATTCGCCGCCGGTGCGGCTTCGAAGTTCACGACGCAGGGTCCGGCGGCAGGGTCGAGCGTTCGCCCGGTACGCGGTACCGCCACTATTCGCCGGCAATGCCTCTCCTGCTCGTCGAAGGGGGGAGTGATATCGAATCGTCCCTGCGCGTCACGCCCAAGCGCGTGCGTATCATGGCCGTTTCGTCCACCCTTGCGGAGGCGTGCCGCCACGCCTGTAACGCAAACGAAGGGACCGGGGTGACGGTGGACGTTGTCACCTTTGCGAACCATACCGACTATGCGGCCGCACTCTTTGCCGAGTTCTTCCGGGCGGAAAGGGACGGCATCGATCTCATCCTCGCCGAACTGCCGGATTCCGCCGCGCATCCGGCACTGGCTGACCGCCTGCGACGCGCCGCTACCGCCTAGCAATTCTCATTATGGACGGAGGGCGACGACCCCTCCGACGAAATTGTCTATAGCCAACCAACAAGCAGTTCGCATTTTGGAGATCACATTGCCGAATGGAGGTGAATAACACCAGGCGCGCCCGGAAGGAAGAACAAAATGCGTCTCTGCAGCGTAGCGAAGCCAAGCGTTTTGTTCTTCCTTCCGGAGGCAGCCATGAAACGAACCGTGCCAAGGATATGTGATCTCCAACATGCGAACTGCTGCGGCATCGTCGCTCGCCTTCCACTGTGGTGGAGCTATACTCTATAGTGGTACGGCCATGGGCGACGATTTCCAGCTCGAAGACAATCTCTTCATTTCAAACGAGGGTGACGGGAACGCGGACACACCCGATTTTTCCGACCTCTTTGAGGATGAGGCGGTTACAGATGGCGCCTCGTCCAATGCGTCCGATCCTATGGAGACGTTTCAAAAGGTCGACGCGCTCACGACGGCCCCCAAGCCCTACTTCAAGAACGCCAACTACTACCAGGACCTCCTCAAGGGTGAAGGGGAGGTCTCGAAGCGCCTGCATTCAACGCTTGCGGGGTTTCTCAAGGCGGATAACGCCGAAGACAAGTCGGTCTATCGGAACCGCTTGATTCCGATCTACTGGGAACTGGCCCGGGGCGTCACAAAACGATTGGGGCCGACCCTGCCCGACCCGAAACTACTCTTTCTCCGTTTCGGTATCGTTCTCCCCACGGTACTCGAAAAGGAACAGCGACTGATGTTCGCCCAGGTTCCTCGGGATAACACCATCGACCAGCCAATCCACTACGTGGACGAATGGCTGAGCCGTGTTGCCCAGGGCCTGGTGAATGCCTCCGCCACGGACGAGACCAAACCGGATGCTCGCAACGAGAAATCAAAGGTTTCTCGCCAGTTGGAATCGGCCAAGGGCAAGCTCGAGGCGCAGTTGGAACTCATCCGGACGCGCAATCGGGAGATGTCGGAGGAAGAGGCGGAACTCAAGGAAACGGTCCTGGCCCTGCTCAATCGCGAACAACGCTACGAGGCGGACAACCAGAAAGGCCCCTACGATGAGGCCCAGCGCGCTTCGTTCTCGCAGATCAACCAGAATCTGCGACGGCTCAGCAACATGAACCGCGAGCTTGCGCGCTCCTTTTCCGACCTCGAGAGGTACCAGGACGCCTTTGACGAACTCAAGGAGCAGGCGGAGGAACTCGGCGAAAACGTCCAGGCCATGGATACCGGCGCCGCCGTGGAGGAGATGAACACGATCCAGCAGATGGCGAAGCTCGCCGTCGGTCGCCAGGGGAACCACTTCCCCATCTTCACCAGGCAGTACTTCCGGAGCGGCCTCTCGTCAGTTGCAACACGGGAGAACGTCAACAACGTGCTCGCAGAAGTGGAGCGCCTGGACCCGAGTATCTTTCACCGCACCTTCAAGCAGAAGACAACGCGGATCGTCCCGAACGTCATCCTTCTACCCTGTTACGGGGACCAGGGGATCTGCTGGGAGCCCTTTGAGCGCTACAACCGCGCTACCAGCCGCGGCCGTCTCGCGGTGCCGATGTATCCCAAGGAGCTCAAGGTCGCCGTTATCTCGGCGTTGGGCGACCTCCGGTGGCAGGTGGCCAAGGAGAAGGCGGCACACTACTGGATGGAAGAGGGCATCACCGGCTGGTACTACCAGTGGTTCACCGAGCAGAAGCTGAAGGGTGACGTGAAGGACCAGTTTATCCAGGACTACATCCTCTGGATCTCGAAAGAGAGCGAGGGAACCCAGAAACTGGACCGCGAAGTACGCGGTATCTTCTGGCGGTACATGCCCTTCCCGCAAGACGTCAAGGACATGCTCAAGAATCGCGGTTTTGTCTACTCGGAGCTCTACAAAAAGGACCAGAACCGCGCCATGTCGGACGGGTATTGATGCTCGGCGCGGCGGCAGGGACCAGTCACGGCCGCCGCGGCCGGCTCTGGGACAGCGCCGCTACCGCTTCCACCGATTCTTGAACAACGGCCCAAAGTAGTGTTCCAGGGGGTACTTCCCCGACAGCCAGCGCATAAACCGGTGATACAGGTAGTAGGTCAACAAGACCGTGCCGATGAAGATCGCCAGCAGCGTCACCTGGTTGGCCCAAACGGGAAAGGCCGGAGCCAGGAAGCGCGCAAAAAAGAGAAAAAACGTTAGGAAAAGCACCGACATCACGACGATGTTGGCGATCGTTGCGCCGAGTATAAACAGAACCGAATTGAGCCGTTTGTTCATTGTTTCTCCCGTTCAAAGAACATCAGGACGATGAGGATCAGGCCGCCGACAACGGTACTCGAGTCGGCGACGTTGAAGGTAGGCCACCGTTCCAACCCAAAAATGCCGTAGAACTTGAAATCGAGGAAGTCCACCACGCCCAAGGGACGAAAAATGCGATCGATGAGGTTCCCGATGCCGCCGCCGATGATCGCCGCCACGCACCACCGCTGGGCACCTCGGAACTCGTCTGTTCGGAAGAGAAGGTAGACCAGGATTCCCACCACGATGACCGGGAGCGACACAAAGAGAACTCTCCGTATGGGGTCCGGCAGCCCGTGGCCGATGCTGAAAGCCACGCCCAAGTTGCGGGCGTGGATAATACGAAAGAAGTCTCCAATGACCTCGATCACCATCCCGGTTTGATAGTAAAGCGGTACGTTCCGAACGATGACGAGTTTCGTCACCTGATCAACGATCACGAGGAACAACGTGAGCAGGAGCGGCCGGTAGGAGCGGTTTGTGTGAACCATGCCCTATAGTCCGGTAGGAACGTCCAGGAACGTCGTTTCTATCCCCAGGTCCGCGGCGGCTTTCTCCGCAACACTCCGGACGCCCCAGATCTCCGTCGCATAGTGACCGGCGAAAACGACGTTGATCCCCTCTTCCCGGCACCGATGGTATACGGTGTGGCTTGCGTCACCGGTGATGTAGAGATCGAGTCCCTCCTCCACCGCCTGTTCAACTTCGCCCGTGGCGCCACCTGAGATGATCCCCACGGTTCTGATCTCCTCCGGTCCGAATCGCAGGATGCCCAGCGGCGAAAACCGATTCCCGAAAAGTGTCGCGAGCACATCGTCTACACCGGCAGCCCGGGGCAGGACGCCGCGCACACCGATCGATAGGCCCTTGTAAAGGCCGAAGGGCTCCACCTCGCCGAGGCCCAGCTTGTGGGCCATCACTCCGTTATTTCCGTGACGAAGATGGGCATCCAGGGGGAGGTGCACCGCGTAGAGCGCCAGGTCCTTCGCCATGAGGTAGCGCACGCGCCGCCCATGGTGCCCGGTCAGGACCGACTCGTTCCCCCAGAAGAGGCCGTGATGCACAAAGAGCATGTCCGCGCCCCACTGTGCGGCAGCCTCGAAGACCTCCATCGCCGCGTCTACGGCAAAGGCGACACGGGTTATCGTTTCGTTGGTCCGCTCCACCTGGAGTCCGTTCCTGGAGCGATCGATGCGCGCAAACTCGTCGAGCGCAAGGAACGACCGGACAAACCCGTCGAATTTCGTAATGGTCACGCAACTCCCCCCTCGACTCCCGCCACCCGCGATAGGTGTCGTGCCGTTGGTTCATCAACGATTAGCTCCGTCATGTAGTGCGCTTCAAGGGCGGCGTACAGGCCCCGCACCTTTGCGATCCCGCTCACGACGCAGAGTGCCCGTTCGGCGTCCCGGTAGAGGGACAAGGCGGGCCCGGAGGCTCTCCGGTTTAACGGAATGTCGTCGTAGCTCCCGTCACCGCGAAAGAAGACGGTCGCCAAATCGCCCACCACGTTCTGATCTACCAGTTCGTCGAAATCGCGCTGCTCCAGGTATCCCTGCGAGTAAACGTGACTCGGCACTCCCGCGTCAACCGCACCTATGCTGTACAGATAGAGGTCCGCCCGCTGCTGGAGATCGATGATATGGCGTACGCTCCGTTCGCGCCACATCGCTTCCTTTGTCTCCCGGTAGTCGAAAAAGGACGGCACCGGAAAGAGCGTAACCTGGGCACCAAAGGAGTTGGCGTACGCCTGGAGCACGCTGGCGGCGTATCGGTTGTCCGGCGTAAAGGGATTCCCGGAACCGTTGAGCTGGACAATTCGGAGGTCCGGGATGCGTTTGGGGACCAGATTGTTCCCGATTTCCGACACCGTTGTCCCCCAGGCGACACCGAGCGTCATGCCCGGTTGCAACAGCGATGCCAGGTAGTTTGCTGCGTAGCGGGCGACGCGTTCGAGCCACACCACCTCGCCCAGGAGTTCTTCCGCGGGAACGACGTGAACGCGGGCGAGACCAAAGCGCTCGGCGATGGCCCCCTCCAGCGGGGAGAGCGCCATACGAGTGTTGACGATCCGAATCTCGACCATACCGGACGAGCGCGCGTGACCGAGCAGGCGGCTCACCTTGGGCCTGGAGAAGGACATCTCTTTCGCGATCTGCTCCGTGGTGAGACCCTGGTAGTAGTAGAGGTTGGCCACTTGCAGCGCTTCCAGGTAGATCCGGTCGTCCGATTTCATCGTCAGTCGCGGTGAGTGTAACACATTCACGATTGCTTGCCTTTGGCGAGGGCGGAACAGTATAGTGACGGCCCATGCAGGCGATCTCCCGGTACCGGCTCACTCCTGAGCAGGTACATTTCTCGATAGACGAAGCGCACGTCCAGGCGCTCAAACACGGCCACTCCCGCGAGAAAGTGATCGGTCAGCCCCGGGCCGTGGAAGCGCTCAAGCTGGCCCTGGCGATCAACGCCAAGGGATACAACGTCTACGCGGCGGGCTATACGGGTACGGGCAAACGGTCCACGGTGATGCGGATCATAAAGGAGCAGCCGCTGATCACCGAACGCCTGCGGGACATCGCCTTTGTCCACAACTTCGTCCAACCGGACCGCCCCAGGGTCATCACCTTCCCGGCCGGCAACGCGGTCAAGTTCCGACGGCGCATCCAGCAGTTGCTTGACGAACTCACCGATGAACTCCGCCTATCGCTCGAGCAGGGTGCCTACAGGGCGCGTCGGGACGAGATCATGATCAAGATGGAGGCCCAGGAGAACCAGGCGCTGGTCGAGTTCGAGAAGGATCTTAAGCGCGAGGGCTTTTCCATCGTCCAGATCAAGGACGGTGACGTGCAGCGCGCCGACATCGTTCCCCTTCACAAGGGTGAACCCGGCTCGTTCGAGGAGCTGCAACAGCTTGTTGCCGCCGGTGAGTTGTCGGAGAAGAAATGGAACGCCATCCGCGAGCGCTACTACCAACTCATGGACGATATGAACCAGATCTTCGACACCCTCCGCGTGGACCGGGCGCAGGCGGACGTGGTTCTCGATGATATTCGCCGCGAGACGGTGCGGCCCATCGTAGATCGCCTTGCCGAAGTTGTCCGCCGGGAGTTTCCGGAAGGCACCGTGGATCGCTACCTGCGGGAGTTCGCCGACGACGTGGTGGACAACCTCGATCTTCACATCAATGACGACCCGTCCAAGTCGGATGAGATAGACCAGGAACTGCTCCGGTACAGCGTCAACGTCATAGTCGATCACACCGAAACGAGCACACCGCCCATCCTGTTCGAAAGCCATCCGGACTACCACAAGCTGTTCGGGACGCAGAACACGCAACCGGAGCAGGAGGTGCGTTTCGGATTCCTCGGCCTGCGAGGGGGCAGCGTGGTGCAGGCGTCGGGGGGATACCTGGTGCTACGGGCGCAGGATGTGTTGACCCAGGAAGATGTGTGGAACGCATTAAAGCGCGTCATCCAGGACGGTATCACGGAGATTCGGACCCCCACGGCACCCTACGGTGTGCCCGTCCAGAGCCTCAAGCCGGATCCGATCCCCGTCTCGGTCAAGGTTATCCTGATGGGGAGCGAGCACATCTACGATCTCCTCTTCCACACGGACGAAGATTTCGGCGAATTGTTCAAAGTTCTCAGTGAGTTCGACTCCGTAATGGACAACACCGCGGCGTCGCAGCGGAACTACCTGAATTTCATCGATTCGATCTGCTCGGACGAAGGCCTGGCACAATGCGACGACTCCGGTAAGGCGGCGGTACTCGAATACGGCGTCTACCTGAGTGAGTTCCGCAGCAAACTGAGCACACGGTTCGCGTTGATAGCGGACCTGCTGCGCGAGTCGAGCCACTGGGCACGATCCGCCGGGAGAACCGCGATTGACCGCGAGGCCGTGGAGAAGGCACGGGATGTCCGCCGGTACCTCCATAATCTGCCGGAAGAGAAGTTTGACGAACAGATCGCCTCGGGGGAGATGATCCTGCAGGTAGACGGTTCGCGCATCGGTTCCATCAACGGCCTCTCCGTTCTGGATCGCGGGTACTACGCCTTCGGCCGTCCCATGCTCATCACCGCACGGGTAGCACCGGGGACCGACGGTATCATCAACATCGAGCGGGAAAGCGGCCTCTCCGGGGAACTCCACGACAAGGGTGTGTACATCATCCAGGGGTTCCTGCAGGCCACCTACGCGCGCGATTTTCCCCTGTCGATCAACGCGAGCATCGGCTTCGAACAGAGCTACGTGGAAATCGACGGCGACAGCGCGTCGTCAACGGAGATCTACGTCCTGCTTTCAGCGATCGGAGACATCCCGCTACGCCAGGACATCGCCGTTACCGGTAGCGTCAACCAGTTCGGCCAGATTCAACCGGTCGGCGGAATCAGCGAAAAGATCGAAGGCTTCCACGCCACTTGCAAACTCATGGGAATCACCGGCGCCCAGGGGGTCATCATTCCCCGGACAAATGTGCAGAATCTCGTGCTCTCTCGGGAGGTGCAGGCGGCGGTTCGGGACGAGACGTTTCATATCTACGCCATCTCCACCGTTGACGAAGGCATGGAGATCCTCAC
Source organism: Spirochaetales bacterium (assembly GCA_028282545.1). Taxonomy (GTDB): domain Bacteria; phylum Spirochaetota; class Spirochaetia; order DSM-27196; family Alkalispirochaetaceae; genus JANQHT01. The sequence continues at coordinate 20,621 of JANQHT010000091.1, forward strand.
CGACCGGGAGGCGGGGAAACCGGACAAACGGGGCCGTTTCCCGGGCAATTCGATCAACGGCGTCGTGGAGCGGCGCCTCCGCGAGATGGCCCAGCAGGTGAAGGATTTTTCAGGCGATTAAAACGGTAATCAATTATCGTTGCCGCCATCATTCGAAGAGTCCTATACTGTAGGTATGGATCCCGCCGGTACGCTGCTCGAGAAGGCTCGTTCAGCAGCTCATGACCAAAAGCCTTTCACCGTCAAGAGTTACAAGTTACCCACCCAGACGGAGCAACAGCTCGTGGAGGTTCTCGGGGTATTCCTCGAGGAATTGAACCAGGGTCGCTTGAAGGATTCGCTCGGATACTGCCTGCGAGAACTGGCGGTCAACGGCAAAAAGGCCAACACCAAGCGTGTCTACTTCGAGGAAAAGGGCCTTAAGCTCGTCAATCCCGCCGACTATCAATCGGGCATGAAATCCTTCAAGCAGGAAACGCTGGGCAAAATTGACTACTGGCTCCAGAAACAGGAAGAGGCGGGGCTCTACGTTCGCGTCACCTTCCACATCCAGGGCCGGGACCTCTACGTTCGCGTGGGAAACAACACCACGATTACCCGCAAGGAACAGATCCGCATCTACGACCGCATCGCGCGCTCCCGGGCGTTCAAGTCGCTGGAAGAAGCGATGACATCCGTCATGGACGACAGCGAGGGAGCCGGCCTGGGCATCGTCATTCTCGTGCTGATGCTCAAGAAGATCGGCCTTGACGAAGACGCCTTTGACATAGACATCGAGAACGAGGAAACCGTTGCTCGCCTGGTCATCCCCATGGACAAGGCCACCGTGGAGCACCTGAGCGAAATCTCCAACGAGTTGATCGAACAGATCGAGTCACTCCCGCAGTTCCCGGAGAACATCCTCGAACTGCAACGGAAGATCGACGACCCCGACGTACAGATGGGGGACGTTGCGCAGGTCCTCAGCCGCGACCCGTCCCTGACGGCGGACCTGCTGCGAACGGTCAACAGTGCCCGGTACATGCTTCCGCGGCGCATGGACAACGTCGTTGAGGCGGTAAAAGTCGTTGGACTGCGCGGTCTGAAACAGATGCTCTACAGCTATGGTACGCGGCGCGTCCTCGGTGAGAGTGATACGGAGACGGGGCGTCACCTCTGGGAACACAGCCAGAAAACGGCATTCTACGCGTACGGGATCGCCCGCAACGTATACCGGCGGAAAGAGATCCTGGACGACGTATACGTTGGCGGAATTCTGCACGACATGGGCAAGATCGTCTTCTCGAACATCCACCCGGACGTGATCGACCGCATGATGTCGTACTGCCGCCGGCAGGGCATACCTTCAACGCTGCTCGAAGCGATGAGCGACGGGATAGACCACGCCGAGGTGGGTGGCCGCCTGGCAGAGCGATGGAACTTCCCGGAGGCGCTGGTGCAATCGATCCGTTACCACCACGCACCGCTCCGGGCGCATCCGAACCATCGCGACGTGGTCTGCGTGGTAGCGGTGGCAAACATTCTCGTTCACCAAGACGAGTTCACGCCGGAAGCGTTCGACACGCGGGTACTCCGAATTCTGGGCATCAAGAACCTGGAGCAGTTGAGGCAAATTCACGATCAGCTGCAGCGCCAGTACGAACGGGCATTTCAGCAGAACTAAGCGGCCACATCCACGCATTTTCAACGTGTTGACACATTCCGGGGTTTGCGGTACTTTTCATATATAATTTTTCATATATTCGGAGGACCTTATGGCGATTACCGTGTACACGACCCCCAACTGCCCCTGGTGCACCAAGGTCAAGAAATACCTCAGGGATAACCGCGTCCCGTTCAAAGAGTACGATGTGGCGAAAGATCAGCGTCGCGCGGAGGAAATGGTACGCAAATCGAAGCAGATGGGTACGCCTGTTATTGACGTCCATGGTAAGGTGATTGTCGGCTTCAACCAGCCGGAGATCGACAAGGCGCTGAGGAGGTAACCGTGGCTGAATCGATAGCAACGTGGAAAGGTGACATGGCGTTTGATGTGTCCCTGGACGGTCACACCTTTGTCGTGGACGCCGATTCCTCCGTGGGCGGCGGGGACCAGGGCCCGCGCCCGAAGGGGCTCCTCCTGAGTGGCCTGGCCGGATGCACCGGCATGGACGTGGTCTCCATCCTGAAGAAGATGCAGATGCCCTTTGATCGCTTCGAAATCGATGTCCACGGAGACCCGCACGACGAACACCCCAAGGTGTTCACCGCGGTAAATCTGGTGTACCGATTCTGGGGCGACCAGTTGGACGAGAAGAAGATTCGCAAGGCGATCGACCTTTCAACGGATCGCTACTGCGCCGTCTACGCCACCCTGGGGAAGACGGCGGAGATGGATTACTCCCTGGAACTCAACCCGTAACAAAAGCGCCCGCCCAGGCGACGGCGGCGATGCCGAAGGCGACACCCACGTTGAGCGATCGCTTCGCGCCGGATAGGGGGATCGATCGCACACCGCCGGAACGGCGGCACCGGTCCAGGAGCGCCGGTTCGATACCGCGCTCCTCGGAACCCACCACCAGCACACCGGACAACGGAAAGGGCTCACTCAAAAGGGGTATACCGGTTGTCTCCAACGCAATGGAGGGACCGCCGGCAATCGTCTCCGCCTCCTCAATGGTGCCGGCTTGTACCGTCACGAAATCGAGACTTCCCATTGCAGATCGGATCAGGCGTGGATGGTCCAGCGGCGGACACCCCGCCCCGAGGAAGACCGCCCGAAACCCAAAGGCCTCGGCCGTACGCACGATGGACCCGACGTTAAAGGGCGAACGGACGCGGTCCAGGTACGCTACCAAGGGACGTTCCGTCCGGGTCCCGGCGGCGCCGGGAGTACGGAAATCCCATTCCGCCGCGTCGATGCCGAGGTGATACGCGATGGCGTACGAGAGGTCCTCGATCGCGACCGGGGACGGTTCCGAGAGGAGCCGTTCCGCAGCCGAGCGTACCGCCGGCGGTGTTTCCGCCCGTGTCAGGGCGTTCCGAAGGACCCGTTCGAGATACGCCGGGCCGGGACGACCGGGATCGCCTGAATGACGAGCAGCTTCGGTCACTTTTCGAAGATGACGGAGGATGGCGACCGTCGAGAGTCGTCCCAGTCGCCGGTCACCCAGTTCGCGTGGACCGTTCAAAGGCGGGGAACACTCAATAGGCGGTCTTTATCAGCGTCTGCAGCTCCGTTGCGGATACGGGGATTGTCGCGTTTCTGACCATGGCAAGGGACGCCGCCATTTCCGCCGTCTCCAAGAGATCCTCGAGTTCGACATCGAGCTCCCGGAACCGCGCCGGCAAATCCAACTGGCTCACGATCTTGCGCGTTGCCCGGGCGGCCCGGTGCGCCTCTTCCTGGGCGATGATTCCCTCCACGGGCTCACCGAGCGCCTTGGCATACCCCACCATCTTCTCCGGTGCCACCGGGATCAGGTTGTCGACGACATGGGGCAGAACGATTGCCGCGACCCACCACTTGGGCAACTGGAAACGGGCGTTCATGGCGTTCGACAGGGCGCCACCGGCGCCCTGGGGCACCTGGGACATCGCCATCGCCGCAAGAACACTCGCTTGCGCCGCCTTGTGGCGATAGCGTAGTTCCGCGGGATTGCGAGCACTCGATTTCGCGGCTTCCTGGAGTATCGGAAAGGCCCGTTCCAACAACGCATCAGAGAAAAACGTTGACCGGCGACTGGCATACGCCTCGACCGATGCGAGCAGGGTATCAACGATCGCCGCCATGGCGTACTTGTTCGAGAGGCTCTGCGAAAAGGACGTGTCGATCAACACCGCCCGGGTCGTTTCGGGGTGGATCGCCACTTCCACGGGGCCACCGGTAAAGGCGTCCCGGAGGATCGCTTCCGGGCGCATCATGAGGTGGTTGCGGAACGAAGAGGCCACTTCCACGTAAGCGACGGGGTTCTTCGGCAATTGTCCCGCACTCAACTGTTGGAAATTGACGTCCCCCGCGGCGACGTTTGCAACACAGCGAGCCGTGGAAAGCACGCGCATGCCGCCGAGCCCAACCACAACGCTCGTCCGACTCGCCTTGGCCAGCGCGGCGATCTCGTCTACTACCGAGGTGGTACTGGAAGAACGCAACTCGTCGTAGATAATGACATCCAACCCTTCGCCGCGCAGGAGACCGCTCACGCGGTCGATGTAGTGGGCGTCGTGAAGCGCGGATTCGCTCACGATCAGGGCCCGCGTGCCGTACTCCTTGACAATCTTCGTCAGGTCGCCGAGGGCGTCCGTTCCGAGAACAATGTTATTGGGAAGTCGAAGTGACAGTTCGTTCATCGATCGATCAACCTCAAAATAAAAAAGGCAGTGCCTGTACTATAGCACTGCCCGTTATCCCCTTCCAGAGCGGGTGTTAGATGTCAAACACCGACATAAGTTCGTCTGCCAGGGCGTTCACAACCGTGGAATCGATATATGAGGGGTCTTCAAGCTTGCGTCGAACCTCTTCGACGCGGTCCCGGCGGATCTCCGGGAGCTTCTTCACCTCTTCGGTGGCCTGGAGGATCTCTGCGCGCAGCTTTGCCTCGTCGGAGACGGAGATCGAATCGCCGGATTGACGAGACGCAGGTTTCGCCACCTTGTCGGGCTTGTTGAATTTTTGAACCGGGTCTACGGGACCAAGCCGTTCAATTGTCATCTCTGATCCTTCCTCTCATTCAATGTATCGGCCCCTCAGTCAATAATATTAACCCCTTTTCGAGGGGTGAACAAGCAGGGTGAACTCGCCCTTCTCCGTTACCTGGCCGGAACCAAAACGACGTGATAGGTCCGCGGCGGTGCCGTGCAGGTACTGCTCGTGTACCTTCGTCATCTCGCGCCCAATGAGAATTTCGGCGTTTTCGTCGATTTCCTCCAGCGCCAGGATGAGTTTGACAACACGGTGCGGCGACTCGTAGAGGACAAAGGGATCGCCCCGTTGGATCAGCTCCGCGAGCCGCCGCGAACGGCGACCGGCCTTGTTCGACAGGAACCCCTCGAAAAACCACGCCTTGCTGGAAAGCCCCGAAATCGAAAGCAGCGCCGTCACAGCGCTTGGACCGGGAACGGGAATCACCTCGTGGGCTGCGGCCCGGGCCGCGGCGACCAGGCGCGCACCGGGATCACTCACCCCCGGCGTTCCGGCGTCGCTCACGTAGGCAACGTCCCGACCGCCCTCGAGAACGTCGAGAATCGCGGGCACGCAGCGTTCCGCGTTGTGACCGTGGCAGCTCACCAGCCGCGGCCGGACCCCCAGGGGTGCCAGGAGCCGGCCGGTACGGCGCGTATCCTCGCAGGCGACGCACGGTACAGCGGAAAGGACCGCTCGCGCCCGGGCCGTCAGGTCTTCGAGGTTTCCGATCGGAGTTGCCACGACGTAGAGGCGGCCCATAGAATGGTCACTCTACCGCGGAAGGAGGTACGCCATCCAGCTTGCGCCGCTCGTCGGCCTTTTGCTCGTCATCGGGCTCCTCCTGGCGAGCCTTGTTCATCTGCGCCGCAGGGACTACTCGATCCTCTCCAACCATATGGCCAAACGGACACGGGAGAACCTTCAGCTCCTCAAACCGTGTCCCCTCTGCGGCGAACTCCTGAAACCGGGCGAACGGGTGCACACGATCGTCTTTTCCGGTGAACCGGAGGGACGGCGCCTGCGCGACCGGGAACGCCCGGCGGATTCAATGGTTCACATGTTCGGGTGTCCCTACTGTTATCCCGCCAACGGCAACCACCGCCGTATCTGTCCCGTGTGCAAGGAGGAACTCGCGGACGACGGATACGTAATCGCCCGGATGTTCGAAAAACGCCCGCGCAACCACGTCCACGTTCTGGGGTGCACCCGGTGTCGGACGGGACGCCCCGATCGATAGGTAGCCGTGGAAGCGCAGGGGCAGTAGCATTAGGGCCATGGAAGAGACGATCTTCGACAAGATACTCGCCGGTGAAATCCCCGCCGACATCGTCTACGAAGACGAGGCCGTCATCGCCTTTCGCGATATCAATCCGCAGGCTCCGACGCACGTCCTCGTGGTCCCGCGGACGCGCATGCGAAGCATCGCCGACGCACCGGGAAAGGACATCAAAACGCTCGGACAGTTTGTCCAGGGAATCGCACGGACCGCGACGGCGCTCGGACTGGACGATCGGGGCTATCGCGTCGTCTTCAACACGGGACCGGACGCGCTGCAGACGGTTGAATACGTGCACGCCCATATACTGGGCGGACGGAAGATGTCCTGGCCGCCGGGATAAACCGGCGTACCAACCGTTGAATATCGCGTTTCGCCGGCGCCGGGGAATGGGCGAGTTTGCACCCGATTCATGGGACTCCCTCGTCCCGGCCATAGACTCGCCGCTCGTCGGATGGGAGTGGCTCAACCACCTGGAGACGAGCGGGAGCATCTGCCCGGAGACGGGCTGGCATCCAATTCATCTCGGCGCTTTTGAGGGCGATCGCCTGGTGGGGGCCGCCCCGGCCTACCTGCACGCCCACAGTTGGGGCGAATTTGTCTTTGATTTCGCCTGGGCGGAAGTGGCGCAGCAGCTCGGCAAGAAGTATTACCCGAAGCTCGTTGGTGCCAGTCCCGCCACGCCCTCGACGGCCTACTCGATTCGCCTGAAGGAAGGGGAAGTCTCCCGGGAGCGCTGGTACGCGGCGTTTCTGGAAGAGTTCATCCGCTTCGCCCGGGCCAACGAGGTCGCGGTGGTTCAGTTCAACTTCATTGCACCGCAGGAGGTGGAGTACTATCGCGCCGCCGGGTTTCACATCTGGCGCCACCACAGCTTCGCCTGGCACAACGACGGTTTTGCGAACTTCGACGACTACTTGGCGCGATTCAGAAAGGGACCGCGCCGTAATATCCGGCGCGAACGGCGCTCCATGGATGACCAAGGCATCGCGGTATCGATGGTGCGCGGAGACCGCGCCCCGGAGCGGTATTGGCGTCACATGGCGGAGCTCTACCACCGCACCAACGACCAGTTCGGCCCCTATGCGGCGCGCTTTCTCACGAGCGAGTTCTTTGAGGAGATGCCCCCGAAGATACGTCGCCACCTCTGGTTCTCCGCGGCGCACCGGAACGGCGATAACGATCCGGTTGCCCTGGCGCTCCTCTTGCGGGGAACGGACCGCGTCTACGGACGCTACTGGGGGGCGTACGAGGAGATTGAACACCTCCATTTCAACGTGTGCTACTACACGCCGATCGAATGGGCGATCACCGAGGGGATCCCCCTGTTCGACCCGGGTATGGGCAGTGCCCACAAGGTCCGGCGCGGATTCGGGTCGGAACCCACCTTCAGCGCCCACTACTTCCTGGACGCGGAGATGCAGGCGATCCTCGCCGCCAACATAGGCCGAATCAACGCGCACGAGGATGCGCAGATCGCTGAATTGAACACGGCGGTGCCGTACCGGATAGAACCGCCCTTGCCTGCCGCGGGCGGCGGCGGTACTGTTCAGTCGTGACTGCACTGATTGTCGTAGATGTACAGAACGATTTCCTTCCCGGAGGTGCCCTGGCGGTACCTGACGGTGACGCCGTGATTAACCCGATCAACGAACTCATGAAGGGGTTTGACTTCGTCGTGGCAACGCAGGATTGGCATCCCGTTCACCACAGCAGCTTCGCAAGCACCCACACCGGTTCTTCTCCCGGCGAAGTAATAGACCTCAATGGGCTGAACCAGGTCCTCTGGCCGGACCACTGCGTCCAGGGGAGTGCAGGCGCCTCCTTTGCAAGCGCCTTGAACGTGGAACGGTTTGCCGCGATCGTCCGGAAGGGAGTGGATGCGGCCGTTGACAGCTACAGCGGGTTCTTTGACAACGGGAAACGCCACGATACTGGTCTGCACGGCCTCCTCCAGTCCAAGGGCGTGACCGAAGTGCACGTGGTTGGATTGGCAACGGACTACTGCGTCAACTTCACGGCCCGGGACGCGCTCGCGCTGGGGTACACCACGATCGTCCATCGCGCCTGTGTCCGCGGCGTTGACTTGGACCGCGGTGATTCCCACCGGGCACTGCGCGACTTGGCCGGGCTCGGCGCGGAGATACGATAGCGATGGAACGGGAGACAAACACGTTCCCGGTCACGCGGATTGTCACGGAATCGGACGGTACCTCCGCGTTTGTGGATGACGCGTTGCTCGTCACCGACGCCGGTGAAATCGGACTCCTGGGAGATCCCGTTCCCGCCCGGGACATCATCCTGCGCGTAAATCCCCCGGATTACGACTACGACTGGCACTGTGCGCCGTCCCGACAGTTTATCCTGATGCTCACCGGCGAGATCGAAATCGAGGTCGGAACCGGGGAGCAACGGCGTTTTTCCCCGGGGGATGTGGTCTTCGTGGAAGATACGGAAGGGAAGGGGCACCGGGCACGCAACACGGGAATGACTTGGCGCACCTCCGCATTTGTCCGCGTTACCGGCGACGTGCCGTTTCTCGGTTCCTAGAGGTCAACAACTCTCAGTGTGGACGGAGGACGATGAGCCCTCCGGCACCGTTTCTAGGTCAAAGGCAGTTTTCGTTTCGGAGATCACATGGCCGATTGGAGGTGGATATCAACAGCCGCACCCGGAACGAAGAATAAAACGCGTCTCTGCAGCGCAGCGAAGCCAAACGTTGTGTTCTTCGAAACGTGCCAAAGGTATGTGATCTCCAACATGCGAACTGCTGAGGTATAACGGTTTCAATTTACAGTGGTATAGAAGGGGCGTAGAATAGGACCACATGACGCGCCCATCTCGAATCTGGTTCCTGGTTCTGGTTGCACTGGTTTCGACGACGCTTCCGGCCCAGGTCGCGACCGATCGGCCCCGGGTAGCGGTGCTTCCGGTTGAGAACGCCTCGGGCAACGCCCAATACGACGCGGCGGCACTCACGATCCGGGATACGATCGTTCTGGTCCTACGCCTGATCGGGCACTATGAGGTCGTGGACGTATCCACGGAGTCGCTGCCGGAGTCCTACGGCGAAGGTCCGATCGCCGCGCTGGCCGAATCGGAACGCCTGGACAACGTCATCTACGGGGAGATCACGATTCCCGAGGCGGGGGGAATCCTCTTCGATATGTCCCTCTTCGACCGCGGCGTCGGCGAGATCGTGCTCCAGGAAGAGCGCATCGCCGGGAGCGTGCTGGATCTCTTTGACACGACGGACATCATCGTACGCGACTTCATCGGCGCCTTCAGCGGCATCCGGATAGGGTTCGGCACGATCTCCTTGAGTCCCAGCGATCCTGAAACCGCCTACAACGTGTACGTTGACGGCGAGTACCTGGGTGAGAATCTCCGCACAATCGGCCAGGTCCTCATCGGAGAGCGCCGTCTCGAGATCCGCCAGGTGAGCGTGGGCGGGGAGTCGACGGTTCTCCAGGAGTCCTTTCTCCTCGAAGAAAACGCCACGGCGCGGTTTTCCTTTGCACTCTCGGACCTCACCGAGGCGGACAGGGCCTTCATCCGCGATCTCCGGGAGGTTATCGAACAACGTTTGCCCGTTCCCTACGAGTTGAATGTCGCGAAAGACGCAATCGACCAGATAGACGAGTTCCTTGCAGCCCACCCCGGGGCGATGGCGGGCCAGGAAGCGCTCCACAGGGACGACGACCTTCGCCTGGCCCTCGCCCGGGACTTCGAAAAGCTCGAACAGTACGATTGGACTCTTCCGCCTCAACAAGCGGATCAGCGACGGCCAACGTATGAGAACTTTGCCGCCGGTGTGGCGGAACGGGCCTCCGAAGTCATCAGCAACACCCGGGCCGGCGACGAGACCGCGGTTCGTTGGGAGGCGTATCGAAACTTGGCGGCGACGATGGAGATGATTCGTCTCGTTTCGGCCGACTCCGTAGCGACCCTCTCCTACAACGACATGGTACGCAATCGCAACGGCTACGCGGAGTTCCTCCGCCGGTTTCCGGAGCCGTACAACTACCCGGAGGAGTCGCGACGATTTAATCGAGCTGTACAGCGCTACGAACGCCACGACCGCCGCCGCAGGCCCCTATGGCACGTTCTTGCGGCCGCTGTTGGAATGGCCGTCGGGGGATACGGCGGCTACATCTACGTCACGGATCCCATTACGCCGCTCTTGGACGAGGCGGACGAGCTGCAGGTGCGGTACGAAACATCGATGGACGTGGACGAAATTGTGAATCTTCGTAGCGAGATCGAATCGAACTACCAGCAGGCAAACATCCAGACCGCCATCATGTGGAGCGGAATCGCCGGCGGCGCCACCCTGGTCACCACCGCGATCGTGGCGCGCATGTTCAGCGTGGGACGGGCGGAGCGAAAACTCGCCCGACACGCCGACAACGAGTGGGCGTTCGAGATGGTCGCCGCGGACCAAGCGCTCAACGCAGAGTACGCACCCGGTGAAGGGGGCGTTCTCATCACAAATCGAGGGCGGGCGGTCACGATCGACGGCCGGCAGTACCCGACGCCCTATTTCGCAAAGCGACCGGTTGGTGATTCGTTTGACGTATTCGGCGGGTGGTCCGTGGCCAACCCGAATCCCGGCAACCTGATCAACGCCTACGCGGAGGTGGTCGTCGAGCCGGGCCTCAACATTGTGGTATTGAAATGATGAACGCACATCCTTCCAACCGGGCACTCTCCGTGCGAGTTCGCGGCGCCGCCCTGGTCGCCATGATCGTGACAGTTACGCTCCTTGGGTGCACCTACGCCGTGCCGGTGCTGGAAAACCCGCTCGATCCGAGCGTGAGCGTCCCCCTGGAGGAGATCACCTTTGGCGATCCCGATTTCGCGAACATCGTCGCAAACTCGACGCAGAACGGAGAAGGTACCAATAACGTGTTCCGCATCGAAGCCGATGCCGACTTGGTGACGAGCATCGAGGGAATCCAGTACCTGTCGAACCTGGAAGAACTCTACCTCTGGGGTCCCAGCGGCATCTCGGACCTAACGCCCCTGTCGCAGTTGCGCCGCCTCCGGCGGATACAGATTGACGGCGCTGCGATAACGGACCTTGCACCCCTGGCGTCGGTGACGTCTCTTGTTGCGGTCGATTTCCGCGACAACAACCTTACGTCGCTCGCCCCCCTGCCGTCGCTTCCCAAACTCGACCGTGTCTGGCTGAGCGGTCTTTTTAGCGGACCACCGGGATTCAGCGGTCCCGTCGACGACATCGTGGAGAACCTCGCGGTGGCGGGGCTCGGACTCTTCGATTTCGACCTCTCCGATCCCGGGGTCCTTTCGCTGTTGGATGGCCGGGGGTACACCTCCCTCTGGCTGGGAGGGTGCAACCTCGGGGCGTTCCCGACCACTCCGGCGGTCCGGGCGGTGGAGGAACTGGCGGTTCAAGGGGACCCGACGATCACATCACTCCCCGCCGTCTCCGTCTCGTTTCCGTCGCTTCTCTATCTCAACGTAAGCGGCCTCAACGATCCCGGGATCGCCTGGAACGATCTACTCAACATCGATGCCCCGAACCTGCGGGAAATTCAGGCGCGGGACCTATCGTCAGTTTCGACGTGGCCCAACTTGAGCGCCGCATTCCCGAACCTCGAAGCTGTGCACCTGAGCTACGGCGCCTTCACGTCGCTCGATATGCTGGTTGGACTCGGGAGTCTCCGGAGCGTTGGTTTCGAAGGCAACCCCGTCACCAACTTCAGCGCCCTTGCGCAATTGGATACGGTGGAAGAGATCTACCTGCGTAACACCGGGTTTTCAAACGCCGATTTTCTCTACGTGCAGCAAATGGACTCGCTGCGGAACCTCGAGATTCCCAACAATCCCGGCGTCACGTCGCTCGGCGCCGTGGCGAACATGAACATCGATTACCTTCACATCGCGAACGCTACGGGGATCACGACGCTCGAACTCGACGACATTGCCGGCGTTCAGACGGTGTATGCCGCCGACGAGGACGAGAGTTTGGCGCCGAGTATTGCCGCGCTTGGACCGGCGCTTCCGCCCACGTCGATCGAGCACCTCGACCTGACCGGCCAGTTGCTCACGGACGTTTCGGAATTGTCGACGCTCACGGGTTTACGCGAGCTCCGTCTCGCGGATAACAACATCTCCTCCGGCGTCACAAACCTTGCGGCGCTGTCCAATCTCACCTACCTGGACCTGCGGAACAATCCGGTCTCCACCGAGGATGTCGAGACTCTACGTGCCGCCTTGCCGAACGCGTTTATCGACTTCTAGCCCATTATTTCTCTACATAGACGAAGGGCGACGACTGTGCCTATGAAAAACGACAAGCAGCTTACATTGTGGAAATCACATGGCCGGTTGGACGTACACATCACCAGCTACGCCCGGAAGGAAGAACAAAACCCGTCTCTGCAGCGCAACGAAGCCAAGCGCTTTGTTCTTCCTTCCGCGTACGGTGGAAGCAACGCCCCGTTTCGTGTAGCATCCCGGGGCTATGGAAGCCAACAAACGAACGGTCACGTGCGGCGCGCTGGGCGCGTCGGACGCGGGCAGTACGGTCACCCTCAACGGGTGGGTCCACCGCCTTCGCGATCACGGCGGGGTGTACTTCATCAACCTCAGGGACCGCTACGGTATCACCCAGGTCGTCGTCGATGAGAGTGCTCCCGCGGACCTTCGTAGGCGCGTAGGAGACCTCCGAATGGAGTTCTGCATCGCAGCCACGGGAACCGTCCGCGAGCGCCCGGCCCAGATGCGCAACCCGGAGATGGAAACGGGCGAGATCGAGGTGGTTGCCTCACAGATCGTCGTCCTGAGTACCTGCGAACCGCTTCCCTTCATGATCGAGGAAACGAGCGACGCCCGGGACGACCTGCGCCTCAAGTACCGCTACCTCGATCTGCGCTCATTCTCGATGCAGCGCAAGATCCGCCTCCGTCACGACGTGGTGCGGGCGGTCCGCGACTACATGAGTTCGCAGGGCTTCCTCGAGATAGAAACACCAACACTCATCAAATCGACGCCGGAGGGTGCCCGGGACTTCCTGGTTCCGTCGCGCCTGCATCGGGGTGAGTTCTACGCGATGCCTCAGAGCCCGCAGCTCTTCAAACAGATCCTCATGGTGAGCGGCTTTGACAGGTACTTCCAGATCGCCCACTGCTTCCGGGACGAAGACGCCCGGGGCGACCGCCAGATCGAACACACGCAGATCGACCTGGAGATGAGCTTTGTCGGCAAGGAAGATGTCTTTGCCGTGGTGGAGGGGATGATGCACCACGTCTTTGCACAGACGCTCGGCATGGAACTGGAGGTCCCGTTCCAGCGCCTCGCCTACGACGACGCCATGAACCGTTTTGGTTCCGACAAACCGGACCTTCGCTTTGACCTGGAACTCCAGGACTTCGGTGCCCACGTGGAGGAGAGCGAGTTTGGTCTCTTCAAGAGCGTTGTCGCCGACGGCGGGTCCGTGAAGGTTCTGCGCGTCCCCGGTGCCGCCGAGTACTCCCGCAAGCAGATCACCGACCTTGAAGAGGTGGCGAAGCGCTACGGCGCCAAGGGACTCGCCTGGATGAAGGTTGCCGGCGTAGGCGGTGGCGCAACTGCGGAGGGTTCGGTGGCGCTGGAGGGGGGTATCGGGAAGTTCTTCACGCACCGGGCGGCGGACATCACCGCGGACCTGGGGGCGCAGCCGGGCGACCTGCTGCTCTTTGTCGCCGCCCCCTGGAAAACCGCTACCACAGCCCTGGGAGCGGTGCGGAGTCAGTTGGGGCGTGACCTGCAGCTTGCAAAGCCCGGAACGTTTCGCTTTGCCTGGGTCATCGACTTCCCGCTCTTCGAGTGGAACGAGGACGACGAGCGCTGGGAAGCGGCGCACCACATGTTCACGATGCCCCAGGAACGCTATCTCGACCCCCGCCGCGCGGGGGAGGACGAATTGTTCCCGGTTTTATTGGGTTCCCTAGATTAGAGCATGATCCCGACAAGTTGCAGACTTTTCGGACAAGATCA
>JANQHT010000130.1 GCA_028282545.1 Spirochaetales bacterium
CTGGCGTTCGTTGCCCTTGTCCCCGTGGTGCTCCTCGTTCGCAGCGTCGCCTGGTGGGCAACGCCGATCTGGGGTGCTCTCTACGGTTTTTGCACCTACGCGGTGTTCAACTACTGGCTCGGTACCTTTCACCCGCTGGCGATTTTCATTGTACCGGTCATCTACGCCACCTACTTCCTGGTACTCTTCCCGCTCCTCAAACTCGTTGACGTGGCGTTTCGCGGCCATTGGCGCGTCTTTGGCCAGGTGGCACTGTGGATGGCGTACGAGTACTTTCGGACGCGGTTTTACCTGGGCTACGCGTACGGCATAGTCGGGTACACGCAGTATAATTGGCCCCTCTTCATCCAGTCTGCGGAACTGGCCGGTGTATGGATTACGTCGTTCCTGGTGGCGTTCCCCGGGATTTTTGCCGCCCACGCGTGGATCGATCACCGGGAGGGTGCGCTCCGTGCCCGTTTCCGGCGGCTCTGGCCCGCCGGCGCGTACGCGATCCTCTTCGCGGCGAACCTGGCCTACGGTGCAATCGCACCGGTTGATTTTACGGAAGCACCCACCTGGCGAGTCGCTTTAATTCAGCAGAACATCGATCCCTGGGTGGGTGGGTTTCGAGCGTACGAGCGGAGCCTCGAGGCATTGATACGCCAGAGCGACCGGGCAATCGCCAATGACGATCCCGATATCGTGATCTGGTCCGAAACGAGTTTCGTCCCGTCGATCGCCTATCACACCCGGTACCGGGAGGACCAGGAACGGTACGAACTCGTCCGGAGACTGCTGGACTATCTATCTGACCAGGAGGTTCCCTTCGTCGTGGGGAACAGCGACGGCAGGCTGGTGCGCCGTGAGACGGGAGAACTGGATCGAGTCGACTACAACGCCGTTCTCGTCTTCGACGGTGAGGAGGTGGTGGATACGTACCGAAAGATCCATCTGGTGCCGTTTACCGAGCACTTTCCGTACGAGAAGCAGTTGCCGTGGTTGTACCGCCTCCTGGTCGAGAACGACACGAACTTTTGGGAACACGGAACGGAGTACACGGTGTTCTCCGCCGCCGGTGTCCGCTTCTCGACGCCGATCTGTTTCGAGGACACCTTTGGATATCTTTCGCGCGACTTCGTCCGCGCCGGAGCGGAGGTAATCGTCAACATGACGAACGACCTGTGGTCCTATTCGGAGTCGTCTGCCATGCAGCACATGGGCATGGCCGTATTCCGCGCCGTGGAGAATCGCCGCAGTCTGGTGCGGAGTACCAACGGCGGCATGACGACGATCGTCGACCCCAACGGCGTGATCCAGGCGATCTATCCGCCCTTCGTGGAGGGATACCTATCGGGTGACGTGCCCGTCTACACCGGGAAGACGACTCTCTATACCCGCAGGGGTGACTGGCTTGCCTGGTTTTTTGTCGCCGCCGGTGTCGCTTCGACCGTATGTGCCGGTGCTGCGCTCCTGTTCCGGCGACGCCGCGCCGTTGATTGACAAAGAGGATGGGCGATAGGACAATGATCGTACAGAAAGGACGTGATAATGGCTGAGACAACAAAGATCCTCATCGTGGATGACGAACGAATCAACGTCGAGTTTTTCGAGGTAATGCTCACGCGTCTTGGATATGACGTTATCACCGGTGAGGACGGCGACGAAGCGCTCGATCTGATCGTGAACGAACAACCCGACCTGGTCCTGTTGGACAACATCCTGCCGGGGCGTACCGGCTGGGAGGTGACTCGGGCGGTCAAAACGGACGATCAGTACGGTGATGTCGCCGACACCCCGATCATCATGTTCTCCGCCATGGATGACGTCGAGGACAAGGTCGAGGGATTTCAGCTCGGCATCGAGGATTACATCACCAAGCCCTTCAACTTCTCCGAGGTTCTCGCCCGTATTCAAGCCGTTCTGCGGCAACATGAGCTAACCAAGCAAGTTTCCCGTAGGGAGAGCCGGCTCCGGCTGCTCGAATCGCTACGGAACTCCTTGCAGTACTTCACCCGGCACGTCAAGGAACCTATCGGCAATATCATCGCGGCGGCTCGGGACCTTGACCAGTCGCAGTCTGAAGCGGTCCGGGCATTTACGGACCGGGTAATCGAGGAATCCGGCGGAATTCTCGCTTCGATAGAGGGACTTGAGGAAGAGATCGCGGAACTCGAGAACCGTGACAGTGCGCTCCGTGCCAACGAAGTGTCCCTGGAAGACCTGGAAAAGAAATTCCGCAAACACCTGCAACTCGAGGACAAAAACCAGCGGGGGAGTCCAGATGATTAGCGACGAAAAGAAACGCGTTCTCGACCTCTTTGCCCGGGGTCGAAAGCTGTACAAGCTGATGCAGTTCGACGAAGCATTAAAATACTTCAATCAGGCGCTGGAAATCGATCCCGATGACGGGCCGTCCAAGGTATACGCAGGACGGTGTGACCATTACATCGCCAATCCGCCGCCCGAAGATTGGGACGGTGTATTCGTTATGACAACCAAGTAGGGTGAGCAGCCTTGGCTCATCATCTCGATCCGCGCACCATCGAACAGACCGAAACGCGTCTCGGTCGGACGACTCGCTTTGTCGGAACGCTTCGCTTTTCAACGTCCGCGCGGGTAAGCGGCACCTACGAGGGTGAGATCGAAGCGAAGGGGTTTCTCTACATCGAGGACGGAGCGAACGTCAAAGCCAACGTGCGCGCCCGGAACATCGTTGTGGGTGGCAAGGTAAACGGTAACCTCGAGGCGACCGGCGAGGTGGAGATGCTTCCCGGCTGCGTGGTCTACGGAAACGTCCGTGCCGCCCGGGTGCGAATCGCGGACGGCGTCGTCTTCGAAGGTCGGTGCGAGATGCTCCGGAACAGTGAAAACATCGATGTGTTCAGTTTACCCCTCGAACAGTTGCGGAAGCAGGCAACCCCGGTCATCGCGTCTGAAGAGTAGCGATTCTCAATATGGACGGAGGGCGCCGAGCCCTCCAACGACGATGTCTCTGTGAAGCAACAGACAGTTCTCATTTTGGAGATCACATTGCCGATAGAAAGAACATCACCAGGCACGCCCGGAAGGAAGAACACAACGCGTCTCTGCAGCGTAGCGAAGCCCAGCGTTGTGTTCTTCCTTCCGGAGGCAGCCATGAAGCAAATCGTGCCAAGGGTATGTGATCTTCAAAATGAGAACTGCTCTCGGAAGACCCTACTACTTGACACGTTTTTTTGGCCGGAGCTATATTCGACGCACCTACTTGCCAATCCTAGTCAGCTTCAGCGCGTGTTGTTGGACAGAGTCTTGCTGAACCTTCACGTTGCGCTTTGACGCAAGCCACTGAGAGCTGGAGATTCAATGGAAAACGAACAGAACGAAGAGATGAATTCGGCCGATACGCCGGAAACACCGACACCTGAGAAAACAAAAACCGTCGTGCGAAAATCGAATCGCAAGAAACGCGTCCGTGTCTCTGTGGGGTCACGGGACAACGGCGACAATCGCGACGTGTCGATGATGCCGGATGTGGTGCCGGATCCGAGCGAATACGCCGCCAACATCGACTTTTCCGACCGGAAGGACGAAAACAGCGTCAGTATCAATGAGCTGACGGTGATGAACATGACCGCCCTGCGAGACCTTGCCTCGGAGATGGGAATCACCGGTGACAATCTGCTCTCCCTGAAGAAGCAGGAGGTCATTTTTGCGATCCTCAAGGCGCACACCCAGCGTAACGGGTCGATCTACGCTTACGGTTCGTTGGAGGTACTCCCCGACGGCTACGGCTTCCTGCGATCGCCGCAGCACTCGTACCTTTCCGGACCGGACGATATCTACATCTCTCCGTCGCAGATTCGCCTCTTTAACTTGAAGACCGGCGATACCGTGTACGGTCAGATTCGGCCTCCGAAGGAGGGGGAGCGCTTCTTTGCGATGCTCCGCGTGGAAAGCGTTAACTTCGACAACCCCACGGTTGCGCAAACGCGTGTGCCCTTCGACAACCTGACGCCCCTCTACCCGGACGAACGGCTCAACATGGAGACGATCAAGAACGAGCCCTCCACCCGGATGATCAATCTCTTCTGCCCGATCGGCAAAGGTCAGCGGGGATTGATCGTATCGCCTCCCAGAACGGGGAAAACGATCCTCTTGCAGAAGATCGCCAACGCGATTACCGAAAACCACCCGGAGGTGTACCTCATCGTCCTGCTTATCGACGAGCGGCCGGAAGAGGTTACCGACATGCAGCGGAACGTCAAGGCGGAGGTCGTCTCTTCCACCTTTGACGAGCAGGCCACCCGTCACGTCCAGGTGGCGGAGATGGTGCTTGAGAAGAGTCGCCGCCTGGTGGAACACAAAAAGGACGTGGTCATCCTTCTTGACTCGATCACGCGCCTCGCCCGGGCGTACAACCAAACGGTACCCACGTCCGGGAAGATTCTCTCCGGCGGTGTCGATTCGAACGCGCTGCACAAGCCGAAGCGGTTTTTTGGTGCGGCGCGGAACATCGAGGAGGGCGGAAGCCTCACGATCGTGGCGACGGCGCTTATCGAAACGGGCAGCCGCATGGACGAGGTGATATTCGAAGAGTTCAAGGGAACGGGAAACATGGAAATCAACCTGGACCGGCGCCTCTCCGACCGGCGCCTCTTCCCGGCAATCAATATCAAGAAGTCGGGAACGCGCCGGGAAGACCTGCTGCTCACGGAGAGCGAGCTGCAGAAGATGTGGATCCTTCGAAAGGTCATCAATCCGATGGACGACGTAGAGATCATCGAACTGCTCATTGACAGGATGAGCAAAACGAAGAATAATGCGGATTTTCTGCGCTCGATGAATACCCCGGGCGCGGAGTGATACGTACATCGGAGATAGAGATGAAAAAAGAGATACATCCTGAGTACCGGAAAGTCGTTTTTCGCGATACGGCGAGCGGAACGATGTACCTGACGCGGTCCACCGTTTCAACCAAGGAGACCATCAAGTACGAGGACGGGAACGAATATCCCCTCTACGACGTGGAAATCTCCAGCGCATCACACCCGTTCTTCACCGGCAAGCAGACCCTGGTTGATACCGCCGGGCGCGTTGAGCGGTTTCGGAAGAAGTACAACATCAAGTAACGGGTACCGCGCGGTGAACAGGGGGGATCGGCCTGCGGCCGGTCCCTTTTTTTTCGCATCTTTCACGTCGCTCGCCGACGGAATGCGACGATCGCCGTCAACAGGATCGAGACGGCCACAAAGGCGCGCCCCAAAAGGTCGCCGATTCGCATGTAGAGGGTCGTAACCGGCTCGGGAATCTCCACCGTCGCCGCGAGGACGGTACTTCGGAACATGGGTGCCTCCGCTCGCAGCCGGCCCCTATGGTCGATTACGGCGGACAGGCCGCTGTTCGTTCCTCGAACGAGAGGGCGCCGCGTTTCGATGGCGCGCAGCCGGGCGGCCGCGAAGTGCTGCGTCTGAGCCGACCGTTGCCGGCTCCAGGAGTTGTTCGTGAGATTGACGAACAGGTCCGCACCGCCGTTCGCCATAGCGCGCAGAACGTACCCAAAGGCGTCCTCGAAGCAGATGGGCGTGCCGAATCGAACGCCCGCCGTCTCGAAAAGTACCGCTTCCGTTCCCGGGACCCACGTTCCGTATACCCCCACCACTTCGCGGAAGAACCGTTTGACGCCGTCCCGTTCGTAGAACGGGATGGACTCGGCGAACGGCACCAGTTGCTGTTTACCGTAGGGAACCCCGGCGGTACCGTCAGGCGCGATGAGGAGTGCCCCGTTCATGAAGTCCGGGGACGCACCCGCCCGGACGGGCGTTCCCGTAACCAGGGGCACTCCGGTACGCTCGATGAAGCGGGAGAACGGTTCGTCCGCCGGATAGGCGTCGTAATACGACCCGTTTTCCAGGTAGGGGCGGCGCATGGCCGTTTCACTCCATACGACCAGATCCGGCGGGCCGTGTTCGTCAACACCGTCCGTCGTCAGTTGTTGGGCGCGCCTTAGGGCGTCTTCAAAGCGTCCCGGCGCCCAACTGTCGACATTTTGTTGTACCAGGAGGACCTCGAAGGCTTGCCGGACGGGGATTTCCCGGGCAAGGCGGGCGGCGCCGAAGGAGGCGCCCACCGCCACAAGCAAAAGGGCGGCGGTAACGGTCAACCACTTGTCTCGAGCGGGCGGGCCGGGTGGTGCGGGTAGTTCGGCTACTGCGGGTGCGCGGGGTGGTGCAAACGCGCCGGGCCGTCCGGGAGACGCAAGGAGTTCCGCTACCGAGGCGTTAAGAAAGGCCATCAACCACGATAGCCCCCAGACGCCGGTCAACTCGACGATCTGTGCGAGCGGGAGCCAGTTGGCGCCGGGGTAGGCGATCAGCCCCCAGGGGTAGGCGAGGAATCCGACCGATTTGAGGTACTCGTAGGCGGCCCAGAGCGTGGCGATTCGTACGGCCCGGAAACGGGGTTCCCGGGAGAGGTGAAAGAGGTACCCGAACAGAACGTAGTTATACGCGGCGTAGCCGAGGATAGTCCCGCCGATTGTCCAAACCGAAAACTCGCCGAAAAACGCCAACCAGTAGTTCGAGAGCGCGGTGGATAATGCGCCGAAGAGCGCCCCCGTTCGTGCCGCGACGCGCCAGCGGGTGGTGCGATAGACGCCGATGAGAACGGGAACGAGCGCAACCGCTCCTACGGGGCCGATACCCATCGGAACTATCTCATTCGGAAGCGCAACGGTCAGAAACAACGAGGAGAGGACGGCGCCGATGGAACTCATCCCGGCGAGCGTAGCGAGTCCCGTGTTGTTTGACAATGGTTGGGATCGGGGCTACAGTCTCAGCCGTGACGGTCCTCCTCACAAATGACGATGGCATCTACAGTCCGGGCCTCGAGGCGTTGCGGTCACAGTTGGAGCGCGACCACGACGTGTGGATCCTGGCGCCCGACGGTGAACGGAGCGGCACGTCAAACATGATCACCATTTCGGAACCGATTCGTTGTACCCAGGTGGGTGAACGGCAGTACGCCTCGAGCGGGAGTCCGGCGGACTGCGTGATCATTGCGCTCCTGGGGGCCATCCCAGTGCGGATCGACGTAGTTGTCTCCGGAATCAACATCGGTGCAAACCTCGGATCGGACATCATCTATTCGGGAACGGCCGCGGCGGCGCGGCAGGCGGCGTACAAGGGAGTTCCCGGCATCGCGGTCTCGTTGAACTCGTTCTACGAACCCTTCCATTTCTCGCCGGTTGCTGAATTTGTCGTGGATCACCTGGATGAACTACTGGCGCTCTGGAACCAGGACCACTTCATCAACGTCAACGCACCCAACACGGTACACCCCCGGGGCGTTGAGATCACGACGCCGGCGATGCGTCGATACGCAGATTCGCTCCTCCCGTTTACCCCGCCCCGCGGCGGCACCTACTACTTCGTCGACGGCAAGCCGATTGAAGTGGAACCCGAGGAGGGTTCCGACTGGGATGCGGTCAATCGCGGTTTTATTTCGGTTGGTCCCGTCCTGTTGAATCCGGTGAATCACGAGGTTGAGGCGGTGTACAAGCGCGCCTCGTTTGTGCAATCGGAATGACCGAGGGTATTCGACTCTACCGCACCAAGAAGTACAAGGAAGCACTCGATGTGTTCCTGGGCGTTGAAGTGGGCGAAGATGACCAGTCGACGCTCAGTTACTACATTGGACTCTGTTACACACACCTGCAGAAGCACGATGAGGCGCTTCTCTACCTTGAACAGGTAGTCAGTTCGGACATCGGGTTTCTCCATATCTACCAGAGCCGCATGATCATGGGGTACATATACGCCGTCACCGGGCGCAACCGGCTCGCGGAGTTTGAGTTCAATCGCCTGCTTGAAGATGGGTACGAGTCCGCCAAGGTGTACGCCGCGCTGGCGTACGTTGTGTACGCCCAGGGAAAAACGGCGCCCGCCGTGGCAAACCTGGAGCGGGCGCTCAAGATCGATCCGACCAACGCCAATGCCCTGAACTCCATGGGGTACATCCTGGCGGAGAACGACATCCAGATGCCCGCGGCGCTCGAGTACTGTCGGCGGGCGGTCAGTCTCAAACCGCAGAATCCGGCCTACCTCGATTCACTTGCCCTGGCCCTGAGCAAATCGGGCCTACTTCAGGCGGCAAAGGAAACGTACGAGGCCGCTGTGCGCCTGTCCTCGGGCAACCGCGAGATCGTCCGACACTTCAAGGATTTTCTCGCCTCCCACGGGGGCAGCGGATGAAACGACGGAGCGTTCTTCCGGTCCTGCTGATCATCCTCGGCTCGGTCTGTGTCTCAGCGCAGACACCGCCGGGCACCGGTCAGATAGACCTCGACCTTGCGCGATCGCGGGAGGAATTTCGCTGGGGAGTGGGTGCCTTCCACGAGAGTCGGTTTGCCGACGCGATTGTCGCCTTCACACGGGCCTTGTCGTTCAAACCGGACAACGTGCTGTCCCGGGAGTGGCTCGGGCGCGCCTATTTCCACAGCGGCCTTGTGGACGCGGCGCTCGCCGAGTGGCAGCGCGTCGCCGACGAGTCCGGTGCGTACCTGGCCAATCGTATTGACACGATCACCTTCCGTCGCGGCCTGGCGGACCTGGCGCCGCCTCCCACGGAGTTCGCCGTTTCAACGGAGTTCGAGGGCAACATCGGGGATTCCCGTCTCTTTCGGCGCCCGGCGGGGGTGGCTGCGTCTTCGGACGGGACGATCTACGTCACCTCGATGGCGACCCACGAAGTGCTGCATATCAACGCCAACGGATTTATCCTGAACCGCTTCCAGGGAGGTCTCGCGGGAATGGATCTTCCCTTCGATATCATGCTCCGCGACGACGGTTCGCTGGTCGTGTCGGAGTTCGGCGCGGATAGAATCTCCATTTTGTCACCTTCTACCGGCAACCGCCAACTCGCAATGGGATCGTCCGGGTTGGGTGACGGGGAACTCTTGGGACCGCAGTACCTAACCGCGGATGAGACGGGAGCACTCTACGTCAGCGAGTGGGGCGGGAGGCGCGTGTCAAAGTTCTCCGCTACCGGGGATTTCCTGCTCACCCTGGGCGAGCGGGGCCCCCTCTTCGCCGGCTTTTCGGGACCTACCGGCGTCCAGTGGCGCAATGGAATCGTGTGGGTGGCCGACAACAGCGAAAGCGGACCGATACTGCATCGATTCGACGAAAGCGGAAATTACATCGATAGCGTGGAACTTCCCGTGCCGCGCGAAACGGTTATAGAGGATATCGAGTCGGACGTTCGAGGGCGTTTTCTCCTGGCCGCGAGCAGCACCATCCTGCTTTACGATCCCGACAACGAGGCGATCGTCGCCGAGCTACCCGTGCAGGGTATGACCAGGGCTACCTCGGCGGCTGAAGATGCCAACCACCGGATCACGGTCAGCGACTTCGACGGCGAACAGGTTATCCTGCTTTCACCGTCGAGTGCGCTCTACAGCGGTTTGGACGTTCGTATCAATCGTGTGGTGAGTCGCGAGTTTCCCCGCGTGTCGGTGGAACTCAGCGTCTCCGATCGTTTCGGCCGACCGGTGGTCGGTATGGACGCCGGTAACTTCATCGCTTCGGAAAACGGTGTCCCCCTGTCCGAAGTGGAACTGCTCAGCGCCGGGCATACCGTGGAAACCCTCGAATCGGCGATAGTCGTGGACACCGCCCTTGGCGGCAGTACCGGAGCGGTGGAGGGTGCGGTTGCGGCGCTTCGCGACACGTACCGCTCGATGAGCCTGGAAGACACGTTGCGCCTGTACGTGACCGATTCCGACCCGCAGCGGATCATCGAACTCCCGGCGTCGGAAGAGCGGTTCGCGGATGCCCTGGGATTGGCGTTGCCCGGGACGCCGGCGCTCCCGCCGGACCCGGAGGTCGCGATTCGGCTGGCCGCGGTGGAACTCGCCAATCGCGACATCAGGCGGCACCTGTTCTTTGTGACGCCCGGCGTTCTTTCTGATGACGCGTTCCTCCGGTACGGTATCGAGGAGACTGCGGACCTCCTGGTCAACAACGGCATCGAGTTTTCTATTCTCCTCACGGAGCAGCGCACCCCGGACCTGCGCCTTCAGTACCTGGTGGACGAGTCGGGCGGACTGGTACGCTACATCTACGAACCGGCGGGTATCGCTCCGACAACGGCCGCTCTGCGCAAGAAAGCGATCGGCACGTACTGGATCTCCTACCAGAGCGTGGAGGACACCGATTTCGGTCGCGCCTACATACCGCTTTCCGTCGAGGTACGTCTCGAGATACGAAGCGGCCGCGATGAAGCGGGGTATTTCGGGCCGTCCCGGTAGTCTTTGTTTTTGGCCGGTGAAGCG
Source organism: Spirochaetales bacterium (assembly GCA_028282545.1). GTDB lineage: Bacteria > Spirochaetota > Spirochaetia > DSM-27196 > Alkalispirochaetaceae > JANQHT01. Next base: position 10,292 of record JANQHT010000130.1, read on the forward strand.
ATACATTTCACGCGGGATGCACGGTGAGAATTCCGGACAGCTCCAGGAGAAGACTCGGAAAAAAACGGCTCGTCCGCCGATGTATCGGGTCGTCCTGCACAACGACGACTTCACGACGATGGAATTCGTCGTCCAGGTTCTGCAGAACGTTTTTCAAAAGTCGGCCGCGGAGGCGAGTGCTATAATGCTGGCGGTCCACCAGAAGGGTCGCGGCATCGTAGGGCTCTTTCCCTATGACATCGGAGCCACCAAGGTGGCCCAGACGCGAAAAATAGCCAAAGCGAACGGGTTTCCGTTGAAGTGCACGCTCGAGCCGGCCGACTGACGAGAGGGAGATATGAAGATGCGAGTCGACAAGGAAGTCCAGGTCGTACTCAACGCGGCATACAAAGAGGCGAAGGATCGGAAACACGAGTTTCTGACGCCGGAGCACCTCCTCTTTGCGGCACTCTATTTCGACTATCCGCGTAACGTCCTGGCGGCCTGTGCCGTTGATCCGGACGGTGTTCGCGACGATCTCGAGGAGTACCTGGAGGAGTTCATTCCGGTGCTCCCGGACGGAGAGGAGGCTGAACCGACCCAGACGGTGGGCTTTCAGAGCATCATCGAACGCGTTGCGTTCCACTCCGCCGGCACGGACCAGGATGTGATTCGCCTGGGGAACCTTCTGGTCTCGATTTTCGACGAATCCAACGCCCAGTCATCCCAGTCGCTACGCAACGCGGGCCTGGACAGGCTGGACCTGCTCGAAATCGTGAGTCACGGAATACCGGAGCAGGCGGGTGGAGAAGAGGAAACGGGCGAAGACGAAGAGGCCGACGCCGACGGTGAATCACAGCCCCGGGGCCGGCGGAAACGATCGGCGCTTGCCCAGTTCACGTCTGAGCTCGCCGCCATGGCGCGGGAGGGCTCTCTTGAACCGCTCATCGGCCGCGAAGACGTGGTAGAACGAACCATCCAGGTTCTGTGTCGACGCATGAAAAACAACCCGATCCTTATCGGTGAACCCGGCGTAGGCAAGACCGCAATCGCCCACGGCCTGGCGCAGCAAATCGCCGACGACTCGGTCCCGGACATTCTGAAAGGGTACCGCATCTTTGCGCTCGATATGGGCGCCATGGTGGCCGGTACGCGGTACCGCGGTGACTTCGAGGAGCGAATAAAGGCTGTCATCGCCGAACTCGAGAAGGAACCGCGGGTGATTCTCTTCATCGATGAGATTCACACAATCGTCGGCGCCGGGGCGGTAAGCGGCGGTTCGATGGACGCCGGCAATCTGCTCAAGCCCGCCCTGGCGGCGGGGAAGATCAAGTGCATCGGTTCCACCACCTTCAACGAGTACAAGCGCTTTATGGAGCGGGATCGCGCCCTGGCGCGGCGCTTCCAGCGCATCGACATCGAGGAGCCCAGCCACGAGGAGGCGGTGGAGATCCTAAAGGGTCTTCGCCCGCACTATGAGGCGCATCATCACGTGACGTACACGGACAACGCGATAGACGCCGCCGTCCGCCTTGCGTCGCTGTACATCAACGACCGCTTCCTCCCGGATAAGGCGATCGACGTGATCGACGAGGCGGGCGCGTACATGCGAATGACAACGTTTCGAGCCGGTGAAGACGAAGCGGGAGCGGTGACGGACCCCGCCACCATAGACGAAGCGGAGATCGAGGCGGTTGTCAGCAAGGTGGCGAAAATCCCCGCCAAAACGGTCACCCGGAGCGAGAAACAGGAACTGCAGCACCTCGCCGAGCATTTGAAGGCGCAGGTATTCGGCCAGGCCACCGCGGTCGAGTCGGTGGCGAGCGCCGTGAAACGGGCCCGCGCCGGATTTCGCGGCACCACGCGCCCGGTGGCGAGTTTCCTCTTTGTGGGCCCCACCGGCGTTGGGAAGACGGAGCTCGCGCGGCAGCTCGCCGAAACGCTCGGTGTCGCGCTGCATCGCTTCGATATGTCCGAGTACCAGGAGAAGCACACCGTCTCCCGCCTCATCGGGTCACCCCCGGGGTACGTAGGGTACGAAGAGGGCGGCTTGCTCACCGATGCCATCCGGAGAACACCGCACGCGGTCGTTCTCCTGGACGAAATCGAGAAAGCGCATCGCGATGTATTCAACATCCTTCTTCAGGTTATGGATTATGCGACGCTCACCGACAACGCCGGTAAGAAGGCGGACTTCAGGAACGTCATACTGATCCTGACTTCCAACGCCGGCGCCCGGGATATCGGGAAACCGCTGATCGGGTTTGGTGAGCGAAACGTGACGGCCCAGGCGGTGAACGACGCGGTGGAGAAGGCCTTTTCGCCGGAGTTCCGGAACCGTCTGGACAAGGTAGTTCTCTTCAACCGCCTGGACGATTCCATCATTCGAAACATCGTTGAGAAGGAGATCGTCCTGTTTAACGAGCAGCTGGCTGAACGGGGTGTGGCGGTTCGTTGTACCGATGCGTGCCTCGATCACCTTGCCGCACTCGGCTACTCCGAGGAGTTCGGGGCGCGGAACGTGGCGCGCACGATTGAAAGCGAACTCAAGGAGTACTTTGTCGACGCGGTGCTCTTCGGCGATTTTGCGGACGGGGGCAAAGCCGTGGCGGATCTCGTTGACGGGAAGATAGTGATCACCCGTGATGAGGCGGCTGACTGAGGCGTATCGCATACCGTTTCCCGACCCGCGCGGAGCCGACGAGTTCGGTATGGTCGCCTGGGGAGGGAACCTCTCGCCGGGGATCCTTCTCTCGGCGTACGAACAGGGCATTTTCCCCTGGTACAGCGAAGATCCGATCCGGTGGTTCTCCCCGGACCCGCGGTTCCTGCTCTTTCTTGACGAGTTTCACCTGCCGCGCCGCTTTGCACGGTCCCTTCGCACAACGGACTACGAGGTAGCGGTAAACCGCGATTTCGCCGCGGTTATCGGTGCCTGCAAAAGTGCGGAGCGGCCGGGCCAGGGTGGGACGTGGATTACCGCCGATATGGAGTGGGCCTACACCGAACTTCACCGCCTGGGGTACGCGCACTCTGTGGAAGTACGCCGCGGCGATTCGCTGGTCGGCGGGCTCTACGGCGTATGTCTGGGCCGCATATTCGCCGGGGAATCGATGTTTTCCGGCGAGAGTGGTGCAGGGAAGGTGGCGCTTGCCGCGCTCGCCGCTGTGCTGCGTGAACACGGCGCCTCCCTGGTAGACTGCCAGGTCAGAACGGATCTGCTGGCGTCCTTCGGGGCGCGGGACGTACCGCGGGAAACTTTCCTGCATATGCTTGCCCGGGAGCGGGCGCTACCGTTTGATACGGATCCGTGGAGATCGTTTTCCTGGCCGCCCATCAAGGCAACCATACTCGAGGACTTTTCGTAGCTGCGCTCAGTAATGGAAACCGCTGTCGCCGATGAACTCGCGAAGGATCGAGTCGTCGGGAACGCTTTTCTCGCGGATGCCGGCGAAATTGCGCAAGAAACGAATCAACCGAAACGCCTCGTGGTAGATGTCGTCGTACGGTTTAATCTGTCGCAGGAGCGGTTCCACGAATCCTTTGAGAACGCCCAGTTCGTAGTCAAGGGCGGAGTTGAACACGAGATCCGCCGAGTCCTGGTAGGGGAAGATGTTCCGGTCTTCGCCGCGACGGACACCGGGCCACATCCGGAGCGTCGTCGCCGCACTATGTCCTCGGAATTGATGATCCCGAACGATCCGGCGAATCAGGCGATTGTCCGTGGTGGCGATACGGTTGTGATCGTCCAGGTTCAGCTGCGTCAGCGCCGACACGTACACCTTGAATTTCCGGTCTTCCGCGATGCGATGCGTCAATACCGGATTCAAACCGTGGATACCCTCGATCAGAAGCACACCCTGGTCGGGTATTCTCAGGCGATGACCCTTGAACTCCGGCAACCCCGTCTTGAAATTGAACGAGGGTATCTCCACCTCTTTCCCGGCGATGACTCGCTCAAGGTTGTCGTTGAGTAGATCCAGGTCAATGGCGTGGACGCTCTCGAAGTCCGGTTTCCCCTCTTCGTCCAGCGGCGTGTGCTCTCGCGGCACAAAATAGTCGTCCAGTGACAGCATGACCGGGGATATTCCGAGCACACGCAGTTGAACGGCGAGCCGTTTGGTAAAGGTCGTCTTCCCGGACGACGACGGTCCGGCGATCAGAACGACCCGCACGTCCGCGCGGCGCCCGTGGACCGCGTCGGCAATCCGCGCAATCTTGCGACTGTGAAGCGATTCCGCAACCCGAATAAACTCGTCGATCTCGTCGCGTTCCGTGATCTGCGCGAGTTCTCCCACCGATGAGACGCGCAGGATACGCCCCCAGTTCTTGTGCTCCCGATACGTCTCGTAGAGGATACGGCTCGGTGAGCCCGGATCGGGACGGTCCAGGGACCGGCGACTCGGGAACACCAGCAGGAACCCCTCTTCGAACAGCTGGAGTGAGAAGACACGCAGAAGGCCGGTGCGATCGACCACCGGTCCGTGGGAGAGGTCCATGAACTCGCCGCAGCGGTAGACGGGAACCTCGCTATAGTTCTGGCCTTCAACGAGCAGGGCCGTGAGGACGCGGCCGTTCGAACGGAAATGGTCGAGAGCTTCGCCGTAGGCCGCACTCCCGCGGTCTATGGGCAGGTCGCTTTCGACTAGGCCGCGCATCTCCTCCTCGAGGAGGCGCAGGTCCTTTTGGTCCGTCTCCTGGTCCGCGTACGAATAGAGGAGGGCGTTTCCCAGGGAGTGACTGATACGCAGGCGGCGCTCGGGAAAGACGCGGTTACTCGCCATGGCGAGCAGATAGCTCAAGCTCCGCCGGTACACGAGCATTCCCACGGCATCGTTTAGGTGGATCGGCCGTATCTCTGCTGAAATGGGCAGGCGATAGCTCAACGCCCGGATCTGGTTGTTCACGAAACCCGCCACAAGGGGGCTGTCGGCGGTGCACCCGGAGAGGGCGTCCCGGACGGGCGTACCAACGGCAAAGGGGCGCGACGCCTCTCCACAGACCGAAAGGTAAATCGTTCTCCTGTCCATGAAAACGTCCCTAGAAGGCCTGTCGCAGGCGGGCGATCTCTTCCGCCGAAAGGACTCCTTTGATCTGGTAGTCGTCACCCTCCGTTTCGACGATCGGCTGGTCCTTGATAATCGCGCCGGATGGGTTTGTCACAATGCGCACCTTGGGGTTTCGCGGTTTTGACGAATCGGTATCGGCCACTACGGCGGAACTGCCGTTGGCCAACTCCACGTACGTTCCATAGGGGAAGAGCGTCATCGTGGCGACCAATGCTTTGAGGATCGTTTCGTCGTATCGAGAACCGCGCCCTTTGAGAAGGTTCAACATGATGTTGTGACCGTCGATCGGGGCACGGTACGGTCTGACGGAAGCCATCGCCGCGTAGGCGCTGGTGATGCTCACCACCCGGGCGTTCACCGAGAGCTTGTCACCGGTCAGTCCCCGAGGATACCCACTGCCGTCCATGTGCTCCCGGCATTCGAGCACTCCCAGGCAGACCGACATCGGGTAGGAGAGCTGCCTGAGGATCTTGAAACCGAGAACGGTGTGGGTGGTAATCGCCTTCTTTTCTTTGGGTGTCAGCTCCCGGTCCGTCATGTAGAGCTGGCTCGGCAGGCGAACCATCCCGATTTCGTGCAACATCGCCACGGTCCCAAGCTCGAGCTGACGATGGGACGCCAGTTTCATGGTGTGACCTACCGCGAGCGACACGATCGTCGATTTGACCGCGTGATCCACCACGTAACTGGTGCTGCCCGCCTGGTACTCACCCAGACGAAGCATGTAGCGTCGATAGTCGCGCATCGATTCCATCATGCGCTTCACGTGTTCCTGGACCGGACCAACCGGGATCTCGCCGGAAGTGAGGAAGTTGCTGAAAAGGCGTTCCGCGAAGCTCAGATAGTCACGGTAGCGTTTCTGCATCTCCACCGTTTCACGGATATCCTTGCGTCCCTCTTCAACCGCTGCGAGTGGTGCCGTGACACCGTCGCCTCCACCGGTGATTATCGTGCTCGCCGGTTTTTCGGTCAGTTCTCCGTCGCTGTAGAGCGCTTCGACCTCCCACGCCTCCAGGCGGTCTATCAGGCTCTGGGAGATGGGAACTTCGGGAGAGAGAAGGAGGTACTTGTCGTCGAGGTACACCTCGCGGCTGACGTACATTCCTTCCGTCAGCTGCGATCTGAGAAGTTGTCTCAACCAGCGACTCCCGTTGACCGCCGAAAAACGCGCATACTACACTACCTCTGGTACAGTATATCGGACTACCCGAATGAAGATTAAGACCGTATTCCTTGCTTTCAACATCATAATAGTAGTTTCGTTTCTTTTTGTCTTTTTCATGCCCGCGTTTTTCCTTGGTTGGAGCGTGTCGGGGGCGTTCTGGCGCGAGAACTGGTACGTAGCGGTCGTGTTTGTTGCGGTCCTGGCGGTTCTCAACGGGTACTTCGCCGCGTCCTGGAAGCTCTTTGGGGCGCTGGAGAAGCAGGACTGGCCCCGGGTGGTGGAACTCCTGGAGCGTCGCATCTTCGAGAACGGCCGTGTGACCGTTTCCAATGCACGGCTGCTGGCCAACGGCTACCTTCTGATGTCGCGAACCACCGATGTCCTGCGACTTGAAGAACACCTGCGGGCCAAGAACCAACGGGTGCTGCGTTCCCTGGTGTTGCTCTTTGGTGTGCCCCATCTGCTGGCCAACGACGGCGCCGATATTCAAGGGTATTACGCGGCCTTCCGCGATACTGCTCGCGGTACCAAGCGCGAGTGGATCGACTGGCACATCGGGTTTGCGCAACTGCTTCAGGAAGAGGTGGAGGACGGCGCGGCCACGCTCCGTGGGCTCGTTGAGTCGTGCCGGGACGACTTGGTGGCGGCGCTGGCTCTTCACCTGGTGCTCCCCCTGGAACAGGACGAGGAACGGCGAGAGACCATGGAGGCGCGGCGAGCGAAAATCCGCGCCAAGTACGGCGGCGACGCCTGGAATCGCATGGTCCAGCGACGTAGCGACGAGTTACACGTCCTCGTTCTTTCGCGTCTCTTTGACGACGTCCGACAAACGATCTTCGCCTGACAGCTATCCTCACCATGACGGAGGGTGACGAGCCTTCCGACGACGTTGGCTCCATCAAGACGCCGGGCAGTTCACATTTCGGAGATCACATGGCTGGTTGCAGGTGGATACCACCAGCCGCGCCCGGAAGGAAGAACAAAACACGTCTCTGCAGCGCAGCGAAGCCAAGCCAAGCATTTTGTTCTGCGTTCCGAAGGCAGGCGTGACGAGAACCGCGCCTCGGCCATGTGATCTCCAAATGGGAACTGCCGCGCCTATAGCCTCGGTTGCTCAGCCGCCCTGTGCCCGCTATAATCCGGCGGACTATGGCAGAGGACGTACGCGTTCGTTATGCCCCGTCGCCGACGGGGCTCCAGCATATCGGCGGCATTCGCACCGCCCTCTTCAACTACTTCTTTGCGAAGTCTCGGGGCGGCGCATTTGTCCTGCGCATTGAGGACACCGATCAAGCGCGCTTCGATGCGGCGTCGCTCCAGGACATCTACGATACCTTCGACTGGCTGGGAGTTTCCGCCGATGAAGGGCCCAGGCAGGGCGGGGCCTTTGCGCCCTACGTCCAGTCCGAACGACGAGACCTCTACCTGGAGCACGCCGGGAAACTGGTGGACTCCGGCCACGCCTACTACGACTATTCGTCGAAACGGAGCGACCACGAAGAGGGCAAACCCTACCGGTACGAAGGTCGCCACATGTCCCAGGCCGATATCGACGCGGCACAGGCTGCCGGTGTGGAACCGGTGGTCCGCCTGTTGGTGCCCACCGAGGGCTCCACGGAGTTCGAGGACCTGGTACTGGGACGTATCCGCCGGAAGAACAAGGACGTTCCTCCCGATCCGGTACTCCTCAAGTCGGACGGGCTGCCTACCTATCACCTGGCAAACGTCGTTGACGATCACCACATGGGGATCACCCACGTCCTGCGGGCGCAGGAGTGGGTTCCGTCTACGCCGATCCACCTGCTCCTGTACCGGGCATTTGGCTGGGAACCGCCGCGGTTCTGCCATCTGCCTATGGTGATGGGCAAGGACGGCCAGAAGCTCTCAAAGCGCCACGGATCCACGAGCGTTGTCGATTTTCGAGCCGCCGGGTACCTGCCTGAGGCACTGCTCAACTACGTGTCGCTCCTGGGCTGGTCCTACGACGATTCCCGGGAGTTTTTCACGCTTTATGAACTGGAACGGCTCTTCGACACGGCGAAACTCAACAAAGCGCCCGCCGTGTTCGACTACAAAAAACTCGACTGGTTCAACGGCCAATACATCCGCGAACTGGACGATAACACGCTCCTGGAGCTGCTCATTCCGTACCTGGCCGAGGCGGGGCGGCTTTCTGATCCGCCCTCGGAGAGCGAACGCGCCTTTGTGATGCGGTTTCTTCCGATCGTGAAGGAGCGACTCCGCGTTCTGTCGGACGTGGTGCCGCTCACGGCGTTTCTCTACGACGACGTTGATGCCTGGACCGGTGAGGATCTCATTCCAAAGAAGACTACTCCCGCCGAGGCCCACGCCTACCTGTCCGCCGCCCGGGAGGTGATCGCCGCCCGGGGCGCCGGGGACGAGTCGGCCCTGGATGAGGCGTTTCACGCGCTTGCCGAGCGACTCGGTACGAAACTCGGCAACGTGATGATGCCCCTTCGCGTGGCCGTAACGGGAAGCCGCGTATCGCCCCCGCTCATTCCGTCGATCCGGCTCCTCGGCATCGATGTCGCACTACGCCGAATCGACGGTGCACTAACCCAGCTTGAACCCACGGAGGATCAATCGTGACAACCGACCCCAGGACGATGGACAAGATCGTATCTCTCTCAAAACGCCGCGGCTTTATCTACCCCTCCTCCGAGATCTACGGTGGTCTTGCCTCCGCCTGGGACTACGGCCCCTTGGGCGTAGAACTCAAGAATCGCGTTGCCCGTTTTTGGTGGCGGGAGATGACGCAGTTGCACGACAACATCGTGGGCTTGGACGCGTCGATACTCATGCATCCCACCGTCTGGAAGGCGAGCGGTCACGTGGACAACTTCGCGGATCTCATGGTGGAGGACACCGTCACCAACGAACGATACCGCTGGGATCACCTTACCGAGGAACAGCGGGAGGCAAAAACGAGTCCAAACGGCAATCCTCTGAGCGAGCCGCGCGTGTTCAACCTGATGTTCAGTACGCACTTGGGTCCCGTCCAGGACAGCAGCTCTACGGTCTACCTGCGGCCGGAGACGGCGCAGGGTATCTACGTGAACTTCAAGAACGTCGTGCAGACATCCCGGGTCAAGATCCCCTTCGGGATCGCCCAGATCGGCAAGGCCTTCCGCAACGAGATCGTGACCAAGAACTTCATCTTTCGAACGGTCGAGTTTGAGCAGATGGAGATGCAGTACTTCGTGCATCCCTCGGAGGACGAGAAGTGGTTCTCCACGTGGAAAGCGGCGCGGATGGAGTACTACGAATCGCTCGGAATCCGGCCGGAGCGTCTCCGTTTTACGGAACACGGACCGGACGAGCTGGCCCACTACGCCAAGACGGCGTACGACATCGAGTACGAGTTCCCCTTTGGCTGGCAGGAACTGGAAGGAATTCACAACCGCACCGACTACGATCTCTCTCGCCACGGCGAGTTCTCGGGAAAGGACCTTACGTACCTGGACGATCAATCGCGGGAGCGCTTTATTCCGTACATCATCGAAACGTCGGCGGGCCTTACGCGCAGCGTGCTCATGGTTCTCTGCGACGCCTACGACGAAGAAGAGGTCGGCGAAGGCGACGTACGGACGGTCCTGCACCTTCACCCGAGGATCGCGCCGGTGACGGTGGCGGTACTGCCCCTGGTCAAGAAGGACGGCCTCGCGGAACGCGCCCGGGAGATCGAGCGAGAATTGCGCGACGACTATGCGACCTTCTACGACCAGGGCGGCGCGATCGGACGCCGTTACCGGCGGCAGGATGAGATCGGTACACCCTACTGCGTCACCATCGACTACGAGACGATGGAGAAGGACACGGTGACCATCCGGTATCGCGACTCGATGGAGCAGGAGCGTATCGCCGTGGCGGATCTGGCAAACCACGTTCGCTCCTCTATCAAATCGTACAAGCGAGCCGCCTTGTGAGCGACGGAGTCACACCGGGTGCACTGAACGTCCTGCGGGAACGGGGTTTTGTCAAGCAGTGCACCGACGACGGGGCGCTCTCGGACCTCCTGGACCGCGAATCGGTGTCCTTTTACGTGGGCATAGATCCCACCGGGACAAGCCTGCACGTGGGGCACCTGGTACCGCTCTACGCGATGGCGCACCTGGCGGCCCACGGCCATCGGGCGATCGTCATCGTCGGCGACGGCACGGCTCGCATCGGCGATCCCTCGGGCAAAACGGAGATGCGAAAAATGGTCTCTTTGGAGACGATCGAACGCAACGCCGCGGCTATCGGCAAGCAGATCGAGGCGTTCCTGTCGCAGCGGGGACACTCTTTCACGATGGTCAACAACGCCGAGTGGCTCGCAGACCTGAAGTACATCGAGTTCCTCCGCGATATCGGACGCCACTTTTCCGTCAACAGAATGCTCGGCTTCGAAACGTACAAGATGCGTCTCGAAACGGGGCTCTCCTTCATCGAGTTCAACTACCAGTTGTTGCAATCCTACGACTTCCTGGAACTCTACCGGAGACACCGGTGTCGTCTCCAGATCGGCGGGGACGATCAGTGGGGCAACATCGTTGCCGGAGCGGACCTGATCCGCCGCGTGGAGGGTGCGGAATCCTACGGGTTGACGTTTCCCCTGATCACCCGGGCCGACGGAAAGAAGATGGGGAAAACGGAGAAGGGCGCGCTCTTTCTCGATCCGGAACTCGTATCCCCCTATGACTTCTTCCAGTACTGGCGAAACGTTCCCGATGGCGACGTGGCCGGTTTTTTTCGGATCTACACCTTTCTTCCGCTGGACGAGATTGAGGCGCTCTGTGTCGGCGAAGGGGCCCAATTAAACGCCGCCAAGGAGCGTCTGGCTCTGGAGATCACCGCCGCCGTCCACGGTCGGGACGAAGCGGAGCGCGTTCGCGACGCCGCCCGGGCGCTCTTTGCCGGTTCCGGCGGGGACGAGAGCGCGGTTCCCGGGGCCGCCTTGCCGCGGGCGGACATCGAAGCCGGAATCATCGCGGTTGATCTCTTTGTTCGATCCGGCCTCTGTACAAGCAACGGTGAAGCGCGCCGCCTCATCACGCAGGGGGGCGCCCGCGTCAACGATCGGCGAGTAACCGATCACGACCAAGTTTTCGGCGCCGGAGACGTCGTGGACGGCGAACTCCGGCTCCGGGCCGGGAAGAAGCGGCACTTCCGCTTTATCCTCGAGTGAGTGGGCGCGGCGCTGAACACGCATCGCCGCCTCGATCCTCTCTCCGGTACTGATAATCGCGGTGTGGGCCGCTGCGGAAGGACGATCGGCGGGGCGATCGTCCTTCCGCAGCCGGGGGCGGCCTTCCGTTCGTTGTGGGCGCCCATCACAGAGCGGGCGTGGGAGCGCTCGCGTCAATTCGCGCGCGATGATGTACGGCGAATAATCCACGCCTGGTGGATACCTGTGCCCGCGAAGTCCTCGGGCATGGTCAGTTTGGTGATCTTTGTCGCTTCTGCGTCGCGAATACCGTCAACCCTTAGACGGAAGTTGCGACGGTTCGTACTGAACACCACCTGTCCCCGACGGGTAAGCAGGTTCATGCACCGCCGGATCGCGTCGGCGTGATCACGCTGCACGTCAAAGGTACCGGCCATCTTCTTGCTGTTGGAAAAGCTGGGCGGATCCAGGATGATCCAATCGTACCGGTTGGTAGATTGGGCCTCTTCGCTCAGGAATTCCGTCACATCGGCACGGACCAGCAAGTGATCGGGACCGTAGAGAGCGTTCTCGCGCAGGTTCTCTTCCGCCCAGCGGAGATAGGTATTCGAAAGATCCACGGTGACCGTTGAGCGCGCTCCTCCGGCGGCGGCGTAGACCGTGAACGCCCCGGTGTAGCCAAAGAGGTTCAATACGCGTGTGCCCTGGGCCCGTTCTCCCAGGTAGCGGCGAAGGTCACGGTGGTCCAGGAAGAGACCCGTGTCGAGGTAGTCACTGAGGTTCACGCGAAACCGCAGTCCATTTTCCGCGATGGTGATCTCGTATCGGCGGGAGTCGCTCCGTTCGTACTGCGCGGAACCGCGCTGGCGTACGCGGCGTTTCACGAAGAGGCGGTCCACGGAAACACCCAGGGCACGCGCCGCGGTCGCTGTCATGTGGTCAACCCACGATTCATGTTCCAGGTCGGAACGATCGTGCGGGCGCGCATACTCGGCAACGATTAGGTGTCCGTCGTACCAGTCGACGGAAAAGGGTAGTTCCGGGATATCCCGGTGATACACACGAAACGCCGTCACGCCGGTCCGGCGCGCCCACTTCCAGAGGTGTCGAAAACGCTTCTTGAGTCTGTTTGCAAAGAACTCGGCCTGGGTATCCAGCCGTTGGTCGCTCACGAACGCGGAACGTCGGGCTGTCGCATCTTCACGCATAGGACCGCCAGGCCCGACGAGAGGTCCTCTTTCTGGACGATCACTTCCGGTGGCGTCTTGAGCTTGGTGTTGGTGAAATTCCAGATCGAACGGATCCCCGCTACCATCAAGGTTTGGGCCACCGCCTGCGCCGAATCGGAGGGAACCGTGAGGATCGCCAGTTCCGGTTTCTCCCGTTTCACCACATTCGCGATCTCCTCCGCGGGGTAAACGAAGACACCGTTTACGGTTGTGCCCTGCTTGGTCGGCTCCGCGTCGAACGCAGCGACAACGCGCAGGCCGTGCCGCCGGAACTCGGGGTATCCCAGGAGAGCGGTGCCGAGGTTGCCCGTTCCAACGAGGATCGCCCGCCGTTCCCGATTCCATCCGAGGAAATCGTTGATCGCCTCGATCAGGGGGCGGACGGGAAATCCTCGACGCGGTGTTCCGGTTACACCGGTAACGGCCAAGTCCTTGCGAACCTGGATAGGCTCGAGTTCGAGTTCGTTGGCAATCACAGTTCCGGAGATGTACTCGTCGCCGGCGCGTGCCGCCGCCTCCACCACGAGCAGGTAGGATGGGAGGCGCTTTATCGTTGGTAAGCTTGTAAGCTTGGCCGGTTTCATATGATATGCTGACACCACATGCCGTTCTTGTTTTCGGAGAATATACCAGATCGTGGAGACAAGTAACAGCCGCCGCCCTCGCCGGGGACGTTGGTGATCCGGCGTCACGATATCGAGTCGTCTCCGGTGGCGTCTACGATTTCTATCCGCAGACGGCTCACATCGAATCGCTCCTCATCCTCGACCGTGTTGCGTAGATCGCTCCTTCGGCCGGTGGCACGAATCGTCTGTGCGCTGGCTCTCGTGGGCACAGCGTCGGCGGACACGGTTGTCTTTCCCGGTGCCGTCACCGCGCCGCTCGTAGTGGTCCAAGGCGGTGAAGCGGAGTCACTGATCTGCGCGGCAACGCAGGACCGGTACATTCGCGCCTGGACGTGGGAGGGAGTAGTCGCGTGGGAGATTAACGTGGGCCGGCGCGTTCGATCCCTCCTGGAGGCGCCGGACGGTACGATCGTGGCGGTTGGAACGCGGGGTGAAGTGATCCGGATCACACCGGAGGGAACGGTCGCCTCTCGCTTGTCCGGGCCCGCCGCTCTTGCCGAGGGAACGGTGGAGATCGATCTCCGGGGAAACCTGCGGGCCCTTGCGGGGCGGCAGGTGACCGCCGCCGGACCCTCGGGAAGGCTGCTCTGGTCGACGGTTCTGCCGGACAGCGTTGTTGCCGGCACCGTTTCGGCGGGGCGATCCTGGTATCAAACGGAATCGGGGGCGCTCTTCTCGATTTCGGCGGACGTCCGCGGGGAGCGATTGCCCCTGCGAGCGGGCCCGCCGGCGCTGGTTCCCGCTCCAGGCGGTTCGGTTCTCTTCGTGGACGATGCATCCCGGGTCGTTCTGTCCGCCGGTTCGGGGAGCAATACCTGGAACGGCACAGACCGGTTGGAAGTCGTTCCGATCCGGTCGACGACTTGGGGATTTGCCGCGCTCCATGCGGACGGAACCGTTCAGTTGTTCGACTGGGCCGGGGGTAAATACGGGCGTTCGATCGGGCCGGTGGACGAAGAAGCGACGATCCTGGTTGCAGAGGGGGGAAGCGCTCTTGTGGTTGGCCGCGCCGGCGTGGTGAGAATCGACGCCGAGGGGGCGCGGACGCTTCTCTCCCGTGTTTCGGACGGGAGTGAACCGTGGTTGGGCGGGGGGCCTCCCGTCGCGGCGGCGCTTTCTGCGGACGGGGCGCACCTGGTCATAGTAGACGATTCGTGGCGGGCGGAGTTCATCACCCTCGAGGACGCGTATGTTCCCGTACCGATGCCGACGACGGAACCGGAGCCGGACGAAACGAGCGGCGACCGGTCGGGCGCTTTCCTCACGGCGGCTCTAAACATCCTGGCGGGGGAGGGGCGCCGGGAACGCGCCCAACTGCTGCAACAGATCGACGACCGCCTGGGCGAGGGGCGTCTCTTCTCCACCCTCGCCGACGTCACCACGGTACTCGGGCGTATCGCCCTGGAGCCGTATCGCCATCCCCTGCGGCGGAGGGGCGTGGTGGTGAACGACTACCCGGAAATTCGTCTCCGGGCGGTACGACTTCTCGCGGCGATTCTTGACGAACCGAGCCGTCGACTGCTCATGGAGTGCGCCCAACGCGACCCGGAGGCCGCGGTCGCCGGGGCCGCCCTGGGGGCGATCGCAACGTACGGGTACGACAAAACGGGCGCGGCGGTACAGATTGCCGGGGAACGATTCTCGCGCTCCTCGCTGAGGGATCGGGAGCTGCTTGCGCCGGCGGTCGTGCGCGTGGGAGCGATGGCGGGGTCGGGCCCCGCGGGGCTCGCCCTACTGCAGGCGGTATCAACCTCCGACGTCGCCCGCGAGACGCGCCTCGAGGCGATGCGGCTCATGCGAGGTCGGATGTGAAGATTCGTTTTAGTTCATTTAGATCGAACGAGTACGACGTGTTGCAGTTGTGGCAGGTGGTGACCAGGGGCAGAGGTCCGTTTATTAGGATGTCCTCGCGTTCACTCTTCGGGAGCTGCCCCAGGAATCGGGCAAAGCGCCGGGGGTTGCATCCGCAGTAAAACTCCGCCCTGCGGGAACCCACGAATCGAACGTTCCGGCCCGCCAGGCGCGACGTGACAAACGTCGACGGCGTCTCGCCCGCGGCGAAGGGACCGGTCGCTTCCCGTTCAATCGCGAGCAGCCCGCGGATCGCCTCGATCGCGTCGGTGTCCGCCCCCGGGAGGCCCTGGACAAGTACCCCTCCGGCGATCACCGCCCCCTCCGTGGCCTCGACAACGATTGCGAGGCGCGACGGGGTCTGGTCGCTGAGGTCTGTGTACGCCTGGACCGCATCGGCGAGCGTTCCTGATGGGACGAGCGTCTCGCCCGCGAAGGGCGTGTGACTCTTCCCCTGGTAGCGGATGACCCCGATCGTTCCCGCCTCCCAGCGGCCGTCGTCGTCGCGGGGGAGCAATCCATCCTCGGTATGCCGGAGATAGCCCCGGACGCTTCCCGTTCCGTCCACGTCACAGGTGAAGCCGCTCCCGTCGGAGTCGTACAGGAGTCCCAGTCGCTCGTCGTTCTTGAGCGTGGAACCGGTGAGGAGCGTCGCCACGTACGCCTCGCCCAACGCCGT
>JANQHT010000153.1 GCA_028282545.1 Spirochaetales bacterium
TTATTCACCTCCATTCGGCAATGTGATCTCCAAAATGCGAACTGCTTGTTGGTTGGCTATAGACAATTTCGTCGGAGGGCTCGTCGCCCTCCGTCCATAATGAGAATTGCTACCGACGCCGGGGAACGGGAAAAACCGGAGATAGCAGACAGGCCGGGGAGCGGCAAAAAAAAAGGGCCGCCCTGTCAGGCGGCCCCCTTCTGGAGGTGACGGGAGTCGAACCCGTGACCCCTTGAATGCCATTCAAGTACTCTAGCCAACTGAGCTACACCCCCGGAACGCGGCGGTTGACCGCGAATCCTGGCGTTTTTTTACCGTCAATACCTGCCTGTGTCAATGGCGTGCGTGTCGCATCAGCAGTTCACATGGTGGAATTACATACCCTTGGCGCGGTTCGAAGAACACAACGCTGGTCTTCGCTGCGCTGCAGAGACGCGTTTTGTTCTTCCTTCCGGGCGCGCCTGGTGCTATTCGCCTCCATACCGGCACTGTGATCTCCACCATGCGAACTGCCTGTCCTTATGACAGAGACATAGGCGTCGGAGAGCTCGTCGCCCTCCGTCCATACTGAAAATTGCTAGTATCGCATCCTCGCCGTCGGTTTGAAAACCGCGCCCCGATAGCCGAGAATTTGCGTGACATGGCCAAGGTCACCAAAACTCCACGCCGACGGGTATCGGACCTGTCCCGGTTTCCTTCGGAAAACCCCAATCCCGTTCTCCGCGTTGGGATCGACGGCATCCTTGTCTTCTCCAATCCCGCCGGGACCGCGCTTCTCAACGAGTGGACGCTCGTCCCGGGCGAACCGGCGCCCTCGGGAATCGCAGAGGCGGTCAGGAATGCCGTGAGCATGAACGACTCGGTGGTGATCGAACTCCCCCACGCAGACTCGGTCTATTCGTTTTCCGTGGCGCCGGTGGCGGATTCCGGCTACGCCAACGTGTACGGCTTGGACATCACCGCCCGTGTCCGTTCCGAGGAAGCCGTCCGGGCAGCGCTCGTTGAACGGGAGACGTTGCTCAGAGAACTCAACCATCGAACCAAGAACAATATGAACGTCATCAGCGCGATGATTTCCCTGCAGGCCTCCAGTTTTGAAGACACCGCAATTCGACAGGTCTTTGCCGACCTCGAACGCAAGATCGCGTCCATGGCACTGGTTCACCAAAAATTGTACGAGACAAAGAGTCTCTCCCGGATCGCCTTTGAAGACTACGTGCGCGATCTCTTTGCGCTCTTTATGCACGGCCACGGGCGGTCGGGCCAGGAGATCGAATTGGTATTTGACCTGGAGCCGATCCTGGTGGTGGTAGAAGTGGCCATACCGTGTGGCCTGATGTTGAACGAACTGCTCACCAACTCATTGAAACACGCATTCCCGGACGATCGCTCCGGATTAATCAAGCTCACGATCCAGCGCGTCAACGGCGATGCGGAGATCGAGATCCGGTACGAGGATGACGGGGTGGGAATACCGGATGACCTCGACATTCACAATCAGGCGACCCTGGGGATCCAAACGATCATAATGATCGTGGAACACCAACTGCGCGGGGTTGTCACGTTTGGATCGGGACCCGGTTTCCGTTGTACCGTACAGTTTCCCATTCCGAACCACGGGCCGCTGGAAGGAATCGCGTGAGCCCGTCGCTCTCCATCGTGATCATCGAAGACGAAGCGCTGATAGCCATGGCAATCAAGCGCAACATCGAACTCGCCGGACACCGGGTGGACCGCGTCTTTTCCGCCGGAGAAGATGCCGTGGCGTATGCGCTGTCCACTGCGCCGCAACTAATGCTCGTTGACGGGAGGCTTTCGGGGGAAATCGACGGGATCGAAACGATGCGCCGGATTCTCGAGATACAACCCGGCGCGGCGATGATCTTTATCACCGGATACGCAGACGAACAGTTTATTGAACGCGCCCGGGAACTCAACCCGATTGCGTGCCTCCCGAAGCCCGTGGACATGAACGAACTCCTTTCGCTCATCGTGGACCTTCCGGCGTAGCCTACGAACAAAGAAGATGTGATACCTTGTCGTCTCATGGCCCGCGCCCGTTTCAATTTGCCCGAGATCGAACGCGCCCTGAAGGAGTTCCAGGCGCACTTCCCCGAGATCAACGACAAGCTCGAAATGCGTCGTGAGGAGTTCACCGGCACAATCGTCAACAATCTGATGGAGGGGTACGCCTTCCTCGATGACCTTCAGGCAAAGGGGATTGACCTTTTTTCGGTTTCCGGCCTCTACAACATGCTGGAGCTCAACCATATCGTGCTCTGTGGAACCTCTTCGGAGGTTCGCATGGAGTACTATCGCTACCTCCAGGAGGCGCGCAAGAGCTTCGTGGAACGGATGAAGCCGATCCTCAAGTGGTTTCGATCCTCCGGTTCCGCCCTGGAGCCGTATCGCGCCGCCGCCGAGTATTACGCCCGGGCGCTCAGTTTCCCCCAGCTCTTCTTCGAGGGGAACCATCGCACGGAGAACATGGTGGTCAACTACTACCTTGCCAACGTGGGGCTCCCTCCCTACGTCATTGGTGTAGAATCGGCCGTGGAGTACCTGGACGTGTCGGCGCGCATCAAGTTCAGCACCGCCAAGGGCGGCGGCGGCCGCGCGCGGGTGAAGCACGCCAAGCAGTTCCGCCGCTTTCTGGCCAACTACGGCGGGTCCCCGTTCCTGGTTCAATCCGAGGACAATTCATGATCGTGTTGTTGCGCCTGATCGGTGGACTGGGCGTCTTCCTCTTTGGAATGAAACACATGAGCGACGCGATTCGCAGGTCCGCCGGCGTGGGACTTCGCCGGGCGCTCGATCGTGTCACCGGCAGCTCGCTCCTGGCGATCGGAACGGGGCTCGTCACAACGGCGCTGATCCAGTCCTCATCCGCGACGACAGTTGTCCTGGTTAGCCTGGTGAACGCCCGGCTGGTGAATCTCTCCCAGGCGATCGGCGTGATCATGGGCGCCAACATCGGAACCACCGTTACCTCCTGGATCGTCAGTTTTTTTGGCTTCCAGATGGAAATTGCCGGTTTCGCGCTGCCTGCGATCGCGATCAGCCTACCCCTACGGTTCAGCAAGCGCGAACGGCTGCGGGAAGTGGCGGGGATCCTGCTCGGCTTTGGTCTGCTCTTCCTTGGTCTCGACGCGATGAAGTCCGCCGTATCCGGCGTGCGTGAGAGCGCCGCGGTACTCCGAGTTATCTCGGGACTCACCGGGTACGGTCCGCTTTCGACGCTGATCTTTCTTCTGCTGGGGGCGGCCCTCACCGTGGCGGTGCAATCTTCCAGCGCTGCCCTGACGATCACGATCACCTTTGCCTATAACGGGTGGATTCCCTTCGACATCGCCGCGGCGATCGTCCTGGGAGAAAACATCGGAACTACGGTAACCGCTTACCTGGCATCGCTGGAGATGAACACCGCCGCAAAACGCGTTGCCCGGGCGCACATGGTCTTCAACGTCATAGGTGTTTTGTGGGCGCTGGCGCTCCTCAGGCCCCTTCTGCTCCTGGTGGACGTACTCATTCCCGGATCAACGACGTTGCCGGGTGCAATGCCGTACCACATCAGCGCCTTCCATACGCTCTTCAACGTGCTCAATACTCTGCTGCTCGCCTGGTTTATACCCGGTATCGAACGGTTGGTGGTCCGGTTCGCTCCGGATCGCGAAACGGACGCGGCGGACATCGAGTACCGTATCCCGCACATTCGCGGTTCCGGCGGTGGGGGTGTGGAGGCAAACCTGATCAACGCCCGGGCCGAGGTAGGGCGGATGTCGCGGCTGGTCAATCAGATGATGTTGGACGTAATGAACGCCGCCGACGCGGAGCAGGATGAACTGGCCGCGATCGAGCGACGCCTATCTCAGAACGAGGCGTTCGTGGACCGTATGCAGGACGAGCTTTCAGTCTATCTCGCCGAGTGCGCAACCAAGGGTGTCACCGAACCGCAGGCCTTCGAGGTGCGATCGCTTCTCCGGGTCATCAACGAACTCGAGAGTATTTCCGATTCCTGCCACCGTACCGCTGCGCTCTATCTCCGCAAGCGCGCCAAAGGGATGGAGTTCCACCAGAACGCATCAGACGAGATCAACGAGTACGCCATGGGAGTCACCGATTTCCTCCGCTACAATACCGATTTCCTGAACAATCTCCTGGAGGAGCAGGAGATCGAGGTTGCGGCACGCATGGAACAGGCCGCCAACGAACGGCAACGAAAACTCGCCAAGGTCTCCCGAAAAGCGATGGCCCGCGGCGGCGACATCCGGGCGGAGCTGCTCTACCTGGACATCATTCGCGAGATGGATCACATCGGCGGGTACTGTCTGAACATCGCTCAAGCTTTGGCGCCGCCCACGCCGTCCGCCCCACCGGCGCCGGAGGATGAGGCGGGCGAGTAGGGCGGCCTTTCCGCCGGTAACAAAAGCGCCAGGCGAAATTGCAGAAAGACCAGCCGCGCCTGTCGTATTGCCCGACCGGGACGTAGCAATTCTCATTATGGCCGGAGGGCGACGAGCCCTCCGACGAAATTGTCTATAGCTAACCAATAAGCAATTCGCATTTTGGAGATCACATTGCCGAATGGAGGGGAATACCACCAGACACACCCGGAAGGAAGAACAAAACGCGTCTCTGCAGCGCAGCGAAGCCAAGCGTTTTGTTCTTCCTTCCGGAGG
>JANQHT010000155.1 GCA_028282545.1 Spirochaetales bacterium
CCGGCGTCGCCTCGTAGAAATAGTCGATGAACCCGGGTGCGTGGGCGACGCCTGGGCCCCCTGGTTCATGGACCGGACCGTGATTACCACCACGACGACGACAAAAATGACGGCGCCGACGATAATGGCGACCCACTTGAGGATGTCGATGACAACGGCGGGCAGGAAGCCGATACGCTTCTTGCCCGGTTGCGGTTGATCTTCACCACCACCTGCAGCTTCTTCTTCTTCGAACATTTCGTCTGACATTACAGGTTTCCCTCCGTCAAGATGATTACGTCTACTCTCCGGTTGTACGCGCGCCCTTCGGGGGTGCTGTTGTCGTACAACGGGCGCGTATCGGCCAGCCCCATCACCTGAAACTGCTGGTCGTTCACCCCCAGTTCCGTCAGGTACCGGAGCACGTTCAGGGAACGCGCCGTTGAAAGATCCCAGTTCGACGGCCACGGTCCGTCCGGATCCGTAGGCAGATTGTCCGTATGTCCTTCGATTCGAAAGGTGTTCCCGGAAAGCGACGGTTCCGTGAGCAGGCGTGCGAGTTTTTGTAGTATCTCCCGCGTCTGTTCTATCTGTATCTCCGCGCTGGCCGGCTCGAAAAACGCGTCGGAGGCGAGCGAAATGACGAGGCCCCGTTCATCCTGCTGAATACGTACCCGAAGAGACGCAATATCGGGCTGGAAGACGCTGAGCGCCGCCCGCCGCGCCTCGTCGAGGGCCCGGCCCCGTTCCATTGACGGGAGCGATTCGATCGTGTTGCCGAGTTCCGCGAGACGCCCCGCCTCGAGGGTGTTGCCCCCTTCAAGGTTTCCAAGGCCCGGAAAGGCCGCCAGGATCAGACGGAGCTGATAGCCGTCCACCTCAGCGGTGGTGAGGAGCATGACGAAAAAGGTGAGCAGGAGCGTAACCATGTCACCGTAGGTGAGCATGTATTCGGGCGCGCCCTCAGGCGGGCATTTTTTGCACTTCCCGGGAGCGGCCATCGCCTATCCCACCTCCGCTTCCTGGCGAACCGCCTGGCGCTGGTCCGGAGGAAGGAATGAAACGAGCTTTTCCTGCAGGATACGCGGGTTGTCGCCGGACTGGATCGATAGAATGCCTTCGATCACGATCTCCCGAACGCGCATCTCGTCGCGATGGCGATCCTGGAGTTTGATCTTGAACGGGATAAAGACGAGGTTGGCCAGAAACGAACCGTAGAGGGTCGTAACGAGCGCCGTCTGCATACCGCGGCCGATCGCCGAGGCGTCACCGCCGATGTTCCCGAGCATCGCTATCAGGCCGACCAGAGTCCCGATCATCCCGAAGGCGGGAGCGATCGTGGCCCAGTCTGCCATGATGTTGGCGCCGACCTCGTGACGTACTTCCAGTTGGTTGAGGTCCGCGTAGAGGATTCCCTTGATGATATCGGGGTCGGAGCCGTCGACAACGAGCTGAATGCCCTTGCGCATAAACTCGTCCTGGACCTGGTCGATGGTGTCCTCCAGCGCAAGAAGGCCCTCTTTCCGGGCGCGATCGGAGAAGGCAACGAGTTGGGTGATGATCTCCCCCTCGTTCCAGGAGGTCACCGAAAAGACGTGCTTGATGTATTTGGTGACTCCGAGCATTCGCGACAGGGGATTCGCGACCATCAGGGCACCAAAGGAGCCGAGGATAACGATAACGACCGAGTCGGGACTCAGGTACGGCCCGATACCCACGCCGCCGAGAATGATCCCGAGGACAACCATCGCAAAGCCAACTGCAAGACCGACTATGGTACCAAGATCCATAGGGCGCTACTCCTCGTTTTTGAATGCCCCGATCAGGCGCCGGTAGTCGACGATACGCTCGAAAAGCGACTGGTAGTCCTCTTTGACCACCAGTCGCTTGCCGGAGAGCATAATCAGGGTTGTATCGGGATTCGATTCTATGTACTCGATCTGGTGCGGGTTTACATAGAACTCCTTCCCGTCAAGTCTTGTTACCTCAACCATCTACCCAAATGGTACTCCTATTACCGTTTTAACGTCAGGATTTCCTGGAGCATCTGGTCCGACGTCTGTATCGTTCGGCTGCTCGCCTGGAAACCACGTTGGGTAACGATCATGTCGGTGAACTGTTCCGCCAGGTCCACGTTGGCCATTTCCAGCGCGCCGGCGATGACCTTGCCCTTCCCGGCTACGCCGACCGTTCCGATATCCGCGATGCCGCTGTTGATCGATTCGACGTAGGTGCTCTCACCGCTCTTCTCGAGACCGCCGGGGTTTCTGAACGACGCCAGGGCAACCTGGCCCAGAGGTCGATTGTTGCCGTTGCTGAAAACTCCGGTAATCGTGCCGGACTGGTCGATCCGGAAATCCTCCAGGTACCCCATGGGGAAGCCGTTCTGGCTGAAGACCTTGGTGGAACTCTCAGAGGCGTACTGCGTCATGCTATCCACAAAGGCACCGGCCTCGCCGAGGTTCAACGTAAAGGTCTGCGTCTGCGGTCCCAGGGGCGCGCCCGTGTCGGGGTCCACGGGGATACTCGTTCGCGGCACGTCAAAGGAGAGGGTCACGGCGAGTTCATCCGCGTCATCGAGGCCACCCTCCGCGTTCAGAACGCTTCGGAGTGTTCCATCGTTGGCGAACTCCACGATAAACGTCTGTCCGTCGGCGCTGTCGGTGTCACCCACGGTGAGGGTCTGCGGAATCGCCTCCTCGGAATCGGGGTTCACCTGCACCGTTGCGATCCACTGGTTCTCGGCGTCGGGGTTGCGCGTGAAGTCAACGCGCAGCGTGTGCGTACCACCGAAGGAATCGTAGATATCGTACTCGGTGGTCCACGTACCGGCCTGAATTTGGCCCGCGGTGGCCCCCGCCGGGATGAGCGGCGTGTTTTTGTTCAGGTTACACGCGAGGAAGACGTTGGTGGTCTCCCGGGCGGGGTCCTTGCTTCCAACGGGAACGATCACGTCTTCAACGGTGGCGGAGGAGTTTATCGTCGCCACTCCGTCCAGCGTAATCGCGTTCCACCCCTGGACACGCATACCGTTGGAGGGGTTGACCAGACGACCCTCTTCGTCGAGGCCAAACGCGCCGGCCCGCGAGTAGTACGCCTGGTCGCCGGCGCGGAGCATAAAAAACCCCGCACCCTGGATCGCCAGGTCGCTCTTGATCCCCGTGGTCTGCAGTGAACCCTGCGTATGGATCGTGTCGATGGTGGCGATGTTCATCCCCAATCCGACCTGCTTGGGATTGATGCCCCCGACTCGCTCGTTTGGCCGCGCCGGGCCCTGCATCATCTGCGAGATCAGGTCCTGGAAGTTGACACGGCCGCGCTTGAATCCGGTCGTATTCACGTTGGAAATGTTGTTTCCGATCACATCCATGCGCACCTGGTGGTTCTGAAGACCGGATACACCGGAGTAGAGCGATCGCATCATAAGCTGCTGCCTCCTATTCCAAGATTGTCTGAATCGAGCTTACGTCGTAAAAGGTGTCCCCGATCCTGACCTGGGGCAGTTCCCCGCCGGTTACGGCGTTGACAACCCCCTGGATCATTCGAGCACCATCGGCTATTTCCACGGTCCGTCCCAGCATCGAGGAAGCCTGTCCCGCCGCGAGCAGTGTGTTGAGCCGGCTGAACTGGTCGGCCATGTTCGTCATCTGTTCCAGCGTGGAAAACTGCGCCATCTGGGAGATGAACTGCGTGTCCTCCATCGGCGCGGTAGGATCCTGGTTCTGGAGCTGGGTAAGGAGGATCTTCAGGAAGTCATCCCGGCCCAGCTCCTGTTGAACCTGCCGTCCATTCCCGACCGTCTTGTTGAACGCGTCGACTTGTGTTTGCAGTCGCGCCTGTTCGGCCGCGCCCATGTTCATCGGTATATCCATTCACCTCTCCTCTACGCGACGATATTGACGCGCAGGTTGTCGTAGTACCGTTCGTCAACACGCGCGGTGTTGGCGTCAAACTGGCCGGCGGCCGCGGTCTGACGGGAACGTTCGTCCCGGTGGCGCCCAAATCCGGCTGAGGCTTCCCGATCGTCCCTGCTTTCGACGTCGAACTGCCCCACCTGGAGTCCCTGTTCTTCGAATTCCCGCTGGAGATGGCCGAGGTTCTGCTCGATCAACTCCCGCACACTTCCATTATCGACAAGAATCCGGCCGGCTATATGTCCGTTGTCGAGGTTCAACTGGATACGAACGCGGCCGAGTTCGGGTGGTCGGATGACGAGTCTGATCTCGGCGCTTTCAGAGTTCCGAAGCATAACGTGCGCCTGACGGACAATTTCGGCGGGGATGTCGCTTCTCAGTCGCGCCGCGAGGCTCGTTAACTGTTCAGCGCGGGCGGTCGAGACCGCCTGCCGCGACACGTCGTTGTTCGCGTCCCCGGTAGCGGCCAGTTCGATAACGATATCCCGCAGGCCCGACGATTGGTTCGTCTCCGTTTCCGTGCCCTGGAGGCGCGTTTGTGGCGCCACGTTTTTTATCGCCGGCTCCGTTGAACCTTCCGTTGAGCGTTGGGTCCTGATCCACGACTCCTCGCGTTTGGAACGTCCGCCGACGCGGGAGATTCTCTCTCGGCTCGACGTTTTACCCGATGCGTTACCAGTCTTGAATCCACGGTTGGCGATGGATGTCCCGGCAACGGTGGCCCGCCCGTCGATTTCACGGGTGCCGGTTGCCCGGCCGCCGGGTACCTGGCCGCCGACTTCGCGGGTACCGGTGGCCGTCCGCCCCAGGCGCTCCGGCTCTGCACCATCCGCCATTGCGTCTTCGGCTTTCGCGTTTTTGATCAACCCATCGGGCTCGGGCCGAATCTGCACTGCCTGCGCCGCGGCGGCGATTGTGTTGGCGTCTTCGGCGAGGACGGCGCGTTTGATGTTTGCCCCGTCCCGGGCTGCCGGCTCGCGACCGATCCGGGCGATGCCCTTTTTTCGGGATTGTACGACCTTCGCGCGTACGGGGCGCTCCTGCTCCGTACCCGGGTCACGGTACTCCGCATCGTCGCGGAACTCTTCCGGTGGATCGTCCCGAACGCCGGCGGGTTCTCCGGCGAGGTATTCTCCTACGAAGTGTTTTCGGTCGGGAGAATCCGAAGAGTCCGAGGCAACCGCCCTGGTCTCCTTGGAGTGATTCCTCCGGGAAGGTGCGCCCTTCCGGGTGAGTGCTTTTTTCAGCTCCCCCGCAAAAGAGTCGGGCAACGAACTGCCGGTCTTTTTTGTGGCGCCGCCGGGCTTACCCGTAGAATTCTCCACGGGTTTGTCCGCAGAGTTTTCCGCGGGTCTGCCGGCAGATTGCGCCGTGGGTTTGCCCGCTAATTTCGCCGCCGGATCGCCCCCTTTCACGTCGGGAGTCTGCGTTTTGCTTTTGAGTGCGCTGAGCGGATAAACCACTCGGTGTCACCTCCCTGCCTGATCGTCGGGCTTGAGCGTCATCTTGCGCTGCAGTTCCGCCGCTCGCGTCGGTTCAAACCGCGAGAGCCAAACGGAAACCAGGCTGACTTCACCGGCTCCTTGTGCCAGCTCTTCCGTGATTCGGAGCGTATCGATCAGCAACTGATCGTCGTATCCCTCCAGAATTGCCACGGCGTCGTCCGGTCGCATACTCGTCAAATCGCGCGAGTTCTGCTCAAGTACCGCTCTTCTATTTTCGTACCGTTCCAGCTGTTCATTGAGCGAAACTTCGCGCTCCGCCAGTTCCGCCTCTTTCTGTTCGACCTGCTGCCGCAGTTCTTCGACCGACGCCACCTCGCCCTGCAAGCGTTCCGCTTCGAGTGTGAGTTCATCTCCGCGCAGTTCAACCGCCTCCCGGAGTTTATCCAGCCGTAGTTTGTCCAGGAGCAGGATATCTTCCGAGACGACGATCTGCGTCTGCTCCTCGATGCCAACAAGCTGGAGAACGGGTGAAAGCAGGCCCCGAACGTCGAGCAGGCCCAGGTAGTCAAACCAGAGGAGCCCGCCGAAGGCGAGGATGATCACCAGGATGAGGAGAAGTACGATCTGGGGGAACGCGCCAATGCGGCTGTACCGTTCAGCCATTGAGTACCTCGCTTCGCAGGTAGGTGTTTCGCGCTACTTCATCGAGAACAAGCTGCTCCGCCCGTATCGCTGCCGCACGGTGTGCGATGGAGCGGTTGTCGCGGAGCTTCCGCAGGACGTCCGCGGCGCGTTTGGCGTCCCGGTAGCGGTCCGCCGCCTTTGTGCGTTCCGACTCCCGACCATCGAGACGGTGTCCCAGGGAACCCTCTTCGCGGAGAAGCCGGTTTGTGTACGTCTCCAGCGTCCGGCGAAAGGCAACGTCGTCCCGTTCGCCCGCCGGGATGGCGCTCAAGCGCCGACGCCGCTCCGCCGCCCGGGCGGCGATCTCCTCCCGGAGGAGTGCACACTCGCCGGCCAGCTTGCCCAGTTCAAGTTTTTGCTGCTGTTCGACGTACTCCCGCATCTCCAGGATGGGCTGGAGGCGAAATCGAAACCTACGCATCGTTCTCTCTGTTGGAGGCGAGTACCAGGAGGTTGGCGATGACGCTTTCCAGCGGAGCCTTCTCTTCGATCTCCTGCTGAAGCAGCGCGTTGATCCTGGGCCGCATCTCTATTGCCGCGTCCACTTCGGGGTTGGTGCCGCGCGTATACACACCGGCGTTGATCAAGTCCTCCGCTTCCTGGTAGACGGCCATGAGGCGTCTGATAAACCCGGCCGCACGGCGATGTTCCGGCGAGGTCACGCGCGTTTCAAGGCGGCTCACACTTCCAAGAACGTCTATTGCCGGGTAGTGATACCGTTGTGCCAACCGCCGACTCAGAACGACGTGTCCGTCGAGGATTCCCCGAACGGCGTCTGAAACGGGCTCGTCCAGGTCGTCGCCTTCAACGAGGACGGAGAAGAACCCTGTGACGGTACCGCGATCGCTCGTCCCGCACCGTTCGAGAAGCTGCGGCAGGATCGCGTCCACCGACGGAGGGAACCCCCGCGACGCGGGACCCTCGCCACGGGCCAGTCCGATTTCGCGTTGAGCCCGGGCGAATCGCGTCACGGAGTCGAACATGAGGATCACATCGCGCCCCTGGTCCCGGAAAAACTCCGCTACCGTGGTTGCCACGTAAGCGGCACGGAGGCGCGCCAGTGCCGGCTGATCGGACGTCGCCACAACCACCACGCTCCGTTCCAATCCCTCCGGCCCAAGGTCGTTGTCGAGAAATTCCCGAACCTCCCGGCCGCGTTCACCGATCAGGGCTATGACGTTTACATCCGCGGCGGTATTGCGGGCAATCATTCCAACCAGCGTCGACTTCCCGACGCCGCTCCCGCTGAATATTCCCAGGCGCTGGCCTTTGCCGACCGCCACAAGTGCGTCAATGGCGCGGATTCCCGTCTCTACCTGTTCCGTGATGGGGCGCCGGTTGAGGACATCCGGCGGCGTTTGAAAGGCCGGGTAGTAGACCGCGGAGCCGATGTCGCCCTTCCCGTCGATCGGTTTCCCCGATCCGTCCAGGATGCGTCCCAAGAGGCGCTCCGATACGGGGACGGAAAGTGTTTCTCCCATGCCCGTTACCGGGTTGCCCACCTCGATTCCTTCGGTAGGGGCGTACGCCGCGAGATAAACGGCCGCGTCCCGCAGCCCGATCACCTCCGCGAGGACACTGCGCTTCTGTCTCTCCACGTATATGGAACAGAGTTCCCCCACCTGCGCCTGAGGACCGAGGCTTTCGATGCTCATGCCCCGCACCGATTTGACGCGGCCGATCTGCTTGATCGTCTCCGTGTGATCAACGACGGCCACGTACTTGTCAAACATCCCCATGGTCAACCCCTACTCGCCCGTCGTGGCGCGCGATTTGATCGGCACCAGTTCGATGATGCGGTCTTCGATTTCACGCAGTTGCGAAGCGATACGGGCATCGATCTCTCCGAAGTCAGTTTCGATGATGCAGCCGCCGGGATCTACCGTAGTGTCTTCGGCAATGGTGATACTGGTAACACGCTCGGCCATCTTCAGGATGTCGTCCTTGTGTTTCGTCGCGATATCGAGATCGGAGAGGTTGACGCGCACGATGACGTCGGACTTCGCCTTCAACTTCTGCAGAGACTCGACGATGTTGTTGATGATTACGTTCTTCTGGTTCTCACTGATGACCTTGACGACCTTCTTGGCGATGGAGAGAACCATGCTGACCACCTGGGCTTCGCTCTCCTGGATGATGTCGTTTCGCCGGTCGATCGTCTTGGAAAGAACCACATGAAACCGTTCAATGACGCGCTGGACCTCGGCCTTTCCCTCCTGGATTCCGGCCTCTTCGCCCTCTTTACGCCCTCTCTCGAACGCCTCCTGTTCGATCTGTTTCGCCTTCTGTTCCGCTTCGGCTATGAGGCGCTCCGCGTCGACCCCCGCATCCTGGCGAATCCGCTCCGCATCCTCCTCGGCCTGCTTCTTCTCAGCTGCGGCGCCCTCGGTCTTCTCCTTCACCTGGCGAAACGCCTGGTCTTCCGCATCCTTGACGATCTTTTCCGCCTCACCGCGCGCCTCGGCGACCATCTTCTCCCGCTCGTCGTCCCAGGCGGCTTTGAACGCCTCAGCTTCCCGGCGCAGATCGTCCGCCGTGGGGCCGGTGTAGTCTTCGAGTGCCTCCACGGCCTGAACACTCTCCGCGACCTCTACCTTTTCCGGCGGCCGGAGGAAGACCTTGTGCTGCTTGTACTGAACTTCACCGACACGGAAGACGTTTTTGCCCATCTTCAAGCCTCCAATCAGACGACCAGTTCATCCTCGCCGGCCCGGGCAACGACGATCTCACCCTGCTCTTCGAGTTTCCTGATGATCGACACGATCTTCTGCTGCGCCTCCTCGACATCCTTCATACGGATCGGTCCCATGTACTCCATGTCGTCCTTGAGTAGCGCCGCAGCACGTTTGGACATGTTGCGGTAGATCTTGTCCTGCACCTCGCTATCCACCGCCTTGAGCGCTTTGGCAAGCTCGGCGGTATCGACCTCGCGGAGCACCTTCTGGATCGCCCTGTCGTCGAGCATAACGATGTCCTCGAAGACGAACATTCGTTTCTTGATCTCTTCCGCCAGTTCCGGATCTTCCTCTTCCAGGCTTTCGATGATCACCTTTTCCGTCGCGCGGTCTACCAGGTTGAGGATCTCTACGATGCTGCCGACGCCTCCGGCGGCGGTGTAGTCTTCGCTGGACAGCGTGGCCAGCTTCTTCTCCAGGACGCGTTCCACCTCACGCAGCGTCTCCGGTGACGTCCGGTCCATCGTCGCGATTCGCTTGGCGATGTCGGACTGGATCTCGTTGGGAAGGCTGCCCAGAATGATGCTCGCCTTGGGCGGTTCCAGGTACGCAAGGATCAACGCGATCGTCTGGGGGTGCTCCTGCTGGATGAAGTTCAACAACTGCGTTGGATCGGTACGCCGGATAAAATCGAAAGGACGGACCTGGAGGCTGCTCGTCAGCCGGTTGATGATATCCACCGCTTTCTGGGAGCCCAGCGATTTCTCCAGCAGTTCCCGCGCGTAGTCGATCCCGCCGGAGTTGATGAAGTCCTGCGCCATCATGAGCTGCTGGAACTCCTGCAGGACCGTCTCTTTCTCCTCGCTGTCGAAGCTGTCCATACGGGCGATCTCGAAGGTGAGCGTCTCTATCTCGTCTTCCCGGAGGTGTTTGAATATCTCCGATGAAATCTCGCTTCCCAGCGTGACGAGGAAGACCGCCGCTTTCTGCCGTCCGTTCAACTCGCGCCGGTTCTTCTTTCCACCGCCGCCGCCACCGGCGAGAGCCGTACCCGCTTCCTTTTGCGCTTTCGCCATCGTCTACTCCTCCATCAGCCAGGTGCGTACGAGTTGAGCCACGTCTTCGGGGTGTTCTCGTGCCAGATTGATCGCGTGCTCTTCGAGCTCCATTCGGGCGCGCTCTTCCACGGACATCTCGACTTCCGCGCTCTCCTCTTCGGCGCTTCTGAGCGCCGCCTCGCGCATCGCCTGGTGTTGCCGTGCCAGCTCCTCTTCCCTGAGCCTCTTCCGACGCTCGATTTCACGCGAGACGAGCCGGAAGACGATAAACGACACCAATAGAACGGCGATGCCGATGAGGACGTAGAGGATGATCATCTGGATCTGTTGCTGCCGCTGGAATTGAGCGTCTTCCGCCGCAAACTGGGCGGATCGGTCAAACTGCAGATGCTGGACGGATACGGCGTCGCCGCGGTCGGCGTTGTACCCTACCGCGTGTTGAACCAGTTCACGCGCGGCCGCCAGTTCCTCGACGGTCACCGCCGCGTAGTTACGAACGATGCGCCCGTCCGGAGTGAGTTCTACATCCCCCTTTTCAGTATAGCTCCACGCCCATGTGCCGTCCAGCGCGACGCTGGCGGTGATTCGGACGATCTCAGGGCTCTTCTCCTCCACGATACGCCGCGAGTTCACCTCGTTGTTTACGCGTTCCTCGTCGTTGCTCCACCGTCCCACCAATCCTTCCAGGTCCTGGTAGGCCGGGGGCGTCTGCCCTTCCATTCCGGGCGGTCCCTCCGGGTTGAACCCGGTGCCTTCGTACTGCTCTTCGATCGACTCCGTTGACCGCGGGATCGAGAGCACAAACTGCGTTTCGTCAAAGGGGGTGCGGGGATTGTCCACGACGGTGGTGATCGGGAAAAATTCCTCCGTCTCCTCGGTCCGTTTCCCCATATCCATGTCGACGTTGATGTTCACCACCTGCACGCGGTCAGCACCGTATATCTCGGACAGCGCCGTAAGGATCGCTCGCCGGTACTGCTCCTCCTGTTCCCGAACGATCTGCAGTTCCCGCCGCGTTAATTCGAGACGATCCAGATCCTGGAGATTCGCGAAATCGTTGAGGATCACGCCCGTAGGGTCGGTAATCGTGATATTCTCCGCGATCAACCCCTCCACGGCAAACTGGATCAGCTTTTCGATACCCTCGATCTTGGATCGGTTCTCGCGGATGTCGCTTCCCGGTTTCGGCGTCAGGATTACCGACGCGGTCACGGGGTTCTGGTCCTCTACGAAAAGCTGTCGTTCCGGCAGTACGATCGTCACGCTGGTTGCGTCGATGTCATGCAGAGCGGTGATGTGCTGCTCGAGTTGGCGGGTGATGCTGCGCTGCAGGTTCACGTTGCGCTCGAAGTCGGTAATCGTCCACCGCTC
>JANQHT010000068.1 GCA_028282545.1 Spirochaetales bacterium
GCAGGCCTTGCCGTACAGAGTGGTGAACGCGCGGCGCGTGCTCCTTCTGGGCGAGGTCACCGGCACCAACGTGTGGCTTGCGCTTCGTGAAGGCGCGCGGGAGATCACGGTCGTTCAACCGCACGCGGCGCTCGCACGAATCTTCGGCGATCTCGACTTGGCGCCGTTTTCCGATCCACGAGTTCGCACGGTCACCGTCGATCCCAGGACCTATCTCCATCGCAGTGAAGATCGGTACGACGTGATCCAGTTCGTCGTCGCCGAGGGAATGCCGGCGACCACCGGTGGCTTATCGTCCTTCGTAGAGGATCACCTTTTGACGAGGGAGGGCGTTGCGGCTGCGTATGGTCTGTTGGCTCCGGGCGGAGCGATCGTCGCTACCAGGGGGCTTCAGAACCCACCTCGCGACAACATTCGCCTCTTCGCCCTGTTCCACGCGGCGCTGTTGGACCGCGGCGTCCCGATCCCCGGTGAGCGGATCGTTCAGGGCCACAACTATCTTGCCGCAACCACGATCGCTTTTGCTCGGCCCCTGGAAGAAGCGGAAGTTGTGCGGCTCGCGGCGGCCGCGGCGGAGGTATCGATCGATCTGGACTACCGTCCGGGAATCACCGCGTCGGACCTCACGGAACGCCACCGGATCGCCGGTCCTGAAGATTTGCCGGGGTCGCACCTCTATCACGCCGCCCTGGCGATCACCGGCGGCGAGGAAGAGGCGTTGTACGACCGTTGGCCGTTTCTGGTGCGACCACCCACCGATGATCGCCCCTTCTTTCACACGTTTTTTCGCCCCTCTTCTCTCCGATCGATCGTGTCGACCTACGGGGAGACGTGGTACCGGCGCATCGAACTCGGCGTGGTTGTGGTCGTGGTTACCCTTGTCCTATCGGCCGTGGCCGGGTCGGTACTGATCGCGCTCCCGCTCCTGGCCGACTCTCGGAGGTCTCGTGCGCGGAACGCGGGATACGCATTCTGGCAGGCCGTTCATTTTTCCGCGATTGGCGCCGGGTTTGTGCTGCTGGAGATACTCATGATCCAGCAACTGACGCGGTTTCTCGGTTCCGTGGAACTATCCACCGCCGTTGCGCTGACCGGTTTGCTCACCGCGGCCGGTGCCGGAAGCGTGTTCGAATCGCGGCTCACGCTCGCTCCGCGACGCATCGTGGGAATCGCCGCGGCGGCGACCCTCGTGGCGCTCCCGTCTGTATACCACCTCCTTGTGTATGCGACTCCGTTGGCCGCACGGCTGCCGTCGGCCGCTCGCGTTGTCGCGGCGTTGCTTTTCATGGCGCCGGTCGCTTTCCCGTTGGGATTCCAGATGCCTGCGGGAATACGGGCCGTTGCCGCCGTTTCCCCCGATCGCGTCCCACTGTGCTGGGCGGTGAATGGTGTCGTTTCGGTTATTGCCGCGCCGGCCGCCGTCCTCCTGGCGGTCGCGTTCGGGTATGCCGGTGTCGCGATTGCCGGTGCGCTTTGCTACGGCACTGTTCTCGTGGCGTCGCGTTTTCTCGCGTCGTGAATACACCCAAAGGCGATCTCGTCCGTCGATATAGGTGAACACTATGGCCGGCGAACGGGACGAGCGATTTGAAACCGCCTATGTCGAGGAAAAGGCCCGTTTTGTAGCACGAGTCCGTTCCGCCGGGCGAACGATCGAAGAGGCGGAAGACTTGGTGCACGACGTCTACGTTGAAACGTTTTACCGCCTTCCGAAATTGGTGGGAATCATCAACCTCCCCGCGTGGATCAGTTCGCGTCTCACGAGGCGCGTGATCGATGCGTGGCGACACGACCGCGTCACCGAGGCGGCCGGCTCGTGTGACGTGGGCACCGACACGGTGAACGAGATCGTGGCAGCCACCGGACTGGACCCGCTCGATTCGTACGTTCGAGATCGTCTGGTGGATGCGTTGAACGATGCCATGAAGGCGCTCCCCGCCGCCCAGCGGCGAGTGATCGAAGCGCAGGTGTTCGGGTGCCGGACCTTCCGCGAGATAGCCGAAGAGACCGGTGAAAACATCGACACGATCAAGGCTCGCAAGCGCTACGCCTTACAGAACCTGGCGCGCGCCCTGCGGCACTGGATCGAAGAGTAAAGGAGGGACACGATGTCCGCACGAAACGACAATTGCGATTCCGACGGTTGGTGGGAAGAACGAACGCTCCCCGAGAAGATCGCCCTGGGTGTGCTCTTCGCGCTCCTCGGTATCGGCGCGATCTTCCTCTTTGGATGGATCGTCATGCTCCTATGGAACTGGCTGATGCCGGACATTTTCGGGCTTCCGCACGTCACCTACTGGCAAGCCTGGGGGCTGATGCTCTTGAGCTGCATCTTTTTCAAGGGGTTTGGTTCCGGTGACAACGGTGGTGGACGGCGCCGCGATCGCCGGCGTCGCAAAGAGCTTCGGCGCTACATGTCGGAAGAGACGGACGGGGGTGACGGCAACGCTGGCGGGGACCCGCCGGGATCGATGGACCCGGACGGGCGACCGGACGACCAACCGGGTGGGTCCGAAGGCACCGCCGGGTAACCGGCGCTCCGGCGGGGGTGTGTAGACCTCCGCCGGGCTCCGTTCGAACCGTCCGCCGCCGCGACGCCAAACGCGATCGAGAGCGCGAAGATCCGACCGAGCCGCTTCGCCAGGGGCGAAGCCGGTGCCGCCGTCGAAATCAACACGATTGCGACGAGTGCACGGGCGAGGTAGTTCTTTGCCGGGTTTATACGTGAACCTCGTGTTCGCACACAAGGTGCGTCTCGTGGCAGGTGGAGCACTCCTCGATACGATGGTGTTCGGTGAACGTGTTCCAGTGTTCACGCTGTGAAACTGAGAGAATCCCATTCCCGCCGCACAGCGGGCACGTGTTTCCCAGCGCAGCCAGGATCGCATGCCGGATAAAGGCGGACCGGTTTTCGATTCCTGTCATGGCCGGGGCGAGCTGTTCGTCAACCTTGAACGTGATTACTTCGGCTTTCGTCACCAATAGACCTCCGAGGTAATATTTCGTGTTGCCATACGAATCGCGTAACGAAAGGTCAATTGCAGAAGACCCTTTGGTTGCCTGTTGTTCGATGATGTACACTGTGTGCGGAGTGTTTCGCGAATGATCACGCGTGACTATGACGTCCAAAACGACGAAGTAACCGTTTACCTCTCCGGGGTCGTTCGGAAAGAAGAGCTTTTCGACTACTACCGGACGGCGACCGCCGATCCGGACCGGGACAAAAAGCGATTCGCGATCGTGCTTGTGGACGACGACATCAGGATCGATTTCGACTCGTTGGAGATGGTGGAACTGCACCGGTACACTCGTCCACCGATTGCGGGGCGGATTCCTCGCTACACCGCCGTGGTTGCCTCCGCCGGTACCGGTTCTCTCTACGCGCGCATATTCCAACAGCTCATGTCGGTCCCCCGGTACAACGTGCGCGTCTTCTCCGACGAAACGTCGGCACGTAACTGGATCGAGACGATGAAGAGGCTTGGCTGACCTAAGGCGTTACTAACCGTCCGGATGGAGATGGCACGCAACGCGGTGTTGCTCGCCTATTAGTACAGGGTCCCCCGTCGGGCACGGTTCGAATGCCTTCGGACAGCGCGGATGAAAGTTGCATCCCCTTGGTGGGTTGAGCGGACTCGGGATGTCGCCTTGCAGAATGACTCGCGCGCGCATCCGCTCCGTCTTCGGATCCGGGACAGGAACCGCGGAAAGCAACGCCTCCGTGTACGGGTGCCTGGTCTCTTCGTAGAGCGCAATCCGGTCCGCGCTTTCGACAATTCGACCCAGGTACATCACCGCAATGCGGTCACTGAAGTGCTGAACCGCCGAAAGGTCGTGGGCGATAAAGAGGTACGTCAGCCCGAGTTCACGTTGGAGTTCCTCCAGCAAATTCATAACGCCCGCCTGGATCGACACATCCAATGCAGCGATCGGCTCGTCGCATACAATGAACTCCGGTTCAGTGGCCAAGGCCCGTGCAATACCTACCCGCTGACGTTGACCTCCTGAGAACTCGTGGGGATACCTGTTGCGATAATCGGGGTTGAGCCCAACCATCTCCAACAGCTCTCCGACCCGCGAGTTTCGGGAGCGCCTCGATCTTGCCGGCCCGTGGATCTCGATCGGCTCCCCGACGATGGTCCCGATCGACATACGGGGGTCGAGCGACGCGTAGGGGTCCTGAAAGATCATCGCCACCCGTTTTCGTAGTGATCGCAGTTCGCGCTTGGGCAGGGCCGTTACGTCGACACCGTCGAAGACCACGCTTCCCCCCGTTGGTTCAATGAGCCGGAGAATCGCCAGACCGGTTGTCGTTTTGCCGCACCCCGATTCGCCGACCAGGCCGAGCGTTTCACCCCGTCGAACCGAAAACGAGACGCCGTCAACGGCTCTGACCGTATTGAAGGTGCGTGTGATTGCGCCGCCGGCGCGCACCGGAAAGTGGACAAAAAGGTCGTGGACATCAACTAGCGTGTCGGTCACGATTTGGCCTCGAGGGGGTAGTGGCACGCGGCCCCGTGCGTCCCGCCCAGGGATTCCATCTGTGGGATTGTATCGTCGCAGCGAGCGCCGTCGGCATGGGCGCACCGCGGTGCAAAGGGGCATCCGGCAGGCATCAAAACGGGATCGGGGGGCATGCCGGCGATAGTCATCAGTTTGGCCGGCCGCTCCTTCCCCGGTTTCGGGATGGACCCGAGCAGGGCCCGCGTATATGGGTGACGCGGCGTAGCGAAGAGATTATCCACGGAAGCCTGCTCCATGAAACGACCGCCGTACATGACGTGGACGCGATCTGCGATCCCCGCCACCACCCCCAGGTCGTGGGTGATCCAGATGACCGCCATGCCGATCTTTTCCTGGAGGCGTCCAACCAGCTCAACGATCTGCGCCTGGGTAGTGACGTCCAGCGCCGTTGTCGCCTCGTCGGCTACGAGGACGTCAGGATCACAGGCAAGCCCCATGGCGATCATGACGCGCTGGCGCATACCGCCCGACATCTGATGCGGGTAGTTTTTCAGCCGTTCCTTCGGCGAGGGGATCCCCACCAGGTCCAGCAGGTCCGTTGCGCGATTTTGTGCCGCCTTACCTTTGAGTCTTAGGTGATGTTCCATCGGTTCAATGAGCTGATACCCGATCGTTCGGACCGGGTTCAGCGACGCCATGGGGTCCTGGAAAATCATCGCCATGCCTTTGCCGCGAATCGACCGCCACTCCCGCGGCGGCAGGTCGAGGAGTTCCCGGCCGTGATACCGCACCGATCCGGTCACCAGGGCCGGAGGCTGCGGAAGGAGACCCATAAGCGCGAGAACTCCAACGCTCTTGCCGGAGCCTGACTCGCCGACGATCGCGAGTGTTTCGCCCCGGTTGATAGTGTAGGAGATTCCGTTAACTACGTGAGCGACTCCGCGTTTTGTACCAAAACGGACGGTTAGATCACGGACTTCCAAGATTGCGTCATTCATACCGACTGCCCGCGCGATTCGATCACGGACTTCTGCTTTGGATCCAGGGCGTCTCTGAGCCCGTCACCAACAAAGTTGAACGCTACCACCGTGACAAGGATGGCAACACCGGGAAAGATGCCCATCCACGGCGCCTGCTGGAAGAAGTTGCGTCCCTCCGCTAGCATACGCCCCCACGCCGGATTCGGCGGTTGAACGCCCAGTCCGAGGAACGAGAGTGCCGCCTCGGAGAGAATGGCAAAGGCGAGGGAAAGCGTTGTCTGAACGATAATCGGTGCCAGGACGTTTGGAAGGATGTGACGAAGGATGATACGACCGTCCCGTGCACCCAGCGACCGGGCGGCGCGAATATATACCTCCTCGGAAACAACCAGGACGCTTCCCCGCGTGATCCGCGCGAAGATCGGCGTGTACACGAGGCCAATAGCGATCATCGCGTTGCCGATACCGGGACCGAGCACGGCCAGGATCGCTATTGCGAGCAGAATCGCGGGAAACGAGAACAGCACGTCCATAATTCGCATAAGGACGGCGTCGATCGTCCCGCGATAGTATCCCGCCACGAGCCCCACCGGAACGCCCACGGCCAGGGCAAAGCCGACCGCGATGAACCCGACCTGGAGGGATACCCGGGCCGCGACGAGTACGCGGGTGAACACGTCCCGCCCCAGTTCGTCCGTTCCGAACCAGTGCGCACCTGATGGTCCGGTGAGGCGATTCGCGATGTCGATATCGTTAATGCCGTACGGTGCAACCGCTTCTCCGATGACGCCGACGACGACCAGGAGCGCAAGTACGCAAAGCCCGACCACCGCCAGGCGGTTGGCAAGCAGAATCTGCAACGTCTCACGAGTCCTCGATGTCGGTTTTTCGTTCACGAGACGCGCACCCGTGGATCGAGCCTCGCGTAGATGACGTCCACGAGCAAGTTGATCACCAAGAACATAAAGGCGATGTAGAGGACTGAACCCTGAAGAACCGTAAAATCGCGATCCTTCACCGCGGTAAGGGCGAGCCGTCCGAGACCGGGCCACGCGAAAATAACCTCTACCACCACAACGCCCCCGAGCAGGAAACCCAGTTGCAGTCCAACCACGGTTACGATGGGAATCCACGCATTCGGAAGGACGTGTCGCCGGACGACCTGCCACTCGGAGAGACCCTTCGCACGCGCGGTGATGACGTAGTGCTGGTTCAATGCCTCCAGAACCGCTGATCGAACAAACCGGGTGATGATGGAGCCGGAGATCAGTCCCACCGTCATGGCGGGAAGGATGATGTGGCGGATCCATTCGCCGATTCCGTCACCGATTTGCGTATACCCCGAGGACGGAAACCACCCAAGTGTCAGCGAAAAGAGCAAGATGTACATGACTCCGGCCCAGAAATCTGGAAGAGATATTCCGATCTGGCTTGCCGCCGATACCGCGTAGTCCAGGCCGGTGCCGGATCGCACAGCCGAGATGATCCCCGCAGGGAGCGCCACCAGGAGCGCGATGAACAATGCTGCCATGGCGAGCGTGATCGTCGCGGGAAGTCGTTCCAGGATCAACTGTGTCACCGGCTGGCCGTTTCTGAAACTCACGCCGAGGTCGCCCGTCAGAGCGCCGCCGAGCCATGAAACGTACTGTTGGGCAAGGGGACGATCGAGCCCCAAATCGGCTCGGAGCGAGTCATACAAATCCTGGTCAAACCGGGTGCCGAGGGCAACACGTACGGGATCGCCGGGAACCAGGTGCATCAGCGCGAATACGACGATGCTGACCCCTATCAGAGCCAGGAGCATCTGGAATATCCGTTTGATCAGGAAGGCACGCATTACAGATGCCGGCGGAACCCGGTCCGGCCGCAACGCCGAACCGGGGTTTTTCGGCCGGTTCTCCTCTATTGGAGTGACGCTTCCACGAAGCGTATGGCGTTGTCACCCCTCGTGGCGTACCCCTGTACGTCACCACGCCAGGCGTTGATGTTGTCGGGGTTGTACAGGTAGATGTAGGACGCATCGTCAACAATGAGCTTTGCCGCTTGGTCGTAGAGGGCGCGTCGCGCCGCCTGGTCCGTTTCGACCCGGCCTGCGTCGAGCAGTCTATCCACCTCGGAGTTGGCGTACCCCTGAAAGTTAAATCCGCCGGTCGAGTGGTGCTGCGCGTAGTAGAAATCGTCTGGATCGATGTTACCGATCCAGCTCAGGATAAACGCATCGAACTCTCCCTTACCTTGAAGGTCGAGCCACGTGGAGAAGTCCACATCGTTGATCTCTACGGTGACCCCGATCGCCGCGAGTTGCGCCGCAATCACCTGCGCCTGCGTTACCGTCTCAGGAAAATCGCTGGTCACCAGGAATTGGATCGAAAGATCCGACACGCCGGCCTGTTCAAGGAGCGCCTTCGCACCGTCCACATCCGCGGCCCGGTACGGTGCATAGTCGAAGTACCACGCCGCGTTTGACGCTGGAATCGCGGTCTGGTTCGCCGTAGCAGCACCGAACTGCGCCGCTTCCGCGATGACGTCGCGATCAATTGCCATCGCCAGGGCGCGTCGTACACGGGCGTCATCAAAGGGCGCGCGATTCTGATTCAGCGCAAAATAGTGGTAGTCACCGCCGGGAACGCGTCCTACCGTAATGCCCGATTCGGCGGCGAGCGACTCGATGTCCTGCGGTGGAACGGCGTCGATCCAATGGACCTCGCCGGTCCGCAGTGCCGTCAACTTGGTACCTGCATCGGGGATCTGCACAAAGCGGATTCCCTCGAGTTTCGGGAACCCTTCGTCGGCGCGCCAGTAATCTGGGTTCTTCTCCAGAACGATCCCCTCGTCAGGCGACCGTGAGACGAACCGAAAGGGTCCGGTACCGACCGGGTTCGTCCCGATCGATCCATTCTCGACGATCTCCCGGGGCACGATCGCCATTCCCTTGAACCCGGCGATCGACACCAGCAGGTTGGGACTGGGCTGTTTCAGCGAGATCACGACGGTGGAATCGTCGGGGGCGGACATCGATTCGACCGCACCGAAGCGCCATCCGTTGAGTCCCTCGTCGATAACGCGTTGAAAACTATACACAACGTCTTCCGCCACGAGTTCGCGCCCGTTGTGGAAGCGCACACCGTCCCGAAGCATAAACGTCCAAGTCAGGTTGTCGTCGCTGATCTCCCAGCTCTCGGCCAGGGCCGGTTCCATTGAGAGATCTTCTGCCGGTTGAACCAGCGTATCGTACACATTCTCCAGAACTTGGAAACTCGCGTAGGCGCTCGTCTTGTGTGGGTCCAACTGGTCCGGCTCCGAGCCCTGGGCGGCGATCAGGATGGAGGTGTCTGACATCTCAACAGCGGTGGCCGCATCGTCTGTCTTCGTTGACTCTCCCCGACCGCCGGCAAAGGCGGTGAATGTACAGGCTATCATCAGGATAATGATGCTCCAGCGCATTTTTGCCGTCATTTTTATTCCTCCACTATTTTAAATATTTATTATCGATACTATCGGGGTGTTTTCCGGTGTGCAAGGCGGGCAGATGATCACCGGACGCGCCGCCCAAGCCGGCTTTGGTCGCGTGGTGCCTCCAGGCACAGCGGGTAGTATCTTTGTGCCGTGAAATCATCAACGTACTTCGTGGATTCCATCCTGAGCCCGGTCAACGCCGGCGATGGGGGGCGGGCGGAACCGGCGCCCGTGGACGATACGGAGCTTCTCGACGCCTACTCCCGGGCGGTTACCACGGTGGTAGACAGGGTAGGGCCGTCGGTCGTTTCGATCGGTGTGAAGCGACCGGACCGCGCGCCGGACGCAGCCTATCACGGTGGCGACGAATCGGCTGCGGCCGGATCGGGTGTTATCGTCACCCCCGACGGGTTCATCCTGACGAACGACCATGTGGTGAACGGCTTCTCCGACATCCGCGCCACCTTCACGGACGGACGATCAGCCGTGGCGGAAGTCATCGGCCGCGACCCGGCAACCGACCTGGCACTTCTCAAGGTTCACAACGAGGTTCTTCCCGCCGCGGTGCTCGGTGACTCGGACCGGCTGCGTCCGGGGCAGCTCGTAATCGCCCTGGGAAACCCCTTCGGCTTCCAGAACACCGTTTCCGCCGGTATCGTGTCCGCCCTGGGGCGTTCCTTGCGAAGCGAGTCGGGACGTCTGATCGAAGGCATCGTTCAGAGTGACGTAGCGATGAATCCGGGCAACTCCGGGGGCCCCCTGCTGGACAGCGCCGGCCGCGTAGTAGGTATCAATACGGCGATCATCCGTTCCGGCCAGGGGATCAGTTTTTCCGTGCCCGTCAACACGGCCCGGTTCGTGATCAGCGAACTGGTCCGCCATCAAAAGGTACGACGGGCGAAACTCGGTATCGCAGCGAAGGTGAGGCCGGTCCCGCGCCGCTTCCAGCGAGCGATAGGCCACGACGCGCCAACGGTGGTGGAGATCGTCGATCTCGAGCGGGGCGGCCCCGCCGCCCGGGCGGGGTTGCAGAGCGGGGATTTCATCATCGCCGTTGATGACATCCACGTTTCGAATATGGACGACATTCACCGCGAATTGAGCGTTCACGAACCGGGCGCGGAGGTGCGTATTTCCTCGTGGCGGCGGGGCGGAGAGCGAATGGTCATCGTCGTCGCCGGGGAGGCGTAATCACCGCCGTCGGCCCGTTGACGACGGCCCTCTTCATTCATCGCCGGAACCGGTTCGTGGTTGAAGCGGAGATCGACGGAACGGCCACAACCGCCTCACTCCCGAACCCGGGCCGAATGCAGGAGATCCTGATTCCCGGTACCCGGTTACAGTGCCTCCCTGGTCCGGAAGGAGCAAAACACCCCTGGCGCGTTGTGGGCGTTCTCGATCGTCCCACCCCCGGCTCGGCACTATACCTCGATACGGGCGGTACGAACCGTGTAGCGGCCCACGCAATCAACACGAAACAGATTCCGGCACTCGCCGACTACGCTCTGGACCGTCGCGAGGTCCGCGTCCCCGGCACTCGCAGCCGTATCGACTTCCTGCTGCGCCACCGTACCAGCGGCGATCCCCTCTTCCTCGAAGTCAAGTCGTGCACGCTTTTTACCGGGCGATGGGCGATGTTTCCCGACGCGATAACGGAACGAGGGACCCGACACGTCCGCGAACTCGCCGAGCTTGCAGGCAGCGGGGCCACACGGTTCAGCGACGCACCACGGTCCATTGCCGCGGCGATCCTCGTGGTCGTCCATCACACCGGCCCCGATTGCTTCCTCCCCGACTACCACGCGGATCTGGATTTTTCGCGAACCTTGTACGCGCTGCGCGACACCGTGCGGGTGATCGCATTCGGCGTGCGCTGGAACCAGGAGATGCAGCTTGACGGATACCGCCCGGACATCACGGTCCCCTGGCGTGTTCTGCCCCCGCTTCTTGAGGACCGCGGTTCCTACCTCGTTCTCCTGCGTATGGACCGGGAGCGGACGCTCACCATAGGTGCGCTGGGAGACGTTCATTTTTTGCCGGGGTTCTACCTCTACGTGGGCTCGGCGATGCGGAATCTCTCCGCCCGCGTCGCCCGTCACCGACGCGACGGTCGGAAGCGGCCGCACTGGCATATCGACTACCTGCGCGAATCGACCACGTTTGTCGACAGCTACGCAATCAGGGAACCGTGGCGCCGGGAAACGGACATCGTCGCTACCCTGCGGCCCTTGGCCGCCGGCGACGTTCCCGGTTTCGGCGCGAGCGACTCACCGCTGCCCTCCCACCTTCTCTACTTTCGGAATGATCCACGCCCCACGGAGGCGTTCCAGAAGGAAATTCTCCGGCTCCGGCGGTACGGTCCCGACCGGCTCCTAAAAGAGCACAAACGCAGGGGGGAGACGCCGTCGGATGATCCGTGACAAACTGCTATCGGCAGGCGCCGCTGTAGCATTCGCAGAAGACCCGGTCCCAGCCGATGTCGTACCCTTGCCTCGTTTTGTCTGCTTCGCTTCCGAGCGCTTCCCACCCTGAATGGGTGAGTGTAACCGTACACCCCTCCGAGGAAGCGGCAAAGACCACTTCCACCACCTGTTCAGTTTCCGCCGACCTCCCCGGGTGCCAGGTGAAGCGGAGCAGCGACGGCGGCTCCCACGCGGTCACGCGACCCCAGTCGTGACGCGTACCGTCGTCCAGTACCTCGTAGACGTCTCCGCCCGCTCGACACTGGAGAACGCACCGAACCGACCTGGAACCGCCGATCGAGTGGGAGTCCAATGGCCACCACGTGTCTATGCCGTCGGTGAAGAGGGCGAACGCCCGCTCAGGCTCGAGGTCCACGGTGATCGTTTTTACGATCGGGTCAACTGTACCAACCGTCATCTCCTACTCCTTGTTGTCGGTTTCAGCCGCCCGGCCGGCAGCCGATTGGAACGCCCGCAGCGCGTCATCCCAGAAACCGTCGATGTACGCCCGCACCGCGATCAGCCCGGAAGGGTCGATCGCATAACGCCGCCGGGCACCCTCGGCGGAACTCGCGACCAAGCCCGCCGCCTTCAGGACCGCCAGGTGTTGTGAGACGGCCGGTTGACTGATCGGCACGATCCGACCGATTTCACCGACCGTGGCACTCCCGTTCCTGAGTAGTTCCATGATCTTCCGCCGCGTGGGATCCGCCAACGCCCGTAGTGACGTTTCATAAGTATCCACGAATATAAATGTATACTTATGAATAAATCTCGTCAACCGGCATCCAAAGAAATTGCTCATCGTTGTCTGACGGTAATCTCACATGTGCTCCGTACGTTCGCTGCAAACGTTTCGAGGAGGATTCAATGAAACAGGGAACCATCACGTTGTTGCTGATTGCCGTTGCCCTCGGCGCCGGTGCGGCCGGGTTGACGGAAACGACGGCGACAATCGTCGACAGCGAGAAGATCGGCACCTTCGACTCCGGTATGGGAGAAGGGGCCGGCGAAATAGTCGTGTTTGACCCCGACTCCATACAGCTTCTGGTGGTAAACGCCGCCCAAACGTCCGTCGACGTTGTGGACATTGTCGATCCCGCATCGCCGCGGCTGGTACGACGCATCGACGTGGCGCGCTACGGCGCGTCCGCCAACAGCGTTGCCGTGCATGACGGCGTCGTGGCCGTCGCGGTGGAGGCGGAGATTCACACCAATCCCGGGTCGGTCGTGTTTTTCACCACCGGCGGCCGGTACATCAACGAGGTTCGCGTTGGTGCGTTGCCGGACATGGTTACCTTCACACCGGACGGGCGGTACGTGCTGGTCGCCAACGAAGGTGAACCGAACGACGATTATACGATAGACCCGGAAGGCTCCGTTTCCGTGATCGACATTCGCGGCGGTGTGGAGTCGGCCACGGTGCGTTTTGCAGACGTCTCGCGAATCACCGTTGACGCAGCGGCGTTTGCCGCCGCCGGCGGCCGC
The DNA here is from genome assembly GCA_028282545.1 of Spirochaetales bacterium. Lineage (GTDB taxonomy): Bacteria > Spirochaetota > Spirochaetia > DSM-27196 > Alkalispirochaetaceae > JANQHT01. The sequence continues at coordinate 12,851 of JANQHT010000068.1, forward strand.
GTCTATGGACCCGGTGCTTCTCCGCTCCAAGACGCTGAGCCGGAGTACATCACCGTCTCCGACGACTCGCGCACCGCCTGGGTCGGATTGCAGGAGAACAACACGGTCGTCGAAATCGATGTCCGTTCCGCTCGGGTGACCGCCGTATACCCCCTTGGGTACAAGGATCACACCCGGCCGGAGAACGCCTTCGACGCGAGTAACCGGGACGGACGCATCAATATCACCACCCATCCCACCTGGGGCCTCTACCAGCCGGACGCGATCGACTCCTTTTCGTGGGCGGGCCGGACCTACCTGGTCACGGCGAACGAAGGCGACGCCCGGGACTACGACGGTTTCAGCGAAGAAGCGCGTGTGGCAGACCTCGTGCTCGATCCGGTAGCGTATCCGAACGCCGCGGAGCTGCAGGAGGACGCCAACCTGGGGCGGCTCAAGACGACAACGGTTGGCGGCGACTTCGACGGCGACGGAGATGTTGACCAGATTCTCTCTTACGGCGCGCGTTCCATCACCGTGTGGACTCCCGTGCGTGGCACCCTCCGCCGGGTTGGCGATACGGGCGCCCAGATCGAGACACGCCTCGCCCGTTTGACACCGGAGGGTTTCAACGCAAACGACGGGATCATCGACGAGTTCGATGAACGCAGCGACGACAAGGGCCCGGAGCCGGAAGGTGTTGTCGTGGGAATGATCGCGGGTCGTCCCTACGCTTTTGTGGGACTGGAGCGCGCCCTGGGCGGAGTAATGGTCTTCGACCTCTCCATTCCCGGTCAGCCGGAATACGTCACGTACATCCTGTCCAACGATGGAACGGGCGCCGCCGGAAACGACGTATCTCCGGAGGGACTTGCCTTTATACCCGCCGCCCAGAGCCCTACCGGCTCGCCGCTGCTCGTTGCGTCCTACGAGGTATCCGGGACGGTGGCGATCTACGATCTGCACGTTTCGCCCCGCCGTTAACACCAAAGAGATACGGCCGCAAACGGATGCGCGCGCCGTGTATTGGGCCGCCCCTCGGGGCGGCCCCTTTTGTCTATAATCCCCCTGGACCTAACCACACGGAGCGCGTCCGTGGTCCACATCCGCGACGAGTACCACTGTCGGTGTAAAATCGGGGAGATGGCGTGGCACAGGCGACTCATGCACGATCCGGTACCCCATCTGCTCGAGTCCGCGGACGAACGAATCCGGTATTTCGCTCGACGCGATCTGCTTCGGGAGCAGGTTCCGGAGGTGACAACGCTCTGGGAATTGCCTTCGGCAATACGCATCGTAAAGCGACAGCAATCCAATGGCCGCTGGATCTACCCAAATCCGAAGGAACACGTTCGTTCGGCGGAGAATTATGATCTCTACGAGACGTTCCTGCAGCTGGGAAAACTCGTCGAGATGCACGGGGTTGATCGACGCCACCCCGCGGCGGAACGAGCCGCGGAATACCTCCTACGACACCAGACCGATGCCGGGGACATACGGGGTATCTACGGGGACCAGTACTCGCCCAATTACACCGCCGGTATCGTCGAACTGCTCACAAAAGCCGGATACGGGGACGACCCGCGTGTACACGCCGCACTCGACTGGCTGCTTTCCATGCGGCAGCACGACGGCGGATGGGCCATACCGGTGCGCACGGCGAATGTTAAACTCGCCGAATGGATCGCCCACGACACGATCGAGCCCGATCGGAGTCGACCCTTTTCCTACATGGTCACCGGAGTCGTGTTGCGCGCGTTTGCGTACAACCCCGCGGCACTTGCGGTGGAGCGAACGCGTACCACGGTCCTCACCGCCGCCGAGCTGGTGCTCTCCAGGCTGTTCAAAGGGGATTTCTACCCGGACCGCAAGGCGGCTGACTATTGGATCAAGTTCACCTTCCCCTACAACTTCACCGATCTCTTGGCCGTCCTCGATCCCGTCGTTTGCCTCGGGCTCCCGGTGGACCACCCACGGGTCCGGGACGGGTTGGAGTGGTTTGTGCGTGAACAGAAGAGCGACGGCAGTTGGGCGGTGAAAACGCTCAAAGGCAAACGGCCCGAACAGCTCCTATGGATTGCACTCGGGATCGCTCGCCTGTTTATTCGGTTGGATCTCCCGGCAGGCGCCGGGGATACACCAGGCGTGTCGTGCGGTTGATCGTTCGGTACGTCTTCCGTACTTTTTTGACATGGACCACAGTGCAGTCGCCGACGCGATAGCCGATGTGAGCGAATCCGTAGCGCTATTCGAAGACGCTGAACAGCAAGACCGTTTTCTATCAGACGTCATCAAACGGATCGCGGACGCGGTTGGTGCCCTGACCGCGGCGCTCTTCTTCCTCGACCCGGAATCGGGGGAACTCGTGTTCCGGGCCGGCGTCGACTCGGAAGGACTCTGGGACCGTATGCGGTGCGGTCGGAGCGCCTCGGAACTCCGGTTTCCCCTTGATGGAAACGACGTGGGCCTGGCGTTTCAAAACACGCAGATCGTGCGAAAGACGTACACGATCGACGATGAGCCGGTCTCCAAGGTAATCGTACCGATCGCCCGCGGCCCCCTTCGGATCGGGGTCCTGGTCTTCGCCAGGGTCTCCTCGGAAGCGTTCCCGGAGGTAAGCGACGCGGAGATGCTCGCCGCCGCAGCCCGCCTGGGTGATGCGGTTCTGGACGCGTCTGTTCTGATTGAAACGGCGAGACAACCGGTTGATTCCGGCCGGCGTCCGGCGCAATCGGGTCCACGTACGATTCGTGGGAGACGAGCGTCCGAAGGGACGGTTGCCGGTCGGGCGTTGCCGTTCTGGTCCGACCTGGATAGCGCCGCGGACGCCGCGGGCGACACGGCCGACCCGGAAGAGGAGACACGGCGTTTCGATGCGGCGCTGGAACGGTCGGTTCACCAACTCGATGAGCTGCAGAACATCGATGACGCCGCCGTGGCGGAAGCGGGCCTGTTGATTTTCGCGGCCCATCTGATGATGGTAAAGGACACCCAGTTCACCGGGCGGATGAGGAGTCGGGTCGGGGCGGGTGAATCGGCGGTGGACGCCATACGCGGTGTGGTGGAGGAGTACGCGGCGCGCTTCTCCGAGATGACCGAAGTCCGTTTGGCGGAGAAGGCGCAGGACGTCCGCGACCTGGGGTATCGCCTTATCACGAATCTCACCGCGGAAGACGAACACTCCTTTTCCTATGCCGGACGAATCGTCCTCACCCGGCATATCTACCCCTCGGACCTTTATCGACTCAGCGTGGAAGGGGTGTCCGGGCTCGTGCTGCTCGGTTCCGGCGTGACCGCGCACATTTCCATCCTGGCACGATCACTGGACCTACCCGTCCTCATCACGGACGATCCGTCGATCCTGGAGATCGAGAGCGGCACTCCCCTGGTCCTGCGTTCAACCGATGGACGCTTGGACGTTGAGCCTCCCACGGAGGTATACCGGGAGGTGCTCCGGATCGCATCCGGCGGAGCGATCACAGAGCGACCCGTCTCTACACGTTCCGGCCGAACCTCGGACGGCGTTGCCGTTCACGTCCGTGCCAACGTGAACATACTCAAGGATGCCGATGACGCGGTCCTTTTCGGGTCGGAAGGAATCGGACTCTACCGGTCGGAGTTTCCATTTATCCTGAAGAACGATTTTCTCTCCGAGGAGCAGCAGTACACGATCTACCGCTCCGTGGTGGAAAGCCACGCGGGGAAACCGGTGGACCTTCGTACCGCCGATATCGGCGGTGACAAACTGCTCCAGGGACGCGGAGACGCCGAGGAGAACCCGTTCCTGGGTGTCCGCGGCATACGGTTTTCACTGGCCAACCGGGAGATGTTCAGAGACCAGCTCAGGGCGATGCTTCGGGCCGGCGCAGGAGCCGACCTGGGAATCATGTTGCCCATGGTGTCCACGGTGGAAGAGGTGATCGAGGCCAAGACGGAGATTTCCCGGGCCATCGAAAACCTTGCCCGGCGCGGCGAGGACCACAACGCGGCGCCTCGGGTCGGCGCCATGGTGGAACTCCCTTCGGCGGCGCTCTCCGTGCGCGACCTTGCCGCCGAGGTCGACTTCCTGTCGATCGGTACGAATGACCTCACGATGTACCTGCTCGCTGTGGACCGGACGAACGAACACTTGAGCCACCTCTACAGCAGCTACCATCCGACCGTTCTCTCGACGATCGCATCAATCGCCGAGGCGGCCGGCGAGCTGCGACCGCACCTGTCGGTGTGCGGTGACGCCGCCGCTGATCCGGTCTTGATTCCCTTTTTCGTCGGCGTCGGTATCAGGACTCTCAGCGTCTCGCCGGGCAATATCAACGTGGTCAAGGAGCGCCTATCAGCCCTGACTGTCCCGGAGGCGGAACAGATCGCAAAGCAGATGCTCTCCCTCCGCCGTATCAGCGAGATGGAAGCGTTCATAAGCGGGTCCGATTCGGCGTCGGCCGATCGGCGGAGAGCCCGGGTACCTCATCCGTTGAAGTGACGCCTTAGGCAGCACGTCTAGACACAGGCATCAACGTCGCCAGAGCACCGTGTCCGGGTGGAACTGGCTCCAGGCGAACCAGAACGCCTCGTGACTCGCGAGTGCCGCTGGGGATGTCGACCCACCAACGGTGTTGGTCGCCCGAAGTCCACTTCCCGCGGCCGCCACTGCCACGCCGCGAGCGATGACTCGTTCACCCGCTTCCAACGCCAGTAGTACCTCGGAAACGGGAAAGGCCAGGGGAGTCCCGTCATTCGCAATCACACCCAAGACGCGTTCCTGGACAGGGAGCCGAAGGTCCACGTCTCCCACCGGAAAAATGGGGCCCTTGTCGTCACGTCCCCGCAGGGGATCGTACGGGTAGGGAGCGCCCGGGGCGCCGCCGTTGACCGATAGGATCGTCGTGTCCGGATACTCCCGTTTCCAGTCGCCCCAGGTAGACGTGACGACGCTCACCTGGTTCAGTTTCACACCGGCCGCGCGGAGTGGACCCGAAAGCGCCCGGCCCGAGAACGTGTCGATAGCGGACATAGTGGTCAAATCGTAGGAGAGCTTGTTTGATCGAACAAGGAGACCGGACGTTCGCAACACCGGCCCGTACGCGCCCACATCGTCCGTGAAGAACGCCTGGGCGGACCCGCAGAGTGTACAGTAGGGCATGGCGAAACGACGACCGCCGAGGGTGTCGTTCACCATCTCGTGGATCTCCATGATGTGCTTTGGATACGCTCGGGCTTCGCCGTTGATCACCACGCCGAATACGAGTTTGTCCTCCGGATACCAGTTGCCGCCGGCCGCGTCTGTCACCGCCGGATCGTCCAGCGCCGGTATACACCGGTAACAGGGAAGTCCGGGGCGCGCATCGATTCGATCGTCAATGAGAACTCCGCCCCACTCCACGAAACGCCAGTCGACCTGTGTATCGCGGTCATCGAAGAACGGTGCCCACCGGGGGTCGATACGGAGGAAGAGCGCGCGCTTGTCGTCGGAGTACCCGGGATAGGCGGGGATCTCCCAGGCGATCAGGTGATTCGTGATCGCATTGAAGTTGTCGACCGGCAGCGACACGCCCGTGAGTGCTGCAAACGCGTCCAGGATGGTCTGCCGGTCGGCACGCCCTGCAAAGCGCCGGGCGTCAGAGACGAACCAAAGCAGACGAGGGTCGCCGCCGGCGCCGATCGATTCAATCGCCTGTCGATCAAACGCCATACCCCGGACACCGGCAACAAAGGTGTCAATCGCCGCGCGCGCCTCCAATGTGATGTCGCCGCTTGGAGCGGCGGGCGGGGGCGGGAAGCGGGTGCCGTCGCTTCCAACTAGGTCACGGCCGGGAAGATTGTACCCCGTGAACGCAACGAGAAGAACGATGAGCGCGAAGGCCCTGACCAAACCCGACTTCCCCGATACCACCGATCCAATGTACCGCTACCGGTTCCAGGACGGCAAAATGCGGGTGAACCGGGCGCCGGCCGGTTCACAGATCCTTCAGGTACCGCACTATCTCGTCGGAGAGCGATGCAACCGCGTCGTAGTTCAGCCGGTAAAGAACGTTACGGTTGTCCGGTGAGTGTTCCTCGATCAGGCCCGCTTCGCGAAGCTGCTTGAGATGGCGGCTCACCACGGACGTTGAAAGCGCAGCGCATTTCGCCACCCGTTTGCCGTTGTACTTGAAGTCATCTGCCGCGATGAGCTGTAATATCTTCAGCCGGTTTTTGTCGCCCAGGGCGCCGGCAATTCTCAATATCCGTCGATGACGCTCTTGTTGTTGTGATTGAAGGGTTGCGTCCCAGCGCAGGTCGTAGAGGACCGTGATGTTGCCGTACCCGAAGTACATCTGGTGAGACTTGGCGAAGTGTCGGAGGGGAACAAAAACGAGTTCCCGGTAGGGGGTATCCTCGGGAACCGGCGGTGGCAACCAGTCGTGCCCCGTTACCGCCCGGAGTAGTTCGAGAGCACCGCCCCGTTCGCGAATCTCTGCAAGCTCGCGGATGCTTTTCTCGTATTCCGCACGATTTTCGTCTTTGTGAAGACGGAAGACACCGTTGAAATAGTCGCGCCACAAGGAGACCAGCTCCGATTGCATACGCGGAAGGTCGTCACACCAGGAGAAGTCGGCGCCCAGGTGCTGTGCGTCGTCACGGACTCCGCGGGCGGCGAGAAAGGCCTCGACCGCGGCTGCGCTGATCTCCTCCGGCAGCTCCGACTCCGGAAAAACGCGCCCAAGAACGAGGAAGAGGAAACGTCGCGGAGCGAGGCTCTCCACGTGGTCGATGAATCCCGGCAGATCACTCTGGTCATCCACGTCGAAGGCAAATTCCGCGAGATCCTGTCCGCCGTGGAGCGGTTCATAGCACTCCCGCAGCCGGGATACAAAGGCACTCCCGAGCGTTTCACGAACAACATCGGTCCATTCCGGATTGCGAGCCGGTTCAAGGATGCTCTTTGCGCTTTCCAGCATTTCCAGAACCGGTGAACGCCGGATTGTTGTTATTGCGTCCAGGTCGATTTCGTGGTGTGTCCCGATCGTCGGCACGGCTACTTACCTCGTTCAACCGCGAGATCGCTGCAACCGGTTTGACGAGCCATTGCTCCGTCCAGTTGATCTGCCACGCGTCGCAACAACCGTGCCGCCGCGGCGGCAACGGGCGATACCCGGGCTCTTCGTGTGTTCAACGCGTCGCGTTCCCGTTCCCGGTGCATCGCAAGGTGTTCGTAGCTGGACATGTGCGCCTCCTTCATTTAATTTCACAATTGCATATTCGTGCAACTGTGAAATAATGTAATATACCCCTTGCCGATCGTCAAGCGCAATTCGCACCGTGTAGACTCTTGTCATGTCAGATTACATACAGGTCATCACCACGATCGATACGCGCGAACGGGCTGAGGCGATCGCCCGTCACCTCGTTGCAGAACGCGTCGCCGCGTGCGCCCAGGTGTCCGGTCCGATCACGAGTACCTACCGATGGAACGATGAGATCGCCACGGACGAGGAGTGGTACTGCATTGCGAAATCAACGGGAGAGACGTTTACTCGCCTGGAGAGTGCCATCCGGTCCGTACACACCTACGACGAACCGGAGATCATCGCCGTCCCGATCGCGGCGGGCAGCAACGGTTACCTCGCGTGGGTGACCGCCTCGGTCTCTTCAGCCCCCTGACGAAAGGACCTCCTGCTCAAGATAGAGTACCGTTGGGATGATAGCAAATCACATTTATGGACGGAGGGCGACGAGCCCTCCGACGACTATGTTTCTGTCAAACTACAGGCAGTTCGCATGGTGGAGATCACAGTGCCGGATGGAGGCGAATAGCACCAGGCGCGCCCGGAAGGGAGAACAAAACGCGTCTCTGCAGCGTAGCGAAGCCAAGCGTTTTATTCTTCCTTCCGAAGGCAGCCGTGCCACGGGTATGTGATCTCCACCATGCGAACTGCCGACGAGATGAGCTTTGTTGACGGAACGACGTTCTTTCACTACAACAGTGTCACACATTCCCGGAGGAACCATGAGCAAGAGTTACAAGATCGCGATACTTCCTGGAGACGGTACCGGCCCCGAGGTGGTCGTGGAGGGCATGAAGGTTCTGGGTGCCGCCGCCGACACGTTCGGGTTTACCCTGGACACGACAACGTTCGATTTCGGGGGCGACCGTTACCTGGAGAAAGGCGAGATACTGCCGGACGGCGCCGTTGATGAACTCAGGCAGTTTGACGCCATTTACCTCGGCGCGATCGGCCATCCCGACGTGAAACCGGGTATCCTGGAAAAGGGAATCCTCCTCAGGTTGCGATTCGAACTCGATCAGTACATCAATCTCCGTCCCGTGAAGCTCTATCCCGGCGTCTGGACGCCGGTCAGGGACAAGGGTCCGGAAGATATCGACTACGTCGTTGTCCGTGAGAATTCCGGCGGTATCTACACGGGAACCGGTGGATTCAGTATGAAAGGGACCGAGCATGAGGTGGCAACGCAAAGCATGGTCTACACGCGCCACCAGGTGGAACGCTGCCTTCGTTACGCCTTCGAGTATACGCGGCGACGAAACAAGGAGATGACGCTCGGTCTATGCGGGAAAACGAACGTGCTGACCTACGTCTTTGACCTATGGGAACGGGCTTTCCACGAAATCGGTGAGGCCGACTATCCCGACGTAAAACGCGACTACTATCACGTTGACGCCACGACCATGTGGATGATCAAGAACCCCGAGTGGTTTGACGTCCTGGTCACCAGCAACATGTTCGGAGACATCATTACCGACCTCGGCGCGATGACGCAGGGCGGTATGGGAATCGCCGCGGGCGGCAATATCAACCCCGAGGGCGTCGGCATGTTCGAGCCGATCGGCGGGTCCGCACCCAAGTACACGGGGCAGAACGTGATCAATCCCCTGGCGGCGATCGCTGCCGGTGGAATGATGCTCGACACGCTCGGCGAGCGCGAGGCGGCGGACGCGATCGAGTCGGCGATCATGGACGTCACCGGAACCAAGATTCAGAGCCTGGCGGCGGGGAAAATGGGGTATTCGACCTCGGAAGTGGGCGACATGGTCGCCGAGCGCGTATAACCGCTCCGTTTAGCCGATGATGTACTGGATCTCGGTTCGGTAGCGCGCCGGGTTGCCGCGGAAGATCATGCCGGGTCCCTTGAGGTAGATCTCGCGACTGGGCGGTGTAGGCCTGATGCCCCGGGACGCAATCTCGTCCATCACGACACGGTAGCTGTCGCCGATTGAGTCGTAGCCGCCGGCGTGCAGAACCGAGAGCGCCCGGCCGCCGGATAGGCTCCGTACGGCGAAACGGTCGCCGCTCCCCTGCACCCACGCCACGCCGCCGTCGATTGGCGAGACCTCTCCTCCGTCGGCGCGTTTTTTCAGTACCGCGATTGCCTTGTTCATTGTGCCCGATTTGAGCGATAGGCACGCCTCGATGTCGGCGCTCTCCTCCTGATACTCCGCGTCCCAGTAGAGCGAAAACACGGAAACGCCGGAGAAGCGGCCGAACAGCCGAAAGAGTGGTCCGATGTGTTTTCCAAACTCGTCGTATCGTCCGCGGTACCGCGTCGATGCGATTTCCATTGCCGGCAGTGTCTTTTCTTCTACGGTAGCGTTCATTGGTGGTTCCTCCAGGTGCGCCTCGATGACGCTGATGGTTGATCGCAGATCCCGCTGGATCGTCCGGTAGCGGGCGAGCCGCTGCTCAATTTCCCCCGCCTTTCTTCGCAGGTACGCCGCCACGTCACCGTCCTCCTCACACTCCGCGAGGATCTCGGCGATTTCGTCGATTGAAAACTCGAAGTTTCGGAGAAGAGCGACCGCCCGCGCGCGCTCGATCGAAGCGTGGTTGTAGTACCGGTATCCATTGGCGGGATCGACCCGGGCGGGTTCGAGGATTCCCCGCTCGTGGTAGAACCGGAGCGTCTTGACCGACATGCGTGCGATGATTGAAAAATCGCCGATCGAGTACTCCCGTCGCTCTTGCTTCACATTACAGCTCCGTTCCCAAGGCCCGAGCCAGAGGGAGTGCAAATCGCGACGGGTCATCCTGGGGGAAGTGACCGCACCCCGGCAGCTCGACGAGCTGTGCACCGGGTATCGCGTCGCGATAGGCGCCCCCGGCGGGGGGAACAAAATCTTCCGTGCCGACAAAGATCGTTGTCGCCGCCGTTATGCGACCCAGAAACTCCCGCACGTCGTACCGCCTTCCGAGCGAAAGGTAGACGGCCGGCTGGATCCAACCACCGGTCAACGCCGGGTCGTTCGCCGCCCGATACCCCCACTCCGCGCTCGTGGGCATCACCGCGTAGAATCTTCCCATTCCATTGGACAGCGTCGCCAGTTCCTCCTCGGTCCGGTTCCACAGCACCCGGTAGTTGAAGTAGTCCTCGCGCCATTCACGGTACTCGGGTACCATCGACTCCGGCAAGTGCGCTTCTATCGCCGCGAAGAGGCCATCGTTTTTGTTTGGCATGACCAGCACGGCGGCCGGCGCGATCAGGACCAGACGATCCACCCGCGAAGGAAACTCCGCCGCGTAGAGAGCGGCCAGGAACGCCCCGTAGGAGTGGCCGACGACGCGAACCGTCTCCTCTTTTAGCAGGATCCTCAGTCGTTCGATGTCCGCGATCTGCGCCTCGACTCCGAGCGCGTCGGTAAGTATTTCCGCATTGTTCCGCCAGGAGCGCCTTGAGAACGAGGCGACCGGCCGCGAGGACCTCCCGCTGCCGCGCTGGTCGAAGTGGACAAATGTGAACACCCGGGACAACTCCCGGCTCGTCGGCCACGGTTCGGGCGGAGGAAGCCCCGGTCCTCCGTGTACGACGATGACCGGTGGACCGCTGCCCACCGTCTCGACGTGGATCGACACGCCGTCGGGCATCGTAACGGTGCTTTCGTCGATCCGCACCACGGCGGTGTCCACCGATTCCGCGAGCGATCCGGGCGTGTACGATTGACCGCAGCCCATGAGCACCGTTAGGAACGTCACCGTTGCGGCAAAAAACACCGGTTTTCGAATCATTCCAACCCTCCTTCCCCCTTCGGGAATCCCTTTTGACGTAACGGTGGAGCCTCCAGTTAGGGGAGGGTCAAGAACGAAATTTGCGTTGCCTCGGCCGCCGGCGCCGGCTATGCGTTCGCCCCGGGGTTCCACGTATCGGGCAGACCCGGATAACAGACACGCCGATAGCAGTACGTTTCGTGGGATGCCTGCCGCTGAAGCGCGTTGATCGGCAGCGTATTCCACGGCACCGGATCGGGACGCTCCACTAGGTAGAACTCACCGGAATCCATGAGCCACGCCAGGTTGTAGAAGTCGTGTTCGATCGCCCGCCCGCGGACAATCGAGTCGCCGATGTCGTTCGCAAGGAGCGCACTCCGCTGCAGCGCCACTTCCGCCAGCGACGCGGATGCCGGTGAAGGGCTGTCGAAACGGTCTGCCGGCACGCTTCGAAAATCCCTGGTACGGGCCGCCATCCATATACCGTCGGTCCGGAACGACAGTACGCGCTCGCGTGCGCTCTCGAGGTCAGCCTCCATCGATTCGATCGTATCGGGTGTCCGAGCCTCTTCGAGCAGATAGGTGAGGAGCAGGAGAACCGCCGCCTCGTCTTCGAGAAACGACACGGGGTTTGCGGCGCCCTCAAACGTACTCCGTGCCCAGGAACCGTCCTCGAGCCGGTTCGCCCCCTGAAGCGCAGCGTATAGAGAGACGGAACGGTCGATCAGCTTCTGTTGACCCAGGCGCCGGCCGGCCACGACGAAGGCAACGCCGGCAAGGGCGTTCCAGGCGGTGACGATCTTTCCGTCCACGTCCGGCTGCGGTCGCAGGCGGCGCCGTTCCAGCATCGCCGCAAGTGTGCGACGATCCGCGTCGGCAAGGGGCCCGGGCCGTTTCCGACGGAGATGGTGTCGCCCCTCCACAACGCTCTGCGAGTCGATTTCAAAGAAGGAAGCGGTCCACTCCCCATCGATCGCCTCGAGTTCCTCTCTACTCCAGAGGTAGGTGGCGCCCTCCCGGTGATCTGTGTCCGCGTCAAAGGCCGAGGCGAAGAGTCCACGGTCGTCCGCGAAATCGCGCTCAAGGCACGTTATGATTCCGTCTGCAATCTGCCCGTACCACTCGTTGCCGAACCGACCAAACGCCTCGGCGTAGACCCAGAGCGCCATCGCCTGGTCGTAGAGCATCTTTTCGAAGTGGGGAACGGCCCAGGCGCGGTCAACGCAGTAACGGAAGAACCCACCCCCCAGGTGGTCGTGCAGGCCGCCGGCGGCCATCGCGTTTAGTGTCCGCTGCGCGATCTCGTCGGCCCGTTGGTTCGCGGCGATTGAACCGGCGTGGAGCAGGAACATCAGCGTGTTGTGGGGCGGGAATTTCGACCCGGTTCCAAATCCGGCGAAGTTCTCGTCAAATTGCGTGGCGATCCCAGCAATCAGTTCATCTGCCTGGCGGGCGGCAGGTCTCTGGTCGTCCTCCGGCGGAGAGTCTTCCGAACGGAGCGTGGACTCGGCGGCCGCCCACAGATCGAACTCCGAAACGGAGTCGGCCTTCTCGCGCAGAAACTCCCGGACGCGTCCGATGACGTCGAGAAAACCGGGCATCCCGTTGCGTGCCGTCACCGGCAGGTAGGTCAACGCTGCAAAGGGCCGCCCCGCCGGCGTCAGGAACACGTTGAGCGGCCAGCCGCCGCGTCCCTGGCTCGCCATCTGGAAGCTCATCAGATAGTGGTCTATGTCGGGTCGTTCTTCCCGGTCCACCTTGACGGCGATGAAGTGCTCGTTGAGTGCATTCGCAACCGCTTCCGACGAGAACGCCTCGGCGGCCATGACGTGACACCAGTGACACGTGGCGTACCCCACGGAGACGAAGAGCGGCGTACCCGTTTCGCGCGCCACCCGTAGCGTCTCTTCGGACCACTCCTGCCACCAAACGGGGTTTTCCGCGTGTTGGCGAAGGTAGGGCGACGTGGCGTCTGATAGGGCGTTTCGCTGCATTTCGACCGACCGCATCACCATAACGTACCGATTCCTGGTGTGCGGCGGAAAGCGAGGAAGCGCCTCCGGATGGGCAGCGGTCAGGGTCCATCACTACTCCGGTCCAAGCAACGGCGTACGAGGTGTTTGTCCAGTAGGTGTAGGTGGCGACAGAACTCTCAAGCTCTACGCCAGTTCCGCAAGCACCGCCTCGCAGAACGGCGCGATGTCCCCGTCGATCCGGTAGTCGGCGTAGTCGTCGAGTGGGGTGGGTCCGCGCGTCACGATTGCCAGGGCCGCACCGTTCCGTTTTGCCTCAATGGGAAATCCCGCGGCGGGATAGACCGAAAGCGTCGATCCGAGAGCGATCATGATCTCACAGGCCATCGCGACCTTCTCCGCTCTGGCCATATCCGGGGAGCGCAGATTCTGGCCGAACATCACCGTGGTCGGTTTGAGAAAGCCGCCGCAGAACTCGCACGTGGGCGGTGCAATCGCATCCGCCTGCAAGCCCTCCATGTGATCCAACACGCGGCCGGCCGGTTGTCTGCGCCCGCAGTCGATACATTCGATCTCCAGGTTCGAGCCGTGCAAGTTCACCACCTGGTCCGCGGTCAATCCGGCTTTCTCGTGAAGGCCGTCGATGTTCTGGGTGATGACGCCCACCAGGGTGCCTCGCCGGCCCAGTTCCGCCGCCAATTGGTGCGCTGCACCGGGACGGGCGTCCCGTAGCGCCGGCCAGACCGACGCCTTGTGCGCCCAGTACTCGCGCCGTTTCTGTTCACTGGCCAGGAACTCCTGGAAATAGACGGGCTGGTACCGTTCGTACCGGCCGCCGGTACCGCGGTAATCTGGAATACCGCTGTCGGTGGAAATCCCCGCGCCGGTAAACAACGCGACGCGGGGGGATTCGATAATCCCTTCGATCAGATCCTGCATATCGGGTCCATGTTACAACCCGATGCGCGCTCCGAGAACCAGGCGACCCCGTGGGTCGGGATAAAAGAACGGCTGCGGTTCGAACCGTTTGCTCCCCGACTCGATCTGCCGGCGTGCGAGCTTCTCCGCGTCGTTGGACGCGATCTCGCCGAGGATGGCCTGTACAAGGGCGCCCCCGACCAGTACGCCGAAGGCCGGCAATAGAGACGCAATGCTCTCACCGTGCCAGGCGTCGCCGATTTCGCGGAACGAGTCATTGATGTAGCCGACCTCCCCGAATTGCACTTCATCCGGGAGAACGAAGTAGGCGCCGACGATCGTACCCGCCACGACTGCTACGGAAGTTGTCGTGAAGAGCGCACCCCGAAGGTTCTCGTCGATCATGAAGTGGCCCGAACCGGGCATAAACCGCGAAGACTGCCGCGCCCGGCGAACGTAGTTCTCCTCCTGGGCGGTCACGGACAACCGGGCACCCAGTTCGCGGAGTTCACCGATCGTGATGTCGTCGAGTGACTCCGATTCACGTTCGTCGAGAAACTCGCCGATCGCCGCGTCGTAGGGTCGCAACTCCTCTTCTTCGAGATCCCACTCGTGCATCATATCCCCCGGATGCGCGAAGAGCGCCACCGGGAGGATGATCAGAACACACAAAGCCGTAAGTCTTTGAATCATCATCTGTACCTCTCTGTATGATGTAACACCGGAACGTGGCCATGGTGTCCCCACTGGTACGGAAACGCGCCCGCCGGGGCGATAGCGCGCCCACGGGTGCGAACGCGGCCCGCCGGTACGTGTGGTAAAATACTACCTGACCGGGTGCCGTTGCGCCGATCTGAGAATTATGTGATGTGCCGATGTCGCGTTTGATGAGACAACTGAACCACCTCTTGCTCGGACGTTACGGTGATGCCTCCGGTGGACCGGGGCGCGCAAGGGGACGCGGATTGAGATTGGGTACCAGCTTCGCTACTTCCATTGCGGCATCGGTCTTCGTCGCTATCCTGCTTGCGGCCCTCCTTCTCGGCGGTTGTGTTACGGACGACGAAGATGTTGTTCTCGAATCTCGGGACGAGGTGTTGCTGCTGCTCTCGAACGGCACCGTCGTGGACGAGTCGCGGGCATTGATGTGGAGCGCAACCGACAACGGCGTCGATATCTCATTCGACGCGGCCGTAGACTACGTGGACGAGTACGAGTTGGCCGGATACGGAGACTGGCGGTTGCCGACACTCCAGGAACTGGAATCGCTCCTGGTTGAGGGAGCGCAGAACCCGGCCCCGCCCGGTCCGGGATGCTTTGGGGAGTACGATATCCATCCGTTTATCAAACTGACCTGTTGCTGCCCCTGGGCCTTGCAGGATGAGGGTACGCGGGCTGCCAGTTTCCCCTTTATTCCAGGCATGGCGCAGGGGACGATGTGGCACCACAACTCGGGACGGAGCGGCAATCGCGTGCTGCCGGTTCGTGACCTGGAGGCGGAGTGGATCGCGCCTCCGGCCTCCTCCTCCGAATAGGTTCACGCGGCGCGATTGGCAACGCATCGCTACGCCAGGCGCAGGAGTTCCTGGTCCGATTGCACCTGTTCGCCGGCGCTCACGAGCACTTCCTGGACGATTCCCGCCGTCGGCGCGAACACCTCGGTTTGCATCTTCATCGCCTCGAGGATCAGGAGGCACTCGCCATCGCTCACCTCTTGTCCCGGTGTGACGTCCACCCTGAGGATCGTTCCCGGGAGAGCTGCCGTAACGGAGGTGCCCTTCGTAGCTGACCCCGACCTTGCCGGTGCCGTCCCGGCAGGTGCCGAGCTTTGAGTGGACGTGGGCGCCGGTGAGCGCGGATTCGCGACCGGCGCAGCACTCCGGACCGGTGTCGCCGTTGCACTCGTGCCCGCCGGACCTCCCGGGGGCACCGCGTCGCCGGGACTGACGGCGATCTGGCGGGAACCGATTGTCGCGGTGTTGCCGTCGACGGACACGGTGTAGCTCTTTCCGGCAACACGGACCGTATACGCCGCGGGGCCCTTCCTTGGTCCCGCGGCCGCGGCACTTCCCGCTTCCGACGTGTCGTCCGGGTCCTTCTTCCGGATGTTCCGCTTTGCCTCTCCCTTCAGATAGGCGATTCCCTTTTCAAGACACGTGGCGGCGATAAAGACGTTCTCGTCGGTAATCTCGATGCCCTCTTTGCGGAGCTGCGCTTCGGCCGCAGAACGTCCCTTGTTTGCGTCCCGATCGTTGATATCCCGGGGATTCTCGGTGGTCGGCGGCAGTTTGAGCTGCTCCTCCGCCAGTTTGACAACCTCGGGATCCGGTGGTAGCGGCGTTCGGCCGAAGTATCCGAGGACCATCTTTCCGTACCCATCGCCGATCTTTTTCCAAGGACCGAACATGACGTTGTTGAAGGCCTGTTGGAAATAGAACTGCGACACCGGCGTGACTGAAGTACCGAAACCGCCACGTTTCACGACCTCTCGCATGGCGGCGATGATCTCGGGAAAACGGTCCAGGGTACCGGCATCGCGCATCATCTGCGTGTTGGCCGTAAGGGCTCCGCCCGGCATCGGGGAGAAGGGGATCATCGGTTCCACGATGGCCGCTTCGGGCGGCAGGAAGTAATCCCGCATCTGGTGCTTGAAAAGCGCTTCCGCTTCCATGACCTTCTCGATATCGACATCCAGGTCATATTCGGTGCCGCGAAGCGCGTGCCACATGATGACTAGGTCCGGTTGTGACGTACCCCCCGATACCGGCGCAAGGCTCAGATCGATTCCTACTGCGCCGGCGTCCAGGGCGGCCTTGTAGCAGATGACGCTCGTTCCAGCCGTCTCGTGCGTGTGAAACCGAATCGGGATCTCCGGCGGCACCCGCCGTCGCGCCTCCTTGATCGACCGGTATACCGTTTCCGGCGTGGCCGTACCGGAGGCGTCCTTGTAACACACGGAGTCGAAGGGGATGCCCGAATCGAGGATCTCCTGGAGTTTGCCCGTATAGAACTCTTCGTCGTGGGCCCCGCTGACACCCGGAGGAAGGCCCATGAGCGTCACGCATATCTCGTGATTCAGACCGGCGTTCTGGATTGCCCGCCCGCTGTAGTTGAGGTTCTCGATATCGTTCAACGCGTCGAAATTGCGGATCGTCGTCACGCCGTGTTTTTTGAAGAGCACCGCGTGCAGGTCGATGATATCGCTGCTCTGGGAGTCCAGGCCGACTACGCTGATTCCGCGCGCCAGGGTTTGCAGATTCGCCTCCGGCCCCACCGCGGCACGTGACGCGTCCATCATGGCAAAGGCATCCTCGTTCGCGTAAAAATAGAGCGACTGGAAACGGGCGCCGCCACCGATCTCGAAATGGTGAAGGCCGGCTTCGGCGGCCGCCTCCAGGGCCGGAAGGTAGTCGTCCGTCAATACCCGAGCACCGTAGGCGGACTGGAAGCCGTCACGAAATGCCGTGACCATCACGTCGATTTTCTTCATCAATCCTCCGTGGTCACGCTACCGCGAAGCCACGGCCGGCCACAAGGCGGATGCGAAGCCGTTGTGCCGAGTGAGTGGAGATATTGCCGCTATTTTGTCGGTCGCCGGCCGATTTTTAACGACAACGACCGAGATGTTGCATTCAACCCCGGTTGCTACGGTCTAAATACGACGCCGTACGATCCGTACGACTCGTCGGTGACTACCTGCCATGTCTGACCGTCCGCCGATCCACGAACGATACCACCCCGGTTGGTGACGCCCATGAACCCGTTGCCGATTGCCGTGATGTCGACCGGCCACCCGGGCAGACCCGATACATCGTGGGCGGACCAGATGTCGCCGGCGTCCAGTGAAACGAGCATCGTTGCGTCGGTACCGTTGAGCTGCGACATGGCGACAAAAACGCCGTCCCTCTCCGCTCCGGCGAGTACCGCGTACGCCGCCGTGGTTACACCGGTTGAATTGATTACCCAGTCCGTATCGCCGTCCGCCGGCTCCAGGTCCGTTCCGTCGAGTATGCCGCCGGGGCTTCCCGGTTGGCCCGTCAGGGCGATCCATTCGGTATCGTCGTCGGTCGCGAAGAGTTCGACGATCATCTGGTTTGGGCGATTGGCGTCGTCGGCGACCGAGGTTGTCCAGGTTACGCCGTTGTCGGTGGAGAAGACGCCGGTATCCGGTGGGGCGCCCGCGGCTACCCACGTATCCTTGGCGGCATCGTACATCACCGCATGGATTTCCACGCCGCCGGTCCACGCCTCGGTCCAGGAGACGCCATCGGGGCTCCTCAGAATGACGCCGTTTCCCGCGGCGATCCAGACGCCGTTGGAGAACTCCACGACAAAGAGGTCCCGCGTTGTAACGGAAGCAGAGCCCACCATCGTCCACTCTGACCCGTTGTTCGACCAGTAGACGTAGCCACCGGTGCCGACGGCAACGATGCGGCCCTGGTTGTTGACCACCCCCGCCCGGAGGCGACCGACACCGTTAAGTTGGATCGGGTTGGTGGACCAGGTGGACCCGTTTTCCGAGTAGACGATTTGCGGCCGGTCAACGCCATTGGCGTCAATCCGATAGGACATGAGGAAGTAGTGCGAATCAGCGGCGCTGACCGTGTCTCCCCCGGTACCGCCGTCGCCGCCGACATCGATGCGCGTCATATCGTACGGAGTTCCATCCACCGTAAGGGTGCCGGCGGTCACGGCGGAAAGGTCGAGCGATGTGGCAGAGTAGGTGTACACCGCAGCGCCGCCTTCCACCGACATCGACGAAAAAAGGGCATCGGTACCGCTAACCGTCATCGTTGCATCGATCTCGACGGTGAGTGTACTCGCCGCCGCGTTATCGGTGAACGCGATATCGGCCGAGCCGTTGTACGTCTCGTCGTAGGGGACTCCGTCAGCCTCCGGCACGACATCGGTGATCGTCACATCCAGCGCGACCGTCGAACCGGACGACGCGGTGGTCGTGACGGAGATACCCGGAGGATAGTCGCCTGTGTCGTAGTCGGGAAAGGTCTGACCCGCGGGCGGGTCACCGCCTCCGTCAAGGATGGCTTCGATCAAGCCTCCCACGACTTCCATCGCGGCGACCGCTTCCGGATCGGTGATGAGCGATCCACCGGTGTCTTCCTCCTCTTCCAGGCCGAGCAGTTCCTGAATGTTGCATCCGGACAGCGCGATTATCGCGATACCGATCACAACCGCGATACGCAGAGCAGGTGAGATTCGAGACATAACGGGTACCTCCGTATACCTACCATGCACTCAAACTCCGCCGCCTGCGCCCCAAAACATGATTTGGGACGCTATACTGGCGAGAATGACGATCTTGCAGTTCGTGGCAACACTCGGGGCGGTCCAGGGTGCGCTGCTCCTGGCGCTCGTGGCGCTTCGGTTCCGCCGCGCCCAGAACTACCCGCTTGCGCTGCTCCTGCTCGTCTATTCGCTTCGTATGGGAACGATCCCCGCCTGGAACCCTCAGACGATGGTGGCGTTCCGGTGGATGCTTCCTTTGACGACTCCGCTGCCGTTTCTCTTCGGTCCGCTGCTTTGGTGGTTCGCCCACGAACTGAGCAATGACACCGGCATTCGGACGACGCCGCGGATCCTCTTGCACTTTGTTCCGTACGCTCTGGACGTTCTCTTCACGACGGCAATCGCCGTTACCATGAGTAACGCCGCGTACGCTGCCATGTTTGCGTCGATTTTCGCGGGAGAACCACCGCTGCATCTCATAATCCGTAACGCCGGCAAGGTGGTTGTGAACGTGACCTACGTCACTCTGGCCGTACGGCTTGCGTTCCGCCGCCGACCGGCGGCGGAAGCAACGCCGCATCAGCGGATGTGGCTCCGCTGGTTGGTGGTAACACCGATCGTTTCACTCGCCCTGTTCGCGTTTGTGGCCCTGGTCCCGGCAGCATCCGCGCGGCTGGCGCGCGGTGAGGCCACCCCGTTCGTTCTGCTCTCGGCGGCTATGGCCCTGCTGATCTACGTCTTTTCGTTTCTCATGGTGTTGGCACCGGAAGTTCCGTCGGGAACATCGCGTCTTCCCGGCGGCGTGGCGCGATATCGGCGCGGGGCAAGCGATATCGACAAAGGCGAGTACGCCGATATCGCCGGCAAAGTGGAGACGATGTTAACCGCCGGGGCGTATCGTGATCCGGATCTTTCCCTGGATTCGATGGCAAAGATGGTCGGTATTCATCCGTCCAAACTATCGCACGCGATCAACCATGAGTTTGGTCGGTCCTTCCCCGCTCTTATCGGGCGACGGCGCGTTGACGCGTTTCTGGAGGCGGCACAAAAGGGAGAACTCCGGGACAGGAGCATTCTCGACCTCGCCTTCGATGTCGGGTTCTCGTCCAAGAGTACCTTCAACCGCGTTTTCAAGGCGGCGACGGGCGAATCACCCACGCAGTTCCGCGAACGTGCAAGGAGCGCGCACGATGTACGCTAAAAGGACGATGAAAGCGATCGTGACAACCGGCGTAGGCGACTATGACAAACTGGAGTACCGGGACGTTCCCGTTCCCGTCCCGGGCGCGAACGAGGTTCTTCTGAAGGTTCTGGCGGCCGGCGTGAACAACACTGATATCAATACGCGCGTCGGGTGGTACTCCGCGAACGTGACCGGCGCAACCAATGATACCGCGGTCAACAACGCCGAGGAGTCCGCCCATGGCGTACGCGCCGACGGCGGTTGGAACGACGCGACTCCCTTTCCCTTTATCCAGGGAACCGACTGTTGCGGTTTGGTTGAGGCGGCTGGATCGCGCGTAGAGAGCGCCCCGATCGGGCGCCGCGTCCTCGTGCGGGCGTGTATGCGAACCCACGGTTTTGCATCGCTGGAAAACGCCTGGATGGGCTCCGATTTCGACGGCGCCTTTGCACAGTACGTGACCGTCCCAGCCACCGAGGTCTTCCCGGTCGAGTGTGGATGGAGCGATGAGGAGCTGGCCACCGTTCCCTGCGCCTACGGCACGGCCGAAAACATGCTGCACCGGGCGGGGGTCGCACCGGGCGAAACCGTCCTGGTGGCGGGCGCTTCCGGCGGCGTCGGTTCCGCCGCGGTCCAGTTGGCACATCGCCGTGGAGCTACCGTGATTGCCGTGACGGGGACGGCAAAAGCGGGGTGCCTCCGGGTGATAGGTGCAAACATCGTCATCGTGCGCGGTTCCGACCTGATCGTCGCGCTCGGTGAGAACAGCGTTGACGTGGTGGTGGACAACGTTGGTGGAGACGCCTTTCCGAAGATGTTGCAACTCCTGCGGCGCGGCGGGCGGTACGTCTCGTCCGGCGCCGTTGCCGGTCCCATCGTTGCCCTGGACCTTCGTACCATGTACTTGAAGGACCAGACGCTCATCGGTTGCACCGCTTGGGACGAACCGGTCTTTCCGAATCTGATCGGCTATATCGAACGCGGAGAGATCAAACCGCTCCTGGAGAAGACGTTCCCCCTGGAGCGGATCGCGGACGCGCAACGAGAGCTTATCAAGCGCGAACACGTGGGGAAGTTCGTGCTCGCGCCGTAGGTGGTGCCCTTCGCATTTCGGAGCGGGACTACGGTTGGATGTTACGTCGTGAAAGACGACGCCTGCGGTTCCGTTACTCCGGGGCGCTGCCGGTGGATTTTGTATCGCTGCGTGAAGACCAATCGAGGTTACGAGATCCGCGTCAGGTGCGATTCCTTGGTTTTCCTGTATCCCGTACACCAGCAAAGCGACCGATCGCGGTGCCATCGAATCACGCTCGCCACTGTCCGCTGATCGTACGCTCCGTTTCACGAGTGAAGAGCCAAGTTGGACATAATATATCGAGATTATTAATATAAAATTACCATTTATCCGTCACCACGAGTGAGCGAGCGTTGTGGACCAATACGTGGCGTTTGTGGATAGGGTAGGAGTGGAAGATGAATCGAGAGAAGAACACCCTACGACGAATTGGGTTGACGACGGTGGTTACGTTTCTCTTGGCTACCTTACCGGTCGCAACGGTGAGTCCGAAAGAGGATGAGATTATCGAAGGAGTGACGTCGGTCCTCAAATCGCGAATCGAGGTCAACCTTCGGGTTCTTTTCGAACGAACGCTCGCGAATAACCAGCTGCTCGAGAAATACGCACCAAACATCGCGTTCGCTGCAAAGTCGGAGGACCTGTTGTGGCTCTTGTCGGAACCGGATCTGTTCGAAACCGTGATCGCCGCCGACCTTGTGCACATCCAGAACGAGGCGTTCGAGTGGTTTCTGGAGTCGCTTTTCAGAGAAATACTCGTCATCAACGCCGTTAACGTGGACAATGTGAAGGATCCACCCTGGTTCACGGAAACGTTGTGGCTTCTCTTTGAGGATCTCCACGCTGAGTTCTCCGATAACGCCACCGATCCTACGTGGAACTTTAATGACAGTGACATCGAGTCGTTCGTCGATTCCGTTTTCGACCTCGTGGAGGGGGGAAGGCTCTCGAACTCTGCGGACAATCTCTCGGCTCCGGTGTCGTCGGGTCTGTACACGCTCTTGATTCTGGGATCAGTTACGAGCGAGACGTTCGGGAGCGGCGAATCGTCGTTCCCAATGGCAATTGATGCAATGGTCGAGACTCATAGGAGCTCACCGATTGATGCGATAGAGCATCTGACCGATTTCTACGAGCACGTTTTTGACCCGATAGTGCAATCGGTCGGCCCGTTTCGCGAGGATTTGGCGCTGGTGCGGTCAATTGTGGAACCAACCGGCGACGCTACCCATAAGGCCGGCGAGGGTACCGGCGCGAACCGGCAGGCGATTCTCGACCGGATCGATTCGGTCGACGGCTATCTCGACAAGATCGAGAAGCGAGTCACCAATCGATTGGACGACATTTCGTCTCTGGTCGCAGATACCGAGAAGCTGCTACGTGCTTTTGATCTGGACCGCCTCGGGGAAACAGTTGAGACGATCAGCACCCACCAACCGATAGAATCAGACGACCTGATTAACCTCGCCTACGTCTCGGTCTCATTGATCGAACTCGTGGAGTACGTCGGATCTGAAAATCTCGACGACCGTGATTTTCGCGCACTCGACGACGCTACACGGGTGATTCTTGTTGCCGTCCAAATCGTCGAAATCGCAAAGGCACATGACGCGACAACCGCGGAAGAGGTCGCGGGAATCATCGAAAGCTATCTCCTGCCCCCGGTGAGCTACGAAAGCAAACGCCGTTCCGGGGTTCATGCGTTCGTGAGCGCCTACGCCGGCGTGGCGCTTACGCCGTTGGCTTTTCGCGACTACACGGCCGACACCTCGGATGACTGGTTTATGCCCTCTGTCCCGCTCGGTATCGAACTGTCCGTCGCGGGTACGCGCTACTACAAGAGAAACGAAACACGCGCTCGCAGATCGTTGTGGCCGATATCGTTCTTTGTCAGTCCTGTCGACTTCCTGGGACCGCTCGTCGCCCAGGTTCAGGACAATGACCGCGATTGGAGGTTTGAGGATGTTCTGCTGCCTAGTGCACACCTGACGGTCGCCGTTCCCGACCTCCCGTTGTCGGTGGGCGTGGCGTGGCGAGGGATTTTGGGCGGCGATGACGTGACCCACCATCTCGGAGTGGTGGCGTCCGTCGACGTGCCGCTGCTCCAACTCTTTTAAGGAGGCGAAAGCAATGGGAAGCCAAGTTCAGTACGCGTGCTATACGGAGGTTGCGTCCACGGCAAAGTATCGCCTCCACTGCGACTATCGCTACCGGACAGCGATCAAACACGAGAAAAGCGTTGGTTCACAATTCATCGATCTCGGCGCTGATGGTGTACTCGACATCAAGGCGGGGTTCCATTGGGACGGGCCGAGCGGTCCGCTTCCCGACTGGCAGCAGTACATGCGCGCGTCTCTTGTGCACGACGCGTTGTACGAGCTGTTTCGTATGGGAATACTCCCCGATGACGACGAGTATCTGGACGCCGCCGACAAGCATTTTCGCGATATCTTGAAGGAGGACGGCGTTGAAGGTGGTGTGGCAGACCTCTTCTATCGAACAATCAAATCCAAGCCTGTACGCCGCTACGCCCTCACGCGCGCCCCAATGAACCTGGAAACGGTCTACTACGCGGGCAACCCCGCGAAGTTCAATAAAATCGGTTGCGAATGCCCCTAACGGGAGTTGCCCAACCAAAGGGAGGTAGTATGGGAAAGCAGGTGCGGATCGTCGCCTTGCACGGCATCGGAAACCACGAGACGGGGTTCTACGAGGCGAAGCTCAAACGCATACAGGCGGCGCTCGATAGTGCGTCGGTTCACGTCACGGAGGCGTCGGGTGTGCTCTACGCACACCACGCGGCGACAAACGCGAACGCGTACTGGGACGATATCGACCACGAAGATATCGCACTCAAAGAGATACGGAGGTTCCTGCTGGACAACGGCAGCGACGCCACGGTGTACGGGACAAAACCGCACAAGGCGAACAGCAACTATAGGAAGATCCACGACCAGGTAAAAGGTCACCTGACGGACCAACTGGGGCAGATGGTAGACGGCGAACGGCTCGTCGTGTGGGCCTCCTCATTTGGTGGGCACCTCTTCTCCGATCTTCTCTGGGACGAGCAGAAGAAGAAAACCGCTTTGGATAGCGACCTCCGCGAACGGCTCGCTCTCCTTGTGACGACCGGATGCAACATTCCGCTCTTTGTCGCTGGACTCCAAGAACGAGAGCTCTTCGAACGGCCGAACGACACCTTCTCCTGGCTGAACATCTTCGACCGGGACGACATCCTCGGGTGGCCGCTTCGTCCGTTGGGCGGTGCGTACGCCGCCGATTGGATATCCGACGCGGTTATCAACGCCGGATTACCGGTGATAAGCCATCGGAACTATTGGACGCGAAGAAGGGTCGTGGAGAGGATCAAAGATACGATCGTTGCGGCCGTTTCGTAGAGCCCTACGAAACAGGACCAGCCGATCACGCCGGCACGGACCCTGCCAACGCCAACGCCAACGCGCCCGTCAGGAGGAAGAAGATCCACACGAACATCTTACGTAGCGCCTCCGAGATGCCCGACGTCAGCGCGATCGCTATTTCCACCACCCCGTAGCCGATGAAGCTGACGCCCGCCAAGAGTGCCATTGGGCTCCACGCGCCGGTGGACGGGGGTCGCAACCCTTCAATCCACAGCGCGACGGTGAGAAGGACAAAGTTGACCGTAATCAGGTGAAAAAGAGCGTGAAAGACCTTCTTCGGAACGGCGGGACAATCGGACTCCAACGGGGGGATGTTTAAATACGAAAAGTAAGTTTAAAGATGAAGCCTACAAGATAACAGAATCCTTGTCGTTTGCGACGAAAGGCGGATTTACTACCATTCGAGCGAGTAGATCGATGAATCGTAGTGGAACCGGCCGTACACGGAGAATCCTGCCACATTCCGAAACCCGGTGAAGTACGAGTCGTTGAAACTGATTCCTACTGCAAGGACGCGATTGGGTCGAAACTCGGCCGATGTTCCAACACGGGGTTCAGCCCATTCGTTGGCGGCGAATTGAAGGTGTGCATCAAAACGCTCGCTGACGAATCGGAAGTGCACCTCTTTGAAGTATGAAACGAGATCAAGTACGGGGGTGATCTCCAATCGCGCGTCTTCGTCTCCTATGGTGGCCGTGGCCCCGCCGGCAACGTAATCCTCCGCGGTATGCGCATACTGGAGCAGCAGATCCAGCGCGTAGTCGTACTCTTCTACCATGCGAAACAACAAAAGATTCGAACTGTAGAGGTCCGAGCGGCTGATCAACGAAAAAACGCGGGCGCGATCGAAATCGGCATGGACCATGTCGAGTCGAAGTCCGGAATCAAGAACGTCCGCCGCGATCGTGACCGGCGCCAGCACGGCGAGGTATCCCATGGCGTAGATAGCAGCGGTAGATCCCTCTTCCAAAGGCGCGTCTACCTCTTGGAACGGAATCTCGTTGACAACCCCGTAATGAAAACGGCCGATCTCGGTGTTAAGGCGAATCGCGGAGACAAGGCTGGTTCGCGCATATCCGCGCACGTACTCTCCGAACTCCTCTGCAAACAGCAGGCCGTTCGCGTAACTGTAGAGAGACAACCACTCGATAGGCGTGAGTTGGTAGAAGAAATTGTAGTCGAATAGCCGGGTCGTAATCGGGTCTCCGTCAGTGATCTCCGGCCCAAGTCGGTACGAGTCGAGGGGCGACGCGAAGAGATATACGTCCAGTGCGTTCTCCACATCGGTGTAGCGGTCGGTAAACGCCCGAAAGGAATTGGTCGTGTCAATGTAGGCGTCGAATACCGCGTCCACATCGTCTATCGAGGCGACATCATGAGCGTGCAAATCGGACGGAATCCACAGCGCCCCAGCGCAACAGAGCGCGATCGAGAGCCGACGCAGTTCATGATTCATAAACTAGAATGATAGGTTGTTATGTTTTTGTGTCAAGCCACGGTTTCTACTGGGCGGACCGCGCCGAAGCCGCGAAATCCGTAAGACGAGACCATGCATCGTTGTTTCTCCTGACGAACTAAACGCGAATATGGGCACATTCATAGTTGCACCAATGACAACCGGTGGGTACGCCTACCCATTCAGAATAGCGTGCAGCTTCCACGGCAAATCCGGCTACATTGTTTTGGATCAACTTCGGACGGTGGACCGCAACCGTTTGGCAAAGAAGCTCGGCACGATGGATGCGTCTTCTTTGGCAGAATCGCTCGAAGTGCTGTAGGCGATGTTTGCGCCGTAGCTGCTTGCTTGGTTCCAGTTGAGCCATTTTCAAAGACCGGGAAATACGACGCCCTGTCAACGGCGGACGAAGATCACACAAGGGGGCTGGGGCCGACGGCATCCGTATTAGGTGCCGATAGGAGGATGCTGATTGGGTCTCGATTGCAGCCGGTGACCGTCAGTTACTAACATATGGCAAAACGGCAGTCGACGATGGTACTGATTCGTAGTACCATTTTCGTGTGAACCGAAAACACGAGCAAACACTCGGATTGATCTTCCAGAATCCGCCTCAGGCAAACATCAATTGGGCCGACATCGAGAAATTGCTCGTTGCGCTGGGGGCCACAATCACCGAAGGCCGAGGTTCACGGGTCCGCATCAAACTCGGTGAGGTTCGTGCAGTGTTCTACCGACCGCATCCTCGAAAGGAAACGGACAAAGGCGCGGTGAGATCGATGCGCAGGTTCTTGGAGAGCGCGAGGGTAACACCATGATGACGTACAAGAGTTATGTTGGCGATGTCGAGTACGATGACGAAATGAAGCTGTTCCACGGGGAGGTGGTGAATACCCGAGACGTTATCACGTTCCAGGGATCGTCCGTGGAAGAGCTGGAACAGGCGTTTCGCGACTCAGTTGAAGATTACATTGCTTGGTGCGAAGAGGAAGGTGTATCGTCCGAGAAGCCGTATTCGGGACGATTCAACCTTCGCCTCTCGCCGGAGCTGCACCGAGAGGTCGCGATCGCAGCGAAGCGGCAGAACAGATCGATAAACGCGTTTGTTGAAAAGGCGATCGAGAATGAACTACGGACCGTGAAGAGATAAAGACCGTAGACCGCACCACATCTCAATCGGATCACGGGTGAGATCCTCGGAAACTCACGTTCTCGATATTCGAAAAGCCGTCTAAATATGCCCGCTTGATTCAGCGCCTATGGACTCCCTGAGCAAGATGCACACGGACAATGGCGGCGGCCCCCTCGGGAGCGCCCAGGGAAACGACGCGACCGGCGGCGTACAGTCTTAGGTCGTAACAGAAAAAGCTGAATCGGTGTCCGCGGGAGTACAACGCGGACGGACCGTTTCCTTGTTGGTTATCCTTTGATCGACCCGCCGGTCAATCCACTGACAAGATATCGCTGGCCGAATCCTGCGAACAATACAATGGGAATGTTCATCAGTACCGCCACCGCTCCAAGCTGGCCGTATAGAATTCCCTCGTCGGTACGCACTTGGGACGCAAGGACCGGTAAGGTCGGTGCCTCGAACATTGTCAAAGCGAGGGGAAGCGTGAGTTCGTTCCACGACAGGATAAACGCGAAGATCGCCGTTGCGACCAATCCGGGCGCCGCCAGCGGAAGGATGACTCGAACAAACGCGCCCATCACCCCGCATCCGTCAATCAGCGCTGCATCCTCTAAGTTCTTGGGAAGGTCCTGAAAAAACCCCTCGAGCATCCAGGTCGTCATTGGGATGTTCAACGCAGTAAACGGAAGGATCAATCCAAGGAGGGTATCGTGCCACCCTACCACGTTGTACAGCATAAATAGCGGAACCACGAGGGCGATCGGTGGTACCATTCGAGTACCGAGAATGATGAAGTTAATCGCCGTCGTTCCCCGTGGACGGAGGCGGCTCAAGGCGTACGCGCTGAGTGCCGACGCCGTTATTGCTCCCCCAACGCTCGCGGCCGTAACGACCATGGTGTTGTATAACAGTTTTACGAACGGGAAGGTGCGAAACTGGTACGCAAAGCGACCGGTGCCCCTACCCAATATGCTCAGGTAATTTTGAAATGTCGGAGTAAAGATGAACTTCGGTGGCCATGCCACAATATCTGCAGGCGATTTGAGGCTTGTCATCAGTATCCATACGAACGGAAGCGTCGAGGTAAGGAGAAGTATAAATATCGTGACGGACGGAACGAGGCCGAGCCGTCTCTTTCTGGGAATGTAGTTCACAATGGCTCCCGTGAGGTCAATCGGATGTACAAGACACTGAGGACAACAGTCAAGATTACGAGGAGCCACGATAAGGCCGATGCCATTCCCATGTCGTAGAAGAAGAACCCCTGTCGGTAGATTTCGATTCCTATGACGTTGGTGCGGTCCAGCGGGCCACCTCCCGTAAGCACCCATGGAATCGGGAAGTTTCTCAACGCAAACATAGTACGAAAGATAAGAGACACGAGAATGACCGGCCGGAGCAGGGGAACGGTTACCCGTATGAACGTCTGCCAGGGGCTTGCCCCGTCGACCTGAGCGGCGTCGAGTAGTTCCTCCGGTATCGCCTGGAGTCCCGCCAGAATCATCAGTATCACAAACGGAGTCGACCGCCACACGTCGACGGCAACTATGGCTGCAAAGGCCCAATCGGCACCCAGCCACACTTGCGGGTCGATGCCCAGCAATCCCACCAAATAGTTGAGAACGCCCCGATCGGCATGCAAGATCATGCGCCAGCTCAAAGCGACGACAGCAGGAGATGCCATCATGGGAAGCAGGATGGCCAGTCGGATGATGTTTCGCCATTTGAACTGTTGATTGAGTATCATGGCGATTCCGACTCCCAGAACCATCTCGAAAGCGACGGAGAAGAAAACAAACCGGAGGGTAATCATCAATGAGCGAAGCACTTGCTCGCGCCGCAGCAGCACAAGATAGTTTCTGATGCCTACAAATAGTCGGCGGGGCTCCATGAGCGGCCAGTCGAAGAGCGAAATTACCAGGCTGTACATCAATGGTGCCAACAGCGCGATAAACAGGATGATCATAGACGGTAGAATCATTGAGTACGCGTACCGTTCTCGTGACACCTCAAGCCAGTGAACAAATCCGTTTGAGCCCTGAAATCTCATGTAGTTCCCACCACCATCGGACTTCGGTGTCGATCGCGTAGACCGTGCTCCAATCCCCATGCGGCGGGGATTGGAGCAATAATCATCGGCCGATATTCTACCAACTATCTTCTTGACAATACGGCATTTACATCGCGCTCGGCTATTTCAAGTGCTTCTTCGACGGTGATTTCGCCGAGCAATGCTCGTTCGATTTGTGCTGCCAAGGCATCCACGATTCTGTCCCAGTCTTTGTGCAACGGTCGCGCCCGGGATGACGCCAGTACCGACTTGATGTTCGATGCGACCGGAACCGCTTCTACAAATGCCGGATCGTCATACACGGCCAACACGCTTGGAGTATTCGAATGATTGACGGCCAACCGAAGTTGCTCGTCGTATGATCCGATGAAGTTCAGAAACTTGGCGGCGGCTTCCTGATTCCTGGAGTATCGATTGATTCCCAGAGACCAGGTCGGTGCCGTTGGGACACCGGTCTGCAATCCGGTGCCTTCCCCGTACGGGAAATGGGGTAACAGGGCGAAGTTGCCGTAGTGAGGGAAATCAGGATCGTTGACCACGGTATATCTCGGGGCATACTCAATATTCATAAATGCCAACCCGGTTTGCAGCGCCTCAACGGCTTCTGCGATCGAATAGGTGATAGCCCCGGGGGGAGTATATTGAAAGAGTTCAACGAAGGTTTTGGTGGCCCGAATACCGTTTGGGGTATTGAATGCGGCCCGAGTGCCATCCTCGTTGAGCAACTCGGTATTGTAGCTGTACAGGATACCGCTGTACTTGTCGAGCATATAGGGTCTCGGTGTGTACTGCGAGGCGTACGCGTACACGCCGGCTTCCGGGTCGTTGACCGTTCTTGCCACGCGCAGGAAATCTTCCCACGTGCGCACGTCCGACGGTTGGATTCCGTGTTGATCCCAGATGTCGCGGCGGTAGATCACGATGTCAGTACCGACTCGCACGGGGATCATATACGTTGAACCGTCGCGCTTGAAGTCTCGCATCAGGGACGGCATCAATCCGTTTATGACTTCTTGATCGATCAAGCCGTCCAGGGGCGTAAGATACGAGTACATCTGTTCGTACCACTCGTCGTTGACCGCGATTATGTCGGGTGTCGAACGGCCTCCGCTCAACGCTAGAAACTGTCGATCACGAACATCCTGGTAGGGGAAGAACAGCGTTTCAACCTCGATCCCCGTCTCTTCCTCGAACTTCCTCGCGGCCGCGGCGAGCGTGTTTCCCGACCCACCTGAGGACACCATCATGATCAGACGCTGTTCCTCGACCGGCACAGTTGATGCCCCTTCCGGTTGCCCCGAGGCGTACGCAGTGGTCGCGCAGAGCACAACGCCCAATATGATCATCAGTACCCAAAGACCTGAAGTCTTGTTTTTCATTTTCCCCGCCTCCTTCTCAACGGTTTCTCATGACGCGTCCATAACGCGTGTATTTCACACCATCAATCCCACTCTTCGACGACGAATACCTGCGTTGGAGCGGAACGCAGTCCCAAGAGGTTGAACGGAAGGGACGCAACCAGGAAACGCGATTTTCGGATCAGCCACGTACTGATTGCGCCCTCGGTGATCGGAATCCGGTTCTGGGAGAACAGTCGGTAGTTATTGCCCGTCGGCGGCACTCCTTTCAATGGAGACTGCTGCTCGATGCCGGCCAGATCGGTAACCAAAGCCTTGATTTCTCGGTCGATCAGCCATTGAACCGCATCTTCCGCAAGGTAGGGGCTCAGATCGATAAAAGCCTCTTGTCCGAAGTAGCGATCCATGTGGCCGGTTCGGAGTACAACGATATCGCCTCTCTGTACCGATCCCGCGGCCCGTTTCATAGTCTCGCGAGTAATGCACTGACGGGCACCGATATTTCGGATATCGATCAGAGAGCCGTACCCAACCAGCTTTTCCAGCGGAACGCTGTTCAGATCGCGGTACCCATTGGGAGCCGCGCCGACGGACATGTGTGTCCCCAGATGGCTGGTAAACGAGATGTAGTGCGCGCCGGAGGTGTCGTTGACACCAAACTGCCCCGCACGGTTTGATCCGCGTTGACCTACCAGGTATGGGTGAAGCTGAAACCACCTTTGGAAGTGTGCTTTCTGATCGAGCGGCTCAATCCTTTGAGGTAGATAATCCGGCGTGAGGTTCGTATCGGGAAACTCATGTAACCGGTGCGAGAGATCGGTCAGTTTGAGCCCGTTGGAACTCTCTTCAACCGCAATGATCCGTGCGTATCCACCGGTAACGTACCGTCCCTTGAGCGGCAGCCCGATTAGTACAAGCACCCGATCGCTTCCGACTTTATCCAGTCTTGCGAGATCTTCGATGATGAGACACTTGTTAAGGTGCATGACTTCGTGCACCGGAAAGTTCATCTTTCCGCTCGGCGCCTCGAATGACCGCGTATCTAAGCCGACTCCGACCACTCCTTTTTCTTTGACCAGCCAGTCAGCGGTATCCTTCGCGAGACCTCCGCTTGACCCATACAGATCCGCGGTCGGGCGCTCGGGCGATTCCACATATCGATTGCTATGGTCGGTGCGAACCAGCACGGTGTCGCCTGGTTGGACTATTTTGTCGTATTTTTCGAAGTACTTTTTTTCTAAATCTAGGGAATCAACGTCCGTCACATCGAGTATAACGGCTTCGTTGACCAGGTGATCCGTGCGTACCTGTGACAGGTCACGCACGAATGCGGTTTTTCCGTCGACATCCGGGTAGTACCATTTTTCGGGGAAGTAGACCTCCGCATGGGTGCCGGGACACGGATCAACCGTGTAACGAATCTCAACGGTCGGGTCTTCAGGGCTATTTTCATATCCGAAAATCGAACACTCGACGTATCCCATTATCTCTGACCGGGTGCGCGAGTCACTGGGTGGCTCTACATGATGCGCAGGGGGTTCGATTGCGATCGGAGGTTCATCGACCGGATATGGATACGGGGTGACACTCAAATCTAGCGGACGTCTCATGAAAGCTCCTTGAGGCACTGAAATTGCATTGCCTTCACCCAACGCTGCGCCGGGTCGTGCAACAATTGAGATCATGATCAGTCGTGAATGGGGAAACCGCAAGTACGGGAGGTACTCAGAAGGTACCGAGTTATGTGAAGAGCTCTGTTAGAGAAAATGAATGTATCGTTCGGCGACGTGCGCAGCGTCTTTGCGCGTCTCGACACCGATTGTCTCATAGATACGGCTCAACCGGTTCTTGACCGTTTGCTCGGCGAAGTGGACGATTTGTGCGATCTCCCGGTTGCTGTAGCGCTCCACCAGCAGACGCAAAATGCGCCGCTCCTTGGGCGAAAGGCGATAGTACCATTCCGGCAGGCTCGTTCCATCGAAACCGCCGTGATACACCGAACCGGTCGAGGGACGTAGGACCTTTTGCGCGATGTTGGCAGGAAGCAGGAATGCCCCGGTTTTGATTGTCCGGAGCGCGTCGATGAGATCCTGTACCGGCATGTCTTTCAACAGGTAGCCAATAGCGCCGTACGATACCGCCTGTTTCACGTATTCGTCATCATCGTAGGCTGTCAACATGACAATCCGGATATCCGGAAATTCGCCGTGGATGATTCTGACCGCGGATACGCCGCTCAGTTCCGGCATCCTGACATCGAGTAGAACGATATCAGGTTTGTGCGTGCGGGCAAGATCTACGGCCTCGGCACCGCTGTAGCCCACCGCGACAACCTCAAGGTCCGGTGCAGTGCTCTGTAGGACCTCGGTCAGGCTCTGCACGAACAGCGTCTGATCGTCTACAAGGACAATTCGTCCATTCATGTTTTTACCGGAACCACCACTGGAGCATCTGAAACCAATGGGATTTTTGCGGTTGCCACGAACCCCGTATCGGAGAAATATGCAACTTCTCCACCCAGGGCGGATACGCGCTCCCGCATCCCGTGAAATCCGATTCCCTCCTCAATTACTACCGCGCCGATGCCGTTGTCCCTAACGGAAACGTACATCCAGTCTCCGTCCTCCAGAAGGGTAACCGTCACATCAGTTGCTTGACCGTGTCGAAACGCGTTGGTCAGACACTCCTGAACGAAATGGTAGATCGTAGCCGAAACAGAGGAATGCTCAACGCGGGCTCTCCGTGCGTGCAAACGAAGGGTGACTTTGACACCGGTTGAACGTTCATATACCTGTAGCAGCTCCTGTAGCGCTTCGACACCGTGCGGGATGCCGTGGTTCGGCTGTCGCAGCAATCGGAGAACCCGTCGTGTTTCAAAGTGCCCGGTCTGCGCTTGGTGTTTGATCGTTTGGACCAACTCCCTTGACTTCGTTGGATTCGAATCCAACGAAGATACCGCGGCCTCGCAAAGCATGGTGATGTTTGTGAGCGTGTAAGCGATATCGTCGTGGATCTCTCGGGTAATGCGATGACGCTCCTCTATCAATCCCTGCCGGCGGGCAAGCCGGGCGAAATCGCTGTATCCGACGTTGGCGTCGGAAAGGCTTTGCACAGTGGCTTCCAGATGGCCTAGACGCAATGCCGTTTCTTCGCTACGGTTGAGCAAACGCATCCATTTTCTCAAGAGATGCACGATTACCACACTCCATGCCGCAAGGGCAGCTACCGTGACTATACTCGTCGTACCGATAGCATCCCGAAATGGCGTGGATACGTTCATCAATACGGTGATCCAAGCGATATGGGCGGCCAAGGCGGCTGTGGCCATCGCCGGGCTTCCAAGCTCGCTTGTGATTAATGCAATCAGAAACACCAACGTTAACCGCATCCCTATCGCGTCGGCGAACGGAATACTGGCAACCGAAATGAGGAACACTGCGATCAGGATGCATACCAGACGGAGGGCCCGGAATGCCACTCCGAATACGGTCAACACGGCAACGATCGCCATCAATACCAGGAACTGTTGCATCCAATCCGATAAAAACCCTTGTCCGCGGATCGCAAAGAAACTCTGTACAGCGAGTGTGCCGACAACGACCACCGCCGCGGCGGATGAAGTTTTCATGTGCCCAATTGATAGTATTTCGCCAAAATCCAGTTACGCAATAGCTCCTTTCCCGTCGAGTTGAACCGGGAGTTCCTTGATGACCTCTTGGGTGTACGTCGGTACGTACAGGGACGCTACCCGTCTCTTCGCCGGGGCTCAACGATTTTTGTCACTGATAGAACGCTGTTTCTAACACCGTTTTAATAGATATTCTTGTGAATCATGATAAAATAGTTTAATATTATCTTGACCGTAATTTTCCGTGTGTGGGAGTGAGATAGTCGTGACACGATTTCGTTTTCCGATAACTGTACTATTCCTTTTTACGATCATTGCCATTCGTGCTGAGGCGCAGTTCGCGACGTTTCTTTTTCGTTGGAACAGCGTCGAAATGGTTCAGGACTACGCTGCGATTCCCGAGTGGGTTACAACGGTCTCCCTTCAGTATGGTCAGGGATACAGTGAATCGCGAGAACTTGGGGAGCGAGAAAACGTTCGGGTGAGTGTTGATTTGTTGGCACCGGCGCGAATCGATATCCAGGTTTTCGGAGGTTACGAGTGTCTGTGTTTCGGACGGGCGGAATATGAATTGAAACTGCACGAGTTTGTTGCCGGGAAGCCGGAACGAATCCAAGTCCCCCTTCGAGTTATTGATGAGAGTGGAGTCGAGGGAACCGCAACAGTTGCGCAATGGGTATTCGAGATCTTTGTGACAAGGGAATAAGGGGCCTCTGACACTCAATCTCCATTGATTGGTAGAATCCGGTATGCCGTCCAAGCGTGCGTACTATCGCACCTCCGAAGTCGCACGCTCGGTAGGTGTGCACCCCAACACAATTCGCTGGTACGAAAGTGCCGGGCTATTGGGCCCGATTGACCGCGACACCAATGGATACCGCCGGTTCTCCGCTGCGAATCTCGTAGAAGCGAAGCTTGTCTACCGCGCAACGCGCGTAACATGGATGTCGGGAGTTGTCCGCTCGACGGCATTGGAGATCCTTGCACTCGTACGCGAGGGAGCGCTGGTTGAAGCGGCAACGCGGATCGATCAACTGGTCGATCATCTGAACCGTGAGATCGCTCTCGCCCGCGAGGCGTTGGCCGTGATTGCGGAGTGGCTCTCAGGGTTCGGTGAGCTGCGTTCCGCTACAACTACACTGATTCCCATCCGGAAAGCCGCGCACATTACCGCGACCACGGCCGATCAAATTCGCAACTGGGAGCGAAACGGCCTGTTGATTCTCCCCCGCGATCGCCACAACGGCTACCGTGTATTCGGTGACCTGGACCTGTCGCGGCTCAAGGTCATCCGACTGTGCCGGTTGGCAGGGTACAGCATCACCGCGATCCGGCGTCTGATGGCAGCGGTTGATCAGACCCCAGGCGGTACCGCTCTGGATCTGGAGCGCGTGGCAAACTGTCCCACTGAGGAAGAGAAATGGTACGAAACGTTCCCGACCGATGTGTGGATTTCAACATTGACACGGCATCGCGACACGATTGACGAGATGATTCCATTAATTGCGAAGTTGAAAACCCTCTAAAAGCCCACCAAGGTTTTATCCTTTTAGCATATCCAACAGGAGGGAACCATGGGGCACGTAGTGGAGGTGAGGGCGCTTCATAAGCATTATGGACGCGGCACGCACGCTTTGCGAGGTGTGGATCTGACAATTGAAGAGGGCGAACGCTTCGCGTTGCTTGGGCCGAACGGTGCCGGCAAGTCCACACTCGTACGCATCGTCGCCGGTCTTTCGACACGTGATAGTGGCGAGACGGTGGTTTCCGGGGTTGATCCCGGTCGGCAGCCTCGGACACTGCAGTGGAAGGTGGGAGTCGTTCCTCAGGAGAACGATCTCGATCCCTTGGAAACACCGGAGTCGATGGTGACGTTCCAATGCCGGCTCTTCGGTATGAACCACCGTGACGCCCGTGAACGTTGCGATGAGCTTCTGACGACATTCAACCTCGAACCATTTCGCGGAAAAAAAGCGTCGGAACTATCGGGAGGAAACAAACGCCGATTGCACTGCGCGCTGGCGCTCGTTCATCGCCCTCGCCTGCTGTTCCTCGACGAACCCACAACGGGTATGGACCCGGAAGTACGCCGGAGCTTCTGGCAGGTATTGCTCAGGGCCAACGAGCGCGACGGAACGACACTGTTTCTTACCACGCAGTACCTTGAAGAGGCGGAACAACACACCGATTCGATCGCTCTGATCCATGATGGAACGATCCTCTTCCGTGGATCGGTACGCGACTTCAAGGGGCGCGTCGACAAAACCGGTGGTGTTTCTTTGGAAGAGAGTTATCTCTTATGGCTCAAGGAGCACAGGAGGAAGGAGGTGGCCTGTGTCTAATTCGGGACTTTTGCTCGTCTATCGCGGGGCGCGGAAGTTGTTGCGTTCTCCCGGTACCGTCGTGATGGGTCTTGCGTCGAGTCTGTTTTTCTTGATCGTGTACAACGCCGGGATCGGCGGAATTGGTGACCTCGGCGCGTTCGGCGGTGCCGGGTATTTCGCGTTTCTGTTCCCATTGGGAACCGTTTCGCTGGCAATGGGTTCGGCGGCAGGCGCCGGACAAAGCCTACATGCCGACCTCAACTCGGGGTATTTTCGTCGCCTCTTTCTCAGTCCGGTTCCCCGCTGGGCATTCGCAGCAGCGCCGATCATTGCCGACGCATTGGCCACCGCGATTACCAGCACTGCGCTTATAGGCGTTGCGCTGATATTCGGATTGCCCCTGCGGTTTGGTCCATCGTCCTTTGTATCTGTCGTTGCGATATCGATATTGTGGGGGCTGGCGCTTTCCGGGATCTCCGGTGGCATCATGCTGCGAACGGGTAAACCGGGCGGTGCTCGTATGGTCACCACCGCTGTTTTCCCATTGATCTTTCTCAGTACGACATTTCTGCCGCGTGAACTGATCGATAGCGAGTGGCTTCTATTAGTGAGCCGTATCAACCCGGTAACCTATATACTTGAGGCGCAACGCTTTGTTCTTGGTGGAACCGGGAGCTTTGCCGATTTTGCAACGGGATTCGTGCTTTCCGGTTGTCTGGCTTTGGCCGGCACGGTGTACGCGCTGACGGGAACGAACAAAATTTTGGTGTGATCTACAGCGGAATTCCAAGGCATCGTCCACCACTGCGAAGCCCCATTCCTGAATGCGACATCGATCTCCGACTACGTATCCATTTGTCTCACACTGCGCTCATTCGAATGTACGTGCGACTTCCGACAAGCTCCGCACCCATTTCGGTCACAACGCGTTCGGCAACGATATTATGCAGGTCTTTTGGTCACGACCGGGTGCAACGTTCCTCTCTTTGCTGCGGGCAGGCCGGAACCGAAGCCTTTCGATCGCCGGAGCGACGCTTTCCAGTGGATCAATATCTATGACAAGATTGTGCGGGCTAACCGTTCGCGTTTAGTTCGGTCAGGTAGCGGCGGTACTTCTTCGGCAGGAAGTGTTGTTGGAGGGCGAGATTGGTTCGATCCTCGATAGCGATGTGGCGGACGTAATCGCGCCATAGATTCTGCATCGCCTCATCGCCGCGGGTATCCGATTCGGCGGTCGTGTCGAACGGTGCTCCCTCGTCCGCCGAGCCAAAATGGAGATGGGTGCCGTCGTAGAAGGCAAGCTCGTGTCGTTTTCTGTCGATGATGTACCATCGCCCGGTGTGCATGCGCTCCACAAAGGAGGGCGCGATCACCGGCAGCAGGCGGCAATCGGGTTCCATTTCGGCGACCCACAGATCGTCCCCCCGTTTGACAAAACGGAGAATCCCCAGAAAGCGTTCCGCCTCATGAAGGAGGCGTCGCCGGCCCTCCTCGGCTCGGAGAACCGCCTCGTCGAACGCAGGCGCGTCCAGTTGACCTCGGTCGATGGAGCCTCGCGCGAGAACCACGAGACTCCTCTCAATCCCGGGCAACTCCGATAGGAAGGCGTGATAGATCAACGTGTACCGGGAGCGGTTGCGTCCCAGGCGTCGGGCGACGCGAACCGCACCGGCACTGTCCGTTTCGATCAGGCGATCTTCGATGAAGAGGTCGTTCTGGTGGTCGGAGTGCCGATTCGTGGCAACGATCTCTTCAGGAATACGATCGACTCGTTCCACGACCGCATCGAAGAGGGTGAGGAGACCGGCAAAGGTACCGTCGTAGAGCAGGCGGTATCGTTTTGTAGGCGGCACGGTACCGATTTCGTTTTTCTTCACTCCCGCGAGAGAGGGGAGGGACGCGTGTGTTGCCGGACGGGCCGGCCGCGCACGTTGGTTGGCCGTCCGGGCCACAGGTCGCTTCCCGGTGGGCCGGTTCGGCGAGCGGCGCTCTCGTTGGTCCGGCGGGACCGCGGTATCGCTCGGTTCGTTTGGAAAGATAGAGAGTTGTCCCCACGCCGCAACGCTGCGCCCTCCTGTACCATCCGCCGTAGGTGGTGCTTCGTTCGTCGTCTTCCCGGCAAAGAGTGCCCGGAGGTGGTCCGGCGGTAGATCACACGCTTCGATACGGAGACCGTTGCAGGTGATGAAGTAGCGTGCCCGATTGAGCGCGATACCGAATCGTTTGAGCAGATCAAAGGTGAGACGTGTCCGCCGTCGTGTGTGAACGATCCGCCTGGCGCCCTGTAGCCCTATCCCCGGCACCCGCAGGAGGAGCCGATAGTCGGCGCGCTGCACGTCTATGGGAAAGAGGTCGTAGTTGCGCAGCGCCCAGGCAAGTTTTGGATCCACCTCGCTATCCATCTCCTCCTGGCCCTCGGTGAAAAGTTCCGCCACGTCGTAGTGGTAGAGCCGGATGAGCCAGTCCACCTGGTAGAGACGGTGCTCCCGTTGTAGCGGCGGGGAGTCCGCCGATGGTAGGCGACGGTCGGAACCGACCGGCATGTAGGCCGAGTAATAGACGCGGCGCATCGCGAGGCGGTTGTAGAGGTGTGACGCCAGGGTAACGATCGTTCGGTCGCTCTCGGGGCTTGCACCGACGATGAGCTGGGTCGACTGGCCCGCGGGCGCAAAGGTCGGAGTGTGGCTCAGGCGTCTGTGATCCTCCTGCGTCTCCCGTAGCTTGTCCGCGAGGCGGCCCATCGTTCCAACGATGGCGCGCTTGGTCTTCTGTGGCGCCAAAGCGGTGAGGCTCTGTTCCGAGGGCAGCTCGATGTTGACGCTTATCCGATCGGCGTAGAGGCCCGCCTCGTTGACACATCGCTCCGAGGCGCCGGGTATCGCCTTGAGGTGGATGTAGCCGCCGAAGCCCTCATCCCGACGAAGCCGCCTGGCTACCGCTATGAGCCTGTCCATTGTGTAGTCTGGATCACCGAGGATGCCCGAACTGAGGAAGAGACCCTCGATGTAGTTGCGCTTGTAGAAGTTGATGGTGAGATCGACGAGTTCCTGTACGGTGAACGTGCAGCGCCTGACGTCGTTGCTGCGTCGACTGACGCAGTAGGCGCAGTCGTAGATGCAATGGTTGGAGAAGAGGACCTTTAACAGGGAGACGCAGCGACCATCAGCGGCCCAGCTATGGCAAACACCCGCGGGCCGCGCTGCGCCGATGGTGCCGGCGCGAGCGCTCCCGCTGGATGCGCAGGACGCATCGTACTTGGCCGAGTCCGCGAGGATGGCAAGCTTGTCCGCCAGATCCATAAAAATACTATACATATGTATAGTATTTTTTGCAAGCACGCTATCGTGCCGCGATGCGCATCGTGGGACGCCACAATGCACGCCGTGGCTTACGAGAAGAGTGTTGGATCGTTGTTCAGGAGGGTAGGCACCGTGAGTGAGAGTCCGCAAACCTCGTTTATGAGCTTCGCGAAATGGGTTACCAGCACCGGTGAGTTGAGCTCGTCCGGGTGATGCATAAAGAAGTAGATACGACGGATGCCGTTATCGAGCCACACTTTGATACGATTCGCCCAATCGTCCAACCGACTGTAGTCGGAGGGGTGAAGGTTGCCCCCCACGAATCGAATAAAGGCCTCGGGTACGGTGAGGCGCTGGTGAAGCACGTCGCGTCTGCCCGGCGTGTCGGTGATGACGGCGCCGACACCGAACTCCCGGAGCATCGCAAAGGTTTCGTCGTAGACGCCGACATCGGCGAACCAGGCGGGGTGGCGGAACTCGACCGTGAGAGGGTAGCGATCTCTTGGGAAGGCTTCCAGGTAGGTTGATAGCGTATCGAACCCGGCGGGAGAGAACGTGGGCGGGAGTTGGAGAAAGAGCGTACCGAGATGGGGGCCAAAGCCGTCCACGCCGCGGAGAAAGTCCGTTGTCAACCGCTCCGCTCCCTTGAGCCGCTGCCAATGGGAGACGCCCTGAAAGATCTTGGGACAGAAGAGAAAATCTCGCCCGGTCTGGGCGGCCCACCCCGCCATGCGTTCCGCCTGGGGCATCTGATGATAGGTGGCGTTCAGCTCCACGCTGTTGAAGTTCCCGGCGTAGACGCTGAGGAAGCAGGCCGATTTCGTGCCTCGCGGATAGAGCTGACCTATCCAGTCGCTTCGACCCCATTTTGCGCAGCCCAGAAAGAGGCGTTGATCCTTGGTGCCCGTCGGATTGACCCCTTCCGGCACGTGTGGCGTGGCCAGGAGTTGTATCGTGTCCGCGTGATCACCGGGGAGGCTCAGATCTAGGTCGTCGAGGTTCGCTACCTTTCCGAAATCCATGAACCGATGGGAATTGTACGCCAGGAGACCGGTCGCCGCAACAGAACGGCTGGTGGTTCAACAGTTCAGGCTGTCCCAGAACCCGGATGGACAGGGGTTGTGGGACAGCCTGAAATGCTGCTCCGCGTCGTTTTTTCTTGACAGGCCGGAATTTTCCCCCTAACCTTTTTGTTAAATAGGGCATTAAACAAAACGAAAACGTTTTTGTTGAAGTGTTTGTAAAGTTTGTTTCGAAAACGTTTTCGATTTGTCGTGCCAAACAATCAAGGAGGGTTCCTATGCAAAAGGGTACGATGTTCGTCGTCACGGCGCTGCTGCTGTTCGGTATCGCTTTGCCGCTCTTTGCCGGTGGCGACGCGGAGGAGCAGGCCGACGGGGTAGTCGAACTCGTCATTCCTCACTACAAGGCGGGTCAAAATGTCGGTGCGCGCTTCTTTTTGCCGCAGGTCGAACGCTTCAACGCGGCGTATGAGGGGCGGTATCGCATCGTCATCGAAGAGTTGCCACAGGACGGCTACAGAGACAAGATCAAGCAACTGGCCCAGCAGGATCGGCTCCCTGCGTTGATCGAGGGTGCGGACCACATCTGGTTCGAGGACGTTATGGTGGCGAACGACCGCGTCCTTGATCTTGGGCCCTGGCTCGATGAACACCCCGAGATCGGGTCCTTGCTCATCGACGACGCCGTCGAGTACAACACACAGGGCGGGAAGATCGTCAGCCTTCCCTTTGCGGTCGTTCGTCCGATCGGTCTCTTCTACAACGAGACGCTCTATGAGCCGACGCAGAGGATCGGCGCGATGACCTTTGACGAGTTCGTCGCGTCCTTGGGCGACGACAGGATCGCCTTTATGACGAGTGAGAACGCCTGGACTACGGGTCTCTTTCTCACCTCCCTTATCATGGACGAGCCGGGCGGTGTAGAGATGCTGAGAGCTGGCGTGGTCGACAAGGTCTACGACTACACGGGCCCCATCTGGCTCGCCGCAACGACGAAGCTGCAGCGCTTCCTCCAGGATCACGCCACGCTGAACACTTTGGGGGCGGCCTACGCCGACGCTGCCAACGCCTTTATGAGCCGGAACGCTGCGGTCATCGCCAACGGGCCGTGGATGGTCAACGATTTCACACCCGATGCAGCGGACAAGTGGTCGGGAGGCTTCAGCGGTGAACAGGTCCGCGGCGACATCTATCCCGGCAACGCCGCGATCGCGAACGTTATGGACTACAACTGGTGGATCCCCGTCTCCGCTTCAGAGCGAGAACGTGAAGCGGCTCTGGCCTTTCTCGAGTTCATGATGCAACCCGATGAACTGGAGGCGTTTATGCTCGCCGAAGGGGGAACCGCACCCAAACTGGATGTCTCTCCGGACTTCCTGGAAGCGCTGGCGGAGAACCCGATCCTCAGCGACCTTGCGACCGCCGTGAACGCAGATACGGCGTTCTCGGTAGCCGTCTACGACGTGATGCCCAACTCAATCGCCAACGAGGAGTTCGGCAAGCAGTTGCCTAAACTGATCGACGGCTCGTTTACGCCCGCCGAGTTCCTGGCGGAACTCAC
Source organism: Spirochaetales bacterium (assembly GCA_028282545.1). Taxonomy (GTDB): domain Bacteria; phylum Spirochaetota; class Spirochaetia; order DSM-27196; family Alkalispirochaetaceae; genus JANQHT01. Next base: position 55,478 of record JANQHT010000068.1, read on the forward strand.
GGAGAAGGCTGAAGAGACGCGCATGTAGGTGTGCGACGAGGAATCGTCGAACGGGAGCGCGGCATCCGTCGCGTTCCCGATCCTCAGGTAACGGGTTGTCCAACGGGCGGGGGGAGGTGTCGTGAAACTCGATAGAATCAGCCAAAAGAGCCTGCCCTGGGTCTACCTCTTTATCCTACCGTCGGTGCTTGTCTTCCTGATCTTCTATCTCGTGCCGATCGTAACGGTCTTTGCGACGAGCCTTACGCACTGGGACGGCTACAACGCGCCCGTGTTCGAGGGACTCCAGAACTACGGGCGACTCTTTACCCGAGACTCATTTCTCATTTCGCTGCGGAACCTTTTGTGGTGGTCCGTCATCGCGGCCACGCTCCACGTGGGCTTCGGCGTGCTTATCGCGTTTCTCTTCTATCGAAGGTCCACGGGGTGGAGGGCGGTCCGGGCCGCCTTTATGATTCCCAACGTCATATCGGCCGCGGCACTGGCCATGATCTACCGTTTCCTCTTCAACAACGACTTTGGTCTGTTGAACGGCTTCATCCGTATCTTCGCGCCCAACTTTTCGGTCAACTGGCTCTTTCAGTCACCCTACGCCTTCTGGGCCGTGACCCTTACGTGGCTGTTTTACGCCGTCATCGTGACGCTCATCGTTCACGCGGAGCTGATGTCGATTCCTACGGAACTTCACGAGGCGGCCCACATCGACGGCGCGTCCGAGTTCCAGATCGCCGCCCGGATCGACCTCCCCTTGTGTCGCTACTCGATCGGAACGAGCGTGATCCTCGCGATTACGTCGCGCATCGCCATGTACGAAGCGGTCGCGCTCACGACGCGGGGCGGGCCCGGCGACGACACGATGAACATCCCGATCATCCTGGTGAACTCGATCACAGACTTGAACTACGGCTTTGCGAACGCCGCCGCCGTCGTCATGTTCCTCCTGGGGATTCTCACTCTGCTGTTGGTCAACTGGCTGTTCAAAATGAACAAGCGCGGTTTCTGAGGAGGTACGGAGTGGCGAGTGGTGGTGTAGTCGAGAACGACGTAGCACACAGGACACGAAAGATCGTCTTCGGCGTTCTCACGTACGCGGTTCTTCTTTTTGTGTTCGTTGTCTCCGCCTTTCCCATCCTGTGGGTCGCCATGTCAGCGTTTAAGGACAACGCGGCCATCCTTACGAGCCCCTTCGCGCTGCCGAATCAGCTGAATTTCGACGCCTTTGTCGAGGTCTTCACCCAATACAGCTTCCAGATCTTCACGGTGAACTCACTTTTCGTGGCGGGTTTCGCGACGATCATCTCGCTCGTGATCTACGCCATGGGGGCGTACGTCATCGCGAAATACAACTTCCCCGGGAAGAACCTCCTCTACATCCTCTTTACGCTCACGTTGCTCGTGCCGCCTCACACAAAGGCGCAGCCGATATTCTCGTTGATCCTCGATCTGGGCATCTACGACACCAAGCTCGCGCTGGTGTTTGTCTACATCTCGTTTGGTATGGCCATTTCCATGTTCATTTTGCGCTCCACGTTTACCTCTATCCCCAAGGAGTTCAGCGAGGCGGCCGCCATCGAAGGGGCGGGATTCTTTCGGATCTTCTGGACGATTCACATGCCCCTCGCGCGCACCGGCATGGCGACCGCCGGTACCATGATGTTTCTTGCCCACTGGAACGAGTTCTTCTACGCCCTGCTCCTGACAACCTCTCCCGCACATCGTACCCTTCCCCTGGCGCTCGCCTTCTTCACTGAGGCGTTTTCCTACGACTACACGCAGATGTTTGCAGCTCTCACCGTCGTGGTGATTCCCGGCATTCTGATCTACGTGTTCGCGCAGGAGCAGATTCAGACGAGCTTCGCCTCGTCCGGCGTGAAGGGATAGGTCAGAGGCGGAACTCCGATACAATGGACCATATGACGATACGAGACGTAGCGAATCGTGCCGGAGTCTCGGTGACTACAGTATCAAAGGCGTTGAACAACTACCCCGATGTGAGTGCTGAGACGCGCGCGCGAATCAAGAAGGTCGCCATCGACATGGGCTATCGTCCCAACCCGATCGCCTCCAGCCTGGTGCGGAGAGAGAGCAACATCATCGGCTACGTCATGTCGAGCCTGCAGAGCCACCCCAACACATCGATTCTCGGCGAGTACTTGAGCGGGGTTTTTACCAGCTTCACGAAGACCGACTATGAGGTGATGTTCCTGCCGGTGGACACGCAGATCCAGCGGAGGAAGAGCTACGCGCGCTTTGTCAGCGACTACCACCTCGCCGGCACAATTCTCCAGGGTCTGCGCATGGACGACCGCTACTTCGTCGAGGCGAAGCAGTCGTCGACGCCTTGTGTGCTCATAGACATCGCGTCGGAGAGTCCGGGGATCGGCAGCGTCATGATCGACAACCGTGCCGCCTCTCGGGAGGCCGTTTCCTACCTTGTGAAGCGGGGGCACCGTCGAATCGCCCACGTTGCGGGCCTGGCAACCGCCTGGGTTACGCAGGCGCGTCTCGCGGGCTATCGGGACGCCCTGGAGGTGGCCGGTCTTGCCTTCGATCCGAACCTCGTCGTGTACGCCGACTTTCTCGAGCAGCGCGCCTTCGAGACGGCGCGGGCACTGCTCCGTCACAGGCAAGACGTCACGGCGATCTTCTGCGCCTCGGACCTCATGGCCATGGGCGTGATGAGGGCGGCCCGCGATCTGGGCCTCGCGATGCCCGACGATCTCGCTCTCTTCGGTTTTGACAACGTGGAGTGGGCCGGCTACGTCTCCCCCCCTCTCTCCACCGTGGACCAGGATTTCCACGCCCTCGGTTACGAGGCGGCCCGGCTCCTGCACCGCATCGTGTCGGGGCGGTCGGAAGGGGGCGTCCAGCTGATACCTTACAGAACCATCTTACGGGAGAGTGCCGGATAGACATCCGGCGCGTACGGGAGAACCATGGTTTCCTACGACGACTACACCACGGACGGTTTTGAAATCTCGGAGATCCACTTCGACGCGACGAATCTGGGCAAATGGGAGAGCATTCTCTGCCAGGGCAACGGCTACATGGGCGTCAGGGCGGCACACGAGGAGCGCTATCCCGGCGAGCGGCGCAATCTCTTCGTTGCGGGCACCTATAACCGCTTTGACGAGCACGAGCAGACCGAACTCCCCAATGGAGCGGACCTGATCGGGCTGGATCTCGGCTTGAACGGCGAGCCCTTTAACCTCATTGCCGGCACGATTCACGACTACCGCCGGACCCTCAACCTGAACAACGGGGAGTTGGGGCGATGGATAACGTGGAGCACGGAGGCGACGGGCCGGATGCACCTCGAGTTTATGCGCTTCGTGTCGCTCCGCGACCTTCACCTCTTCTGTAGGCGCGTCGTCGTTACCCCTCTGGAGCGCGACGTGGAGGTCGTTCTCACGACCGGGATAGACGGCCGTATGACCAACAGCGGCGTCTCTCACTTCTCGTATCGGAGCATGCGCGCCCCCGACGAAGGGACGCTCCAGCTCATGCAGACCACGACCCAGAGCCGGGTAGCCTTCGCGTTTGCCCTTTGCGATCGGCTGCAACGAGGCCGTGAGGACGCGACGGTTCGCGGCCACGCCGAAGGGGGGCGTCGCCTCATACGGCGAGTATATCGCCTCCGTCTGGCCAAGGGGGAGAGTCTGGAGCTGGAGCAGGCCGCGACGGTACACACAGACCGCGACAGAGACGTCGACCTTTCTACGGGTGAGTCGCTCGCCGCCGTGAATCTCGCCTACCTTCGCGATCGGGCCGATCGAACGTACGAAGAGCACCTGTCGGCAAGCACTGAGGCGTGGAACGCCCATGTGTGGTCCGGCGCCCCCGTGCATATCGAGTCGGAGCGCGCCGTAGACCTCCGCGCGCTACGCTTCGCCCGCTACCACCTGACGGCGATTACACCGGCTCACGACAGACGTATGAATATCGGCGCCAAGGGGCTTTCGGGCGAGGGGTACAAGGGCCACGTCTTCTGGGACACGGAGATATTTATGCTTCCCTACTTCACCCTCACCACGCCCGAGGTTGCCAGGAGCCTCCTTGAGTACCGCGGCCACTGCCTTCCGACGGCTCGGAGGAAGGCCAATGAGAACGGATACAGGGGCGCCATGTTCCCGTGGGAGTCGGCGTGGATTGACGACGGTGAGACCACCCCCGAGTACGGCGACGTGGATGTCCACACGGGCGAACAGATCCGTATCTGGTGCGGCGCCATCGAGCATCACATCACCGCCGACGTCGCATTGGGCGTGTGGCACTACTTCATGGCGAGCGATGATCAGGAGTTTATGGATGCCGTAGGCTACGAGATTATCTTCGAAGCGGCCGCCTTTTGGGCATCGCGACTGGAGTGGGACGAGGCGCAGGGCGTCTACGGTATTACCGACGTCATAGGTCCCGACGAGTACAAGGAGCACGTGGACAACAACGCCTACACCAATTACGGTGCGTGGTGGTGCCTCGCCAACGCTCTGAACTGTGCAGAGTCGCTCCGCGCGAAACGTCGTACACTCTACGACCGTTTCGACCGTGAACTGGGTCTCGCCCACGCGGTGGACGTGTGGCGCGACCGCGTTTCCACGGTCTATCTACCAAAGCCAAACGGGGAGGGGATCGTTCCTCAGGACGATACCTATCTGAGCCTTGACCAGATCGACCTTTCGCCGTACAGGAGCGCCCAGAGCCCCGGCGCGATCTTCAAAGAGCTTACCCTCGCGCAGGTCGGCAAGCTCCAGGTCTCAAAGCAGGCCGATGTGGTGCTGCTTATGGTCATCTTCGACGAACTCTTTGACGCACGAGTTCGAAAGGTGTGTCTGGACTACTACGAGTCCCGCACCCTCCACGACTCTTCCCTCTCCCTATCGGTCCACTCTCTGCTCGCCGCGGACCTGGGTGAAACCGAGCGCGCATACGAGTTTTTCAGGCGCGCCTGTATGATCGATATGGGTCCCAATATGAAGAGTTCGGACGCCGGCATTCACGCCGCCTCCCTGGGAGGGATATGGCAGTGCGTGGTCTTTGGTTTCGGAGGCTTCCGACCGCGGATCGACGGCGTGCTCAGGATCCGGCCGCGCCTTCCAAAAGCGTGGAGCGAACTCTCCTATTCAGTGCGTTGGAAGCGGCGGAGGCTCGATGTATGCGTGGACCACCGGCGTGTGCATATCCGCGTAGACGGCGACGAGCCGGCCCACCTCGACGTTGCAGGCGCGTCGTATACGGTTCATCGCGAACTGGATCTCGCCTACGAACCCGCCGCGGTCGTGTGAGGAGCGGCACGTGCGATCGCGTACAATGACGAACTGCGGTCCGGAGGTACCCCACGCCCATGTGAGCAACGGCGTCATCGGCCTCAATGTGCCGCGGTCGCCGTTCCTCTCCGGGGAGGCGCGCGTCGCCGGCTCGTACGAGTCGTGCGAGGAGTACGATTCGGAGGCACTGGCCCAGGTTCCCTACCCGTTGGCGCTTTGCTGCGCCGTCGACGGCAGGGGGCTGTCGGAGCGTGGAGCCGCCACTTGGTCCCAGACGTATGACTTCGCGTGCGGTGAGCTGAGAACCGAACTCGTCTACTCCGTCTCCACGGGCAAGCTCGTCGTCTCGGACGTGGTCTTCTGTTCTCGCTCCACGCCCTCGATCATGGCGCGGAGGCTTTATCTACGAGCTGACGCACCGTTGTCGGTGCGTCTCGACTTCTTTATCGATATCGAGGGGGTGCGGGGTGATTTCCGCGACGCCTACGGTGAACACGGAGATGTGGACTGGACGGTGCTGTGGGAGACCGTCGGAGGGCGCTCTTCCCTCGGCATCTCCTTTCGCCTCGATATCACCGCCTCGAGGGCGCCCGTCGTCAGGCGAGTCGAGGAAGCGCGCGTACGCGTGAAGAGCGAGATCGATAGGGGAGGGGAACTCGTCGTCTCGCAACTGGTTGCGATGGTACCCGATACTCTTCACCGCGAGCCCCATTGGCAGGCGTTGCGTCTCGTCCGCGCAGCGACGTGGCGCGGTTGGGACGATATCCGGGAGAACAACCGTCACGCCTGGAACGTGTTGTGGCGTTCGCGCGTCCGGCTCATGGGTGCGGGGGAGCGGTGGCAGGACGTCGCCGACGCTGCCTTCTTTTACCTTCACGCCGCCGCCCACGACGCGTCGCCATACAGCATTCCTCCTTACGGACTCTCATCCACGGCCTACAACGGGCACATCTTCTGGGATACGGAGACGTTTATGCTTCCGGTGCTCCTGTTTACGTCGCCCAAGGTGGCGTCGAACTTGCTTCGCTACCGCGCGGAGCGACTTCCCGCGGCACGAGCAAACGCGGCCCTTTCCGGGTATGGGGGTGCGATGTTCCCCTGGGAGAGAGGCTCCGACGGCTGCGAGCTCACCCCCGTCTTTGCGCCTACTTCCGAGGAGCACCACGTGAGCCTCGACGTCGCCGTTGCGTGCCTTCAGTACGCCTACGTTGCCGGAGACGCGTCCTTTGTGTGGAGCGTCTTGGTTCCATTGCTCCGCGACGTCTGCTGCTGGATTATGAGCCGTTGCGTGAAGACGGAGCGCGGCTACGAGATCCGGCACGTCGTCGGTATCGACGAGGGGATCGTTGACATCGATAACAATGCCTACACGAATATTGCCGCCAAGATCGTCCTGGAAGGTACGGCGCGCTTGATCGAGGGGAGCGACCTCGACGTGGACCCCGGTGCGCTGCGAGCGGTAGCGAGAGAGATGTTCATCCCGGTGGATGCCGAACTGGGCGTCATCGTAAAGCACGACCGCTACCGCTACGCGGGCGGCCCGTGCAATGCTGAAACCCTCGCCGCCTTCTACCCCCTTGGCTACCGCCACACCGATCCTGCGGTCGAGGCGGCCACGTTCGACTACCACCTTGGACTCGCCGATACGGTGCTTCACCTCCCCATGCTCTCGCCCCTCTTCGGCGTTTGGGCCGCTCGCCGGGGAGACCGGGGCCGCTCCCTCGACTTTTTCACCAGAGGTTTTATGGACTTCGTCTGTGATCCGTTCGACAGCTTTTCAGAGTGGCGCTCTGAAACGCGTCCCCTCTTCCTTACCAATCCGGCCGGCTTTCTGGGCTCGTGTATCTACGGCCTGAGCGGCCTCGTTCCGGACGCCGGCGATCCCCAGGCGTGGGGCCGCTTCCCCGTCGTCCTGCCCGAGGGCTGGGACGCGGTCGAGGTGGAACGTATCTGGATCAGGGGGCGACCGGCCTCCCTCCGAGCTTGTCACGGCGCGCAACGGGCGAGTGTTGAGTGGCTGGATTGAGGCGCCGCAGGGAGGCTTCGAACAGCGCTCTCCGTGAACTTCAATCGGGTCGCCGTGCGATCGTGTGGTATCCCGTTGGGGGAGGCGGGGTTTCGACTCACGCCCCTGCACGGGGGACGGCTTGAACAATTGCAGGAAAAAAGACGCATCGCAGGTTCAGGCCGAGCAGTTCCTGAATGGTGCATGCGGACAGTGTGATCACCACGCGACCTGTCACAACCGCGAACAGGACACGCAGAGAAGGAGGTGTTCGAGATATAACGGCTATTTTTACATATATTATGTACCCGAACTCTGCTGCCTGCGCCCCAACACATGATCTGGGACGCTATATTGGTGAAAATGTCGATGTTGCGGTTCGTGGCAGCCTTCGGGACCGTCCGGGGTACCCTGCTCCTGGCGATTGCGGCGCTTCGATTCCGCCGCACCCAGAACTCCCCGCGTTGGATGATACTCCGCGAACGTGACCGGCGCCACCAATGAAACCGCAGTCAACAACGCCGTGGAGTCTGCTGATGGCGAACGCGCTGACGGCGGTTGGAATGAAGCGACCCCTTTCCCTGGACCTTTATTTCGATCGTACTCGCCGGCCCGTCGGGTAGCCAATCAATGTGCCTATGATCAATCCGACGAACGGCAGAATCCAGTCACGTCGGTTCCTTCGATCCTTTCCATCATTCTGAGGTTCCCACGCAACCGTTCGGGCTCCGTTGATTGAGTTGATTCGGAGAGCACCATTCTTCTCGAAGGTCTCTGAGTACGTCTGTATTCGATAGTCGTGATTACCGTGATCCCAAAACTTGAACAGTGGTGCGTCGGCCTGTTCATAATACATCATCCCGAATGATCCGGTAGCCGTATACACTACCGCGTATTTCGGATCACCGTGTTGATCGAAATAGGTGGTTTTATGTCTCCCATTGCTCAGGATAACTTCTTCACGCACTATTCGGCCATGTGAATTGAGTGTCCGGACTACGGTCGTCCCGTCATCGAGGATACGAGTCGTCGCCCGTTCTTCGGCTCCGCACAGGTGAATCGAGCACGACAAAAACACTGTAATGCAAACAAGGAAACGTAACAGGCCGTACCGAGCATTCCCAACAAGGTGGGAACCAGTTCTTGTTGTTGCAATCATGACTGAAGTGTAGCCGTTGGTTTCAGGAAATAAAACGAATAAAACTCCTGGACGCGTTGCTCCAGGCACCACGATACTATCTGAACCCAGATGAGAATGACCATTCGTCCGCCCCTACCAGTAGCGAGATTCGTCCGACAGGGAGAGCAACTCGTCGATCTCTACGGGTTGACCGGTTCGCACCGACTGCTCGGCCGCACAACCCACCACGGCCGACCAGTAGCCCTCCTCAACGGTGGGCGCGTGCTCATCCTTGCCCCCGAGAAGCTCCATGAAGATACGGTGGGCGTAAAAATCGGAGCCGCTGTGGCCGGTCTCCCGAACCGCCCCCGAGTAGCGCGGCTCGCTTTTCCAACTGGGAGCCCCCTCTCCTCGGTAGACTTCCAGACCTACCTGGAGACCGGTGTCGTTTAGAGAGTCCTCCTGCTCGAAGGCGCGAAGACGTCCCCCATCCCCGCAGATAACAAGTTCCTCGAAAAAGAGGGGGACAAACATACAGAGATCGAAGGTGGCGCGAATACCGTTTTCATACTCGACGATTACCGAGGCGTTATCCACAATGTCCGCCCGCTCTCCCCGGTAGTCGAATCCATCGTAGTTGACCGCCCTGCTCCCGCTGGCGATGACCCGCTTCGGTCTGGCCTCGGCAAAGAGGTTAAAGAGATCGAAGTAGTGGCAGCACTTCTCCACCAGGGTACCGCCGGAGTACTTGGAAAACTTGTTCCACTGCTCCACCTTGTCCAAAAAGGGAATCCGGTGCTCCCGAATGCTCAGGGTCTTGATGTTTCCGAGAACGCGACGCTTCAGGGCCTCGTGGATCGCCTCAACGTAGATCGTCTTAAAACGATACTGCAGGCCTACCTGGATCGGCACCCCGGTCTCTCTCTGCAAGCGCACCATTGCGGCGCTGTCTTCGATGGTGGTCGCCATTGGTTTTTCCAGAAAGATCGGCTTGCCCGCTCCGGCGACCCGTTCCAGCACCTCCCGGTGGGTGTAGTTCGGCGTCGCGATCATAAAGCCGTCTACCTCGGAGTCTGCCACCGCGTCGTCGATCGAAGGGTAGACCTTTGGTTCCTGATCGGGCCAGTAGCGACGCGCCGCCTCAATCCCTGCGGTGACGCTGCCCGTATGGGGATCGTAGAGACCGACTATTCGGGAATTGCCTTCGATACCGGCACTCTTGATATGGCCGCGGCCGTTCAGCCCCGCGCCGATGAGAGCTATCCTGTACCGCGCCTCCGGGGGACGCAGGTAGTGGCGATCCCCGGGGTCGAGATAGGTAAACTGCGGATCCTGTGTCAGCCCTCGGCTGTACGCGGCAATGCCTCGCTCCATTTGGTCTCTCCTGTACCGGAACTGTCAATTTTGTTTCTTACAGTAAATAACTTTTACTATTCCATCAACTGAGTTGCCAATGGTGCAGCAGTTCGCATTTTAGAGATCACATACCCTTGGCACGATTCGTTCCGGCGCGCCTAATGATATGTTCTTTACTATCGGCAGTGTGATCTCCAAAATGCGAACTGCCTGTCGTTTGACATGGACACAGTCGTCGGAGGGCTCGCCGCCCTCCGTCCATGCTGAGAATTGCTACCAATGGTGCCGGACACCGATATGACATTCGTCACCCTCAAATCGTTACATATTGCACGGTGTTCGCGGATGTGTAGTGGCGTTAACGTAAGAGCCATCCAAACGTTCAGGAGAGCGAAATGGTAGTACGTATGCAGAGAGTGACAAAGAGATACGGGGATGTGGTCGCACTGGACAACGTGGACCTCACGATCGAACGCGGCGAGATCGTCGGCCTGCTCGGGCCCAACGGTGCGGGAAAGACGACGACGATTAGCGGGGTGTACGGATTGACACGGTTCGACGCCGGCGAGGTCACTCTCTTCGGCCATCCGGCAAAACGGATCGATCCCGGGATCAAGCGGCGAATGGGCCTCGTGCCCCAGGACATCGCGGTGTTCGACGATTTGACCGCCGGAGAGAACGTATCCTACTTCGGCCGCCTCTATGGGCTCTCCGGGCGTGCTCTCACCGAAGGAGTGTCCTTCGCGCTGGAGTTCACCGGACTTAATGAGCGGCGCGATCAGAGGCCGAAGAGCTTCTCCGGCGGCATGAAACGCCGGCTCAACATCGCCTGTGCCCTGGCCCACCGTCCCGAGCTGGTCATCCTCGACGAACCGACGGTGGGGATCGATCCACAGTCGCGCAACCATATCCTGGAATCGGTACGCGCCCTCAACCGCGACGGTACGACGGTGATCTACACCTCCCACTATATGGAAGAGGTTGAAGCGGTCTGTTCCCGGGTAATCGTGATGGACCACGGCCGGGTAATCGCCTCGGGCACCCAGAGCGATCTCAAGGCGCTCGTCTCCGACGAGGAGACCATAGACATCGAGCTCGAGCGAATGACCCCTCGGGTCGTTGAGGCTGTCCGCAGCGTCGCCGGCGTGAAGGAGTGCCTGCCCGAAGGTACCCACCTGCGGATTACCGTTGAGCGCGACGGGGTACGCCTCGGCCGCGTGATCGAAAAGGCGACCGGTCTCGGCGTAGAGGTACTCTCGGCGCAGATCGAACGCCCCACCCTCGAAAGCGTCTTCCTCTCCCTGACCGGCCGAACGCTCAGGGATTGAGGGAGGGGAGGTCCAATGAAACACGCATTCACCGTATTGCGATATACGCTGCTGCGAAACGTCCGCGATATTCCGAGTTCGGCCGAGATGGTGCTCTCGCCTCTGGTGTTGATTTTTTTGCTCGGAACCGTGCTGGGTGACGCCTTCGAATCGCGGGATATCGGCGCGACGCCGGTGACTTACGTGGTGGAAACCGACGGCCCCTACGCTGAGGCGCTGCACGATTTCCTGAACCGCGAAGAGGTCGGTCGGTACCTCACGGTCACCGAATCTCAGACCCGGGTGGAGGCGCACCGGCTGCTCGAAGCGAAGGAGGTCATCACCGCGATCATCGTCGGTGCCGTCGACGACGGGGACGCGCAAGACGGCGGTGCGACCGGACCGGCGATCACCCTGCTGGAGCGCCCGGGAAGCTCCCTACGCACCGGGGTCGTTCGTTCGGTTCTCGGTACCTTCACGCGTGGCGCGAACGTCTCGTACGCCCTCGCGCGGGAGGGACGTACCGGCGTTGTGTACGAACCGATCCCGGCGGAGTTCGAGGAGCGTACGCTCTCTCGCGCCGGCCGTGCACCGGGGGCGTTCGACTTTTACGCGGTGTCGATGCTCGTGCTATTCGTGATGTACATCGCCCAGTACGCCGTCTACGGATTGCGCGAGGATCTTATGGAGCCGATCGGCGACCGCGTACGCTCGACGCCGATCGCCGGGTGGGCGCATATCTCGGGAAAGCTCGCCGCCCATGTGGTAACCGGTGTGATCCAGGCGGCGGTGATTGTCATCGTGACCTCGATCGTCTTCCGCGCCAACTGGGGGACGCAACCGCTTCTCCTCGTCGCGATCGTTCTGTCGATTTGCATCTTCGCGGCGGCCCTCGGCGGGCTTGTCCTGGCGATTACGTGGGACGGCAGACGTGCCGAGGGAATAATCAGCATCGTCGTCCTCGTATCGATGATCCTCTCCGGAGGCGCCTTTCAGTTCACCACCACGAGTCCCTCGTTCCAGGCGTTCCAGCGCCTCCTCCCTCACTACCAGGGACAGCGAGCGATACTCGCAATGGTCTACGGAGGCGATGCCGGTGCGATCGGGGCGGCGTTCATCTATTTCTTCGGCGGCGCGGCGATCCTGTTTCTTATTACGACTGTTTTGGCACGGAGGACCGCATGACGATTTTTGCGACCTATGTAAAACGAGTATTCGCCGGACCATGGATAATTCTTCTCACTATCGTCGTCCCCGTGTTGATCGTCCTGCTTGTCGGTGTCGACGGCGGAGCCGGCATACGGGTCGCGCTCTTCGACTACGACAAGAGCGAACTTTCGCGAATGGTGACCGACGCGGTAACGCCGGTTTCGGTTTTCGTGGACATCGAGGAAGATGAGATCGACGAGGCGCTCCTGGACGGGCGCGTCGAGTACGCGCTGATTCTACCACAGGGTCTCGAGGACGCGGTGCTACGAGGCGAACGGGCCGGCCTGCGGAGCCATTCGCTCCAGGGCGTCGAGATGACCGGATCGGTCAGGTCCGCCGCGAATGCGCTCCTCTCCACCGCGCACAACGTGGCGCGCCACGTCGAGGGCGATCGCGATGCGTTTCGTCGTGCGATGGGGCTCGTCGGGGATGGGCGATTCGCATTGCAGACCGAGACCTTTCGAAGCGAGCGTGCCGCCCTCCCCACGGATCAGGCATCCGGTGTTTCGCGATTGGTCGGTCTGTTGACCCTCACGATGCTGGCAATGGTGGTCATTACCTGCTTCATCTTCCTGAAGGACGTTGAAACCGGAACCTTCCACCGAACCCTCGCGGGTCCCATGTCGGTGCGGCGCTACATGGTCGAGACCAACGGAGCGTTTTTCCTCGTGACGGTGCTCCAGGGGATCGCAGCGGCGATCGTAATCGGGATCATATTCCCTCAGTTGGGCCTCATGGCGACTCTCATGCTCGTACTCGTTCTCGCGGTGTTTTCCCTCGTGGCGGTCTCCCTCGGCCTGGCGGTCGCCAATATTGCGAAAACGGTCAGGAGAACCCAGGTAACGGTCAATTTTCTGTTGATTCCTATGGCGATGCTCGGGGGGGCGTTCTGGCCGGTGGAGATCATGCCGCGCTTCCTGCAACGCCTGGCGGACTTCACGCCGATCAGGTGGGTGACCAGCGCAACGCAGGCGCTCCTCTCGGGGGCCGAGCTGACCGAGATCGTTCCGCATATCGGTATCCTGCTGCTCTTTGCCGTTGTGTTCCAGCTTTTGGGTTCATGGAACAGAGTCGACATCGCGAGGTAAGCGGAGTAGAATCGGACGGTGAAACGGACCGACGTTTCCATCGTTCGCTCAATCGTAAAAGCGGCGATCTGGGGTGCCACCGTCGCTACCCTGGTCGCCGGCGGAACGGCTGCCCCGACAACGGTGGTGCTCGTGTTGACGGGGATCGCCGCGGAGATCGCTAACGCGCGTTTCGCCCGGTCGGTCGCGGTGACCGCGGCAAAGTGCGCACTCTTCGTGCTGTGCGTCGCTTTCGACGACTCCTTCGCGCTGCTCGCGGCGACGGCGGCGTTTGACCTTGCATTTGACGCAGTGCCGATCTTTGCGGCGCTCCCGGTCGTCGTAGTCGCCGCGCTTGTTCCGATCGAGCTTTGGCCCACATTTGTGCTCTGTTCCGCGGTTGCCGCGACCACCGGGTGGATCGCACGGAGACACGCCGACTCACAGCGGGTGCACACCCTTGCGCTCGACCGGGAGCGGCGGTCCCGTTACCACCTGGAAGAGACGCAACGGCGGCTGGAGAGTACCTCCCGTGAGTTGATTCGCGCTACCGAGCACGCGGAACGGACACGGATTGCCCACGCGATCCACGACGACGCCGGCCACCGGTTGACGGGGGTTCTGATGTACCTACGGGCGGTCCGCCGACTCGTCGAGTCGGAGCCCGGGAAATCGATGCGGATGCTCGACACGGCAATTGAGGCGCTTACCGAGACGGTGACATCGGTCCGAGAGACGGTGTACGATCTGCGACCCCGTGCTCCTTCCGATGCCGCGGCCATACGGCGACTCTGCGCCACCTTCCGCTTGTGCCCGGTGGATCTCTCCCTTGACGATGTGGCGTACTCACGGCTGGACGAAGGGTATCGTGAGGCCCTCCTGGTAACGATTCAGGAGCTGTTGACCAACGCTACACGCCACTCCGGAGCGAACCTATTGAGCCTCGACATCCACGTCGAAAGCGACGCCTACCTTCGGCTCGTTTACAAGGATGACGGGGTCGGCTCGCAGATCGTACGCGAAGGGCTCGGCCTAGGGGGTATCCGGCACCGTATCGAGGCACTCGGAGGGACACTTGCCCTGTCGGGCCACAGTGGATTTGTCGTGAGGATCGTACTTCCCCTCGGCAAACACCCACCAGGGGAGTGAGATGAGCAGCATCAGGGTGGCGGTCGTAGACGACGACGGACTGATCCGCGACGGGCTCGGGGCGATCTTCGAGACGCAGGACGATATGGAACTGGTAGGCGCGGCCGGTGACGGCAACGCCGGTATCGCCCTCTGCGATCGAGTACGACCGGAGATCGTGTTAATGGACATTCGTATGCCGGGGCTCGACGGAGTGAGCGCGACCGCACAGATCAAGGAGAGGTGGCCGGAGATCAAGGTGATCGTGCTGACCACCTTTCGGGACGACGCCTATATCCGCAGCGCGATCGCCCTCGGTGCCGAGGGCTATATCCTCAAGAGTTCTCCCGCCGACGCGATCGTCGAGAGTATCCGCGCGGTTCACCGGGGCGCGACGGTGCTGCAATCAGACGTCGCCCGAACCGTCGGATCGATGCTCTCCCGGGGTATCGACCCCGCTTCCCTACCGGCCGGTGAGAATGGCACCACCCCGGGGGCCGTCGGCGACCGGGACGCCGGGAGCGACCCTCTCGCCGCCCTGGGCTTGAGCCCGCGGGAGCGGGAGGTTCTCACCCTGATCGCCGAAGGGCTATCGAACAAGGAGATCGCCGCCTCACTCAACCTCTCGGACGGAACGGTGCGCAACTACGTCTCCGAGATGCTCGTCAAAGTCGACGTTCGGGACCGTACGCAACTCGCCATCCTCTACTACAAGAGCCTCAGATAACGCCTCAGAAGAGGCGAAGCACCGAGGGCCGGCTTGGCCTTCCGCGCGGCGAAAATCGGCTTTCAACCTTTACATTGTCGACAAAGTGTCATAAACTTACCTCGCTTATATGAATGCCCCGGGCGCCCATTCCACATGGGAGCCAAAAACGTAAGGAGGAAGGCATGAAGCAAGTGATGTTTCGCAGGCTGTTGGTGCTCGCGCTACTGTGCGTGCTGCCCCTGGTTTCACTAAGCGCAGCCGGAAGGGCGGAGACGGGAGACGATGGGGGTGAAGAGAGTCTCCACTTGGAGTGGGCCGTTTCCACGAGCCCCGATACCCTGTTCGCTCCGACGTATTTCAACTCACCGATCGGCTCGGGTATCATGGGGCTGATCTACGACAATCTTCTCGTATATACCGGCGACAACGAGTTGCAAGAGAGTCTCGCCGTTTCGTGGGAGGCGACGAGTCCTACAACGTACCGCTACACCGTTCGTGAGGATGCGGTCTTCTCCGACGGCACCCCGGTAACGGTTGAGGATGTCGCATTCTCATTCCGGTTTCATAACGATCCTAACCTGGGATCGAGGCAGGCATTTCTCTTCGAGGATGTGGTCTCCGTAACGACGGAAGGCAACGACGTAATCATCGAGCTGGCGGAGCCCGACTCCAGTTGGAAGTTCATTCCCACCCACATGGGAGCCTACATTCTCAAGCAATCACACGTCGAGGCCAACTTCGACTCGTACGGAACACCCGAGACGCTGCCGATCGGCTCGGGGCCGTACATGGTCGAGGAGTTCGTTCCCGACTCTCATGTGTCGCTGGTAAGGAACCCTCGCTACTGGGGTGATCCACCTCCCTTCGATACGATCCGCTTCCCGGTAATACCCGACGATCAGACACGCTTGCTGGCCATGCGGTCCGGCGAAATCGACGGTACCTTCAACGTTCCGCCGGGGGCGCTGCAGCAATGGGATCAGGTCGCTGAGATCGTTCAGGCGACGGCATTCATCTTCCGCGGCCTGACCATTGACATGGAGGATGACCCCTTCGACAACATCCACGTTCGAAGAGCCCTGTATTACGCTACCGACCGCGAGAGCATCGTTGCGGGTCTGTTCGCCGGCACGGCAGTGGCGGCCACAACTCTGGATCCGCCCGAGATGTTCGAAGGCGTGCTCTCCGACGCCGAAGTGGAACAAGGGTACGGTGACCTCGCGGTCTTCGAGTTCGATTTGGACAGAGCCCGGCAGGAACTGGCCCAGTCCAAGGTGCCGAACGGTTTCTCCATGACCATCAACGTCCCCGACGGAAGCCAGGCGGCAATCGACATCACCCAGGCCGTCCAGGAAACCTGGGGCCAGATCGGTGTGGATGTGGACCTGAATCTGATGCCCGGTGGACCGCGGTTCCAACTCATCCTGGACCATGGCCCGAGTCTTGGTGTTCAAATCATCGGTAACCTGCCCGACGTGCCCGATCCGGCGATATTGCCCTATCAGTACTACCATAGCTCACAGGCCGCGCGAAACGGCAACAACTCGTCGAAGCTCAAGGATCCCGATATCGACGAGCTGTTGGATGCAGCCCTGACGGCAACCGACCCGGCCGAGTCTGCTCGCCTATCCCTGCAGGCGCAGATCGAGGCATCACAGCAGGTCCCGATCATCCCGGTGCTCTGGTCGGACTTCATCTTTGCGGTTCGCGACGGTTGGTCCATGGGCCCGATCAACGGCTCGAGCGTATCGAACACCTTCGTGCGCGCGATCAATCCACGGTGACCCTCGATCTTGGCGCAGGTGCGTAACAGGACTTCTGCGGCAGGCTGCTCTTTTCCTTCGCGGGGGAAGAGCAGCCTGCCTCTTTTTGCTTGCGCCGGCGACTGGGCCCGGTGAGATCGGTGCGGCGATAGATGAGAGGAAAAGGACTCCTTCCGTACGTCGCTCGTCGTTTGGCAATTATGGTTCCCATAGTGCTTTTCATGACGCTGGCGGTGTTTCTGCTGTCGTCCCTGGTGCCGGGCGGCGCCGTCGCGGCACTGCTCGAAGGAAGGCCCACAAGTTCCGCTCAGATAGAGTTCCTTACCGCCAAGTACGGCCTGGACCGGCCCCTCCATGAGCAGTACTTGAGCTGGCTTACGGGGATGTTCCGCGGCGACCTTGGGCGGTCGTTTCGAACCAGTCAGTTGGTGACCGACATGGTCGGAGAGAGGCTGGGGATCACTATATGGCTCAACGTAATGGGGCTTGTGTTGGCGGTAGCCATCGGGGTGCCCCTTGGAGTCGTGGCCGCCCTCAATCGGGGGAGTCGGCTCGACAGGTTCGTGGTCGGAGTCAGTATCTTCGGCTCCAGCTCCCCGGCCTTTTTTGTCGCCATATTCTTCCTGTGGTTGTTCGCCCAGAACCTGGGCTGGTTCCCCCTATACGGGGCCGGCGGTCCGGCCCTGTGGAGTAGGCTGTGGCACTTGACGCTTCCCGGAATTGTCATGGCCGTGGCGCCCATGGGCCTTATCATGAAAGTCACCAGAGCCTCGATGCTCGATGAAATAGACCAGGATTACGTGGCCTTTTCGCGGGCCCGGGGTCTGCGGGAGCGTCGAGTGATTCTCGGCTACGGCCTCAGGAACGCCCTCATCCCCATCCTTACCGCGGCCGGACTTATCTTCGTCGGTCTCCTTACCGGCACGGTGTTCGTGGAACGGGTGTTCGGTTTGCCCGGTCTCGGGAACATGCTGGTGCAGGCGGTCATCACGTCCGATTTACCGGTCATTCAGGGGCTTACCCTCATCATCGGTACCTGGATCGTCGTCGCGAATTTGATCGTTGACATCATGTACGCCGTGGTGGATCCACGGATCACCTACGACAAAACAAAATAACCCAGGACGAAGCAGCCAATGTCGATCCCAGAATCAAACGGTAAAAGAAAAGCGGGCCTCGGCAGACTCCGGCGAGGCCCGAGACCTCCCGGCAGTGTCGTTGTCGCCTTCGCGTTCGTTGCCGTTATCCTCATCGTCGGCTTCTTTGGTGAGCCCCTGGTTCGGGAAGCCGCCAGGCAGGACCTAACGGAAGTCTCCCAGCCTCCCTCCTATGAGCACTGGCTGGGTACGGATCGCTTCGGGCGCGACGTACTCGCCCGCATGATAATCGGTACGAGCACCGCGCTGCTCGGTCCGTTTCTGATCGCCGGCAGTGGCTTGGTCATCTCCGCCCTGTTGGGAATAACGGCCGCGTATCTTGGAGGATGGGTCGATCAAGTTATCATGCGATGGGTCGACTTCATGATCGCCTTGCCGGGCCTCTTGGTAACGATAGTCGTCGTGAGCGTCATCGGTGGCAGCTACGGCGTCGCAATCATCGTCCTGTCGATCTTCAACGTGCAGGGCGATATCCGCATTATTCGAGGGGCGGCTCTCGAGCAGAAGCCCCTTCCATACATCGAGTCACTACAGTCCCTGGGATTCTCGAAGTCCAGGATCATGTTCCGGCACATCGTCCCGAATGTCTCCCCCCTCCTCGTCGCCGACTTCGCCATCGACTTCTCCCTCGCCCTGGTGGCGCTGGCGGGCCTCAGTTTCCTGGGGTTGGGTTCCGAACCCGGTTCGGCCGAATGGGGAGCGATGCTTGCCGAAAACCAAAGCATCATCTTTTCGAACGCCGCGGCAACGCTCGGTCCGGGCTTTGCCATCGTATTGCTCGCGGTGTCCGTGCACCTGATCGGCGACTGGCTCTACGACCGGTACAGCGCTCCGGCGAGGCTCGTCTCGTGAGCACGCCGATGTCTGCGAGTCTTCTCGAAGTCCGCAATCTGAACGTCGTTCACCGGACGCCGGCCGGTGACAATCCCATTCTCGCCGATATCACCATTTCTCTGGCCAAGGGAGAGTCCATCGCCCTGGTGGGCGAGTCGGGAAGTGGTAAGTCGATGTTGTCCAAGGCGATAGTGGGCCTTCTCCCTCCAGGCGTCCTGGCCGCCTCCGGCTCCATGCGCTACCAGGGCGTAGAGCTGAGCACCCTGAACGGGAAGCAGCGGGCCGCCTATCGAGGGGCGAAGATGACGCTCCTCTTCCAGGATCCGTTCACCACGCTCAACCCCCTTCTGAAGGCCGGGGATCACATCATTGAAGGCGTGGAGCTTGCGGCGGGTCGCAAGATGGGTCGTCGCCAGGGCAGGAACGAAGCGATCCGACGGCTGGCGGAAGTGAAGATCAACGACGAACGTGTCGTGGACCGATACCCGTTTCAGCTTTCGGGAGGAATGCGGCAGCGAGTTGCACTGGCGGCGGCACTGGCCCGTGATCCGTCGCTCTTGATCGCCGATGAGCCGTCGACGGCACTGGATGTGACGACGCAGGCGGAGATTCTCGACCTTATCAAGGAGACGCAGCGCTCCCGCGAGATGGGGTTGATCTTCATCAGCCACGACCTGCGGGTTGCGTTCTCGGTGTGCGACCGCGTCTACGTGCTCTACGGCGGATCGATCATGGAGACGGGACCAACGGTCGACCTTTTCGAGGCGCCGCAGCACCCCTATACCCATGGGCTCATGCTCTCCGAGCCGACGGCAACCGGGCGTCAGGCCGACCTGTACTCCATCGAGGGTTCCGTCCCCCGGCCGGACGAGGTAAAGGATCGATGCTCCTTCGTCGACAGATGCCGGTGGACACAACCGGTCTGCAGCGCGGCGAAGCCGGCCCTGGAGACGGTGGGCGCGGGTGTCGAAACGCGCTGCATTCGCATCGAAGAGATCCGGGAAGAGATGCGGGAAGAGCGCCGTGCCGTGAAGACGATGAGCGATCCGCGAGATCTGGCGGAGGACGTTCCGGTCATCGCATCCATCAGGGATCTGAAGAAGGCCTTTGACCTGGGCCACGGACAGACCGTGGAAGCGCTTCGCGGCGTCTCGCTCGATATTCGACGGGGAGAGTCCATCGGTCTCGTGGGCGAATCGGGTTCGGGCAAGACCACCGCGGCACGCTGTCTCGTGGGCCTCGAAACGCCCACGGGCGGCACAATCGAGCTTGTCCCCCGCGACGGAATCGGGGCCATCCGGCCGACCGACACGGCAGCCCGCAGATTCGTCCAGATCGTGTTCCAGGATCCCTATTCGTCCCTGAACCCCAGGCAGTCGGTAGGGTCGGCGCTGAGAGAACCGCTCCGACTCCTGGGAAGAAGCAAGACGGAAGCCCAGAAGGAAGCTGCCGGACTGCTCGAAACGGTGGGTCTGCCCGTGGCCTACGCGAAACGTCGCCCCGATGCCCTGTCCGGGGGAGAGCGACAGCGCGTGGCGATCGCGCGGGCACTCTCCGTGAAGCCCGAGCTGCTGGTGTGCGACGAGCCCGTCTCCGCTCTCGACGTATCGGTTCAGGCGCAGGTCCTGAAATTGTTCCGCAACTTGCGCGAGGAGTTCGGAGTCAGCCTCTTGTTCATCACCCACGACATGGCCGTTGTTCGCCAGGTGGCCGATTCGATACACATTCTCTACGAAGGTGAAGTCGTCGAGTCGGGCCCCGTTGACGACGTTCTCGACAATCCTCAGGACTCGTACACCAAGCGCCTCATCGCATCCATTCCGGGCGAAGGTGCGGCAGCGGAGACATAGTTACGGGGAGCGGCCGATACCGGAGCGGCACGGCGACTCGCATCCCGGTGGAGCCACTTGGAGACCCTCTGGAAGAGATCTATCACAACCCGTAAAAACGGGCGCACGTTTCGCCGAGGATTGCGCGCCGTTCCTCCTCGGTGAGCCGGCGTACGTAGTCGAAGACTACGCCCACAACCGCTTCGTAGGAGCCTGCAAGGGTGCACACGGGCCAGTCGGACCCCATCATCAGGCGTTTGTGCCCGAAGGCATCGAGGCACACATCGATATAGGGATGAAGCTGTTCGGGCAACCAGGAATCCCAGCCGGCCTCGGTGACCAGCCCCGAGAGCTTGCAGCACACGTTCGGCCGCTTCGCGATTTCCCGGATACCCTCCCGCCAGAGTGCGATTTCGCCCGCGGCGATATCCGGCTTGGCGATATGGTCGATGACAAAGGGTTGGTCCGGGTATATGTCTACCAATCGTGTAGCGGGTTCAAGGTGCCGGGGCCGCAGGAGCAGATCGTAGGTAAGGTCGTGACGGGCCAGCAAGCGGACGCCCTCCACGTGGTCGTGACGTACGGCGTACTCCGGGTCGGGCATGTCGTGGATCAGCTCCCGCACGCCTCTCAGTTTTTTGTTTTTCGCGTAGGTTTCGAGTCGCTCCGGTAGACTGTCCGATCCGAAGTCAACCCACCCGACGACGCCCAAGATCCAGGAGTGGCGAGAGGCGAGATCCAGGAGGTACTCTGTTTCGCACTCCATCTGCCGCGCCTGGATCGCCACGGTTCCGTCGATTCCGAGGGTGTCCAGAAGCGGCCTCAGGTCCCGCGGGGTGTGGTCTCTTCGGAGTCGCTCCATCCCGGGGCCCATCCAGACGTAGTCCCTCTCGTTGTAGTTCCAGAAATGGTGATGAGAATCGATCTTCACGCGCTCAATACTCCCACTGGGTGTTCATGACCGGCTCGAGGACGCCTTGGACTTCGGCAACCAACTCGTAGTCACAGGGCTCCTCGAACCACGCCACGTTGCGTTCTACCGACTGCACCCTGGCGGTGCTGAAGAGGGTGGTGGGGGCAACGCCCCGCTGTGCCGAGTACTGCAGAGCCAGTTTCGAAATGTTGGACCCTCGTTCTGCGCACAGCTCGGCTGCCTTGCGAAAGCACGCGCGCTGATCGGCGTTTGCCGGGTGCCACTCCGCCGGACCCCGCTCGGTGAGCAAACCGCTGGAGAAGGGAGAGGCGTTGACCAGGCCCACACCTTTTCTCTGCGCAAGCGGAAGGAGTTCGAAGATCCTGATGTCGTTCAGGCAGTGGTGGTTGTGGAGCAGGAGCGCGTCCGGGTTCGTCTCCACGAGCACTCGTTTCCAGAGATCCATGGCGTAGATGCCGCCACCCGCGTTTCCGATCACGCCTTCCTCTTTTAGCTTCTGCAGTGTGTCGTACCCCTCCGTCAGCGCCCAGTCCGCGTGAACCTGCCCGTTGTAGTCGAAGTCGTGGAGATAGACGATGTCGATGTAGTCCACGCCCATGCGTTCCATGCTCTCCGAGATCGACGCACGGATGCGCGCCGCAGAGTAATCGAAGGTGTCGTTGCCGTATGAGCCGGGAGCCGTGTACTTGCCGACCTTCGTCGAAAGGATGTAGCGGTCCCGGTTCACTCCATGAAGGGCTTTTCCCAGAACCCGTTCCGCCCGGGTCGCTCCGTACGCCGGAGCTACATCGAAGTAGTTGATACCGGCCGCAAGCGCCGCGTGGACCGCTTCGACCGCGTCGTTCTCGTCCACCTCGTGAAATACGCCTCCCAGTGATGAGGCCCCGAAACTCAGCTCGGAAACCGAGAGGTTGGTCTTTCCCAACTCGTTGTACTGCACGTCGCCTCCCTGCTATAGAATCGCTTCTCAGTCTACATAACCGACCGCACAGTCGGTGCACCAGCGCGAAAGCTCTCGACCATCGCCTGGTACTCCCGAACCGGCTCCGGCCGGGAGTCGAAGAGGTTCTCCGTCTCCCGGGGGTCCGCCCTCAAGTCGTAGAGCTGCCCCGGCGATCCCTGGTGGGGAAAGGTGCCGCTTGGCGGCGGCCACCCGCCGGACCCCGTCGATTCGCTCACGTACTTCCACGCGGCCGAGCGAAGAGAGAACACCCCGAAACCCGAGTGATGGACGATCACCCGGTCCGACCTGGGGCGTGGTGACGAGGGGGCACCGGGCGCCTTCCACTGGGCGAACCCCGCCTCGTCGGAGAGGTCCTCCGAGTCCTCCGGCGGGCCGCCGAACCCGACGGAATCGGCTCCGGCGACGGCACCGAGTGTCTCGAAGAGGTCGGTCAGGCACGCCGCGCGTTCCACTACCCGGGCGCTCGTTTGCGCCGGGCCGCTTGCCGGCGCAACGACGAAGGGCACCCGGTGGCCGCCTTCCCAGATGTGCGCCTTGTATCCGCGCCAATGCCCGCAAGAGCGGTGATCGTACAGCTCGTAGCCGTCGATCCCTGCGACCTCTGATATGCGGTCGCCCGGCAGGGCACCGTTGTCGCTCGTGACGATGACCATCGTATTCTCCGCCAATCCGGTGCGCTCCAAGGCGTCGACCACCTCGCCCACCATCCAGTCGAAGAGCCACACCAAGTCTCCCCGGTGTCCTGCGCCGCTCTTGCCGCGCGCGAAGGGCGGCACCGTGGCCTCGAGGCAGGGCTCGTGCGGGGCCGAAGCGGCGAGGTAGAGGAAGAAGGGTTCGCCGGAGTCCGCGAACCTTCGTATCCGTGACACGGCGCGGCGGGTGAAGGTGGGGTCCGCTTCACCGTGGTCCCAACTCGGGGAGTGCATGCCGGGGCGACCGGTGAAGTGGATCTTCTCTCGGAACTCGGTGGGGGGCTCGACGAAGAGATCCTGATCGATGAAGGCGAAGGGAGGCTGCGCCGTGGCGCAGCCTGCGGTCCCGAAGAAGGTGTCGAAGCCGCGGGCGATCGGCCCGTCGTCAATCGGCGCCGTAAGGTCTATGCGCCGCTCCAGGTGTGGGTCCACGCCCTTCCAGGGAAGGGGAGCGGTGAAATCCACGCTCTCGCCGCGCTTTGGGCGAAACCTCATCCCAAGGTGCCACTTTCCGATACACGCTGTGCGGTATCCCCGGCGGCGTAGGAGTCCCGGGAGCGTCGGGCGATCCTCCTCGATAAGGGGCGGCTCGTAGCCGTACAGCACGCCGTAGGGCAGGCGGGTGCGCCACGCGTATCGTCCGGTCAGGAGACCGTAGCGCGAGGGGGTACAGACCGCCGAAGGAGTGTGCATGTCCGTCCAGCGCGTGCCGCGCCCGGCGAGGGCGTCGATGTTGGGTGTGGGGATTCGCGAATCCCGATTGTAACAGCCGATGTCCCCGAAACCGAGGTCGTCGGCCAGAATCAGGACGATGTTCGGCGGCCTTCCGGGCCTCGCGGCGCTCATGTCTGATTATAGCGGTGCATCTCACGCTTGGGCGAGCATCGTCACGTAGACGTAGTACGGTGCGATCGACCGTTCGGCCCTATCGAAGAAGGAGGCGTAGAGCCGGTCTGACCCCGCCGCGAGGGCGAGTTCGAAGACGGCGGATTCGTCCGTGTCGGCCACTTCCAGGTAATGGGCGCGGCCACCGAGCGCCAACCGCGCCCACTCCACGGGCACCGCGGTGCCGCCGGTGTACATGGTGTGAAAGCGCTCCTCCACCGCGTCCTTGCGCCATGTGACGTCGTCTCCATCGATGCCCGCCCTGATCGCGCGCCCGGCCTCCTCGGGCCAGCGGCGAAGCTCGACACGATACGTGCCGGCGCGGCGGACATCCACCGCCCAGTAGCCGCTGCAGACGTAGGCTCGGCGTACGTGGCGTTGATTCCAGGCGGTGTCGCCCGCCTCGTTTCGAATATCGTGGGTCGTGATCTTCACCGGCTCGTCGCTCGTGCCCAGGGCGATCTCGACGTCCAGGTCGAACTGGTCGGAGACGCTCTCCCACCACGCCTCGTATCCGGCGCGCAGCAGCTCCACGATCTCGGGATTCGCGGCGGCAACGTCACGACGCTGGGTCGGGTCGTCGTGGACGTCGTACAGCTCCTTACCCTGCACCAGGCGCCACCTTCCGTTCATGGCG
Organism: Spirochaetales bacterium; assembly: GCA_028282545.1. Classification (GTDB taxonomy): domain Bacteria; phylum Spirochaetota; class Spirochaetia; order DSM-27196; family Alkalispirochaetaceae; genus JANQHT01. The sequence goes on from JANQHT010000068.1 coordinate 80,338, forward strand.
CAACTGTTTCGCCACTTCACGGGCCTGGCGACGCGCTGGGTGTCGGCAACGACGATGCGCTCATCGAAGGGCGCCTTGCCCTGCGACTCCCCCCGAGCGAGGGGAACGAGGCTGGTTCCGTGAAAGCTGCGATCCTCGGGGACGTCCACGCTGCACAGGTCGAGGATCGTCGGCATGAGGTCGACGTAGCTCGTCAGTTCGGTCACGTCACGGCCGCCCGAAAGACCGCCCGCGGGGAACCGGAGGAAGAAGGGGACGCGGTGGCCCCCCTCGTAGGGAGAACCTTTGAGTCCGCGCATGGCGGCGTTGTAGCTTCCCGGGCCCTCGATCGGGAACTGCGACTCGTCCAGGTCCACACCCACCGCGGTCCCGTTGTCCGTCATAAAGACGAGAATCGTGTCGTCCGCGAGACCGAGTTCCCCGATCGTGGTGTTCAGCCGTGCGAAGTTTTCGTCGATGTTCGTGATCATTCCGTAGAAGCGGGAGCGCGAATCGTTATCGGTCACCCCGCGGTACATCTCGTGGTACTTCGGCTCTACGTTCCAGGGGCCGTGGGGAGCGTTGGGGGCGATGTAGCAGAAAAACGGCGTATCCTTGTGCCGGGTGATGAAGCGCATCGCCTCCCGGAAGAACACGTCGGTGCAGTACCCCTCGAACCTGGTGGGCACGCCGTTTACGAAGTAGGTGTCGTCGAAGTAGTCGTTGCCCCAATGGTCGCCGGTGTTTCCGATCCCGCCGCCGGCGTGGTAGATGGTCCGCGAGAAGCCGCGCTCGTGGGGCCGGAACGGCTGGGAGTCTCCCAGGTGCCACTTGCCGAAGTGACCGGTTTGATACCCGGCTCCACGAAGGGCGTCGGCAAGGGTCCACTCATTCGGCCTCAACAACGACCGTCCGCCGACCGTGTGCCACACTCCCGCGGAGTTGCAGTGGTGGCCGGTCAGGAGTCCCGCCCGCGTGGGAGCGCAGGTGGTGCCCACGTGGAAGTCGGTGAAGCGAACGGCGTCCGAGTAGAAGGCGTCGATGTTCGGCGTCCGCAGATCGCGATTGCCGTGGCACCCGAGGTCCCCATACCCCTGGTCGTCGGTGAGGACGAAGATGAAGTTGGGCCGTCGTGACACGCACTCATTACACGCCGACCAGGCTCTTCCTGTCAACGAATCGTTTATGACATTGACAGCTCCGCGGCCTCCGCATAGGATTTTCCGCGCGCGGCGGACTCATGAGTAACCTTTCGTCATTCATTGAAAAGGACATCAAGTCTCATATCGAGGACGGACGGGAGTTGCCCTCGGAACTCTCGCTTCTGGAGCTTTCGAAGCACTACCGGGTGAGCATTACTCCGGTTCGACGCGCCTTGCAGGCACTCGAAGAGCAGGGCTACCTCACGCGGCTGCCGAACCGTCGCTTCGAGATCAACCCCGGCAAGCTGGGCTCCGGCAGGACCGAGCAGGAAATCGATCATCCCAAAGATCCGTCGGACTGGGCGGATTTGCTGTTGAACGAGGTTATGATCGCAAGTCTGAGCCGGAACGCCGTGTTCCTGCGCGAGGCTACGCTGGCGGAGAAGTACGACGTGGGCCGTTCGATCATCCGGCACATCTTCAGTCGCTTCTCCGGCGCCGGCCTTTTGGAGCACGTGCCGCGCAAGGGCTGGCTGGTACATCCGCTAAGCGAAAACGATCTGGTCGCCTACCTGACCATCCGGGAGTCTCTGGAGCTGCTCGCCCTGGATTTGGCACGACCCCGCATCGACCCGGCGGAGCTTGAGGAGATCCTCGAGAATGCATCCCACGCCCACGACTTTGCCCTGCACCAGTACCTGATCAGCAAGTCCGATAATCGCTACATCAAGGAGTTCTTTCGGCTGGACGTTGCGCGGTATTACACCAAGCTCCTCCACTTTGCGGCGCCGGAGGCTTCGGTGATCGACGAGATGACGGCGCAGCACGAGAAGATTCTCACGGTGCTCTTGGAACGGAACTGGGAGCGGGCGAAACGTGAACTCGCGGACCATATCAGGGTTCAGAGGAGCGTGCTGGCGAAGCTGCTGCACAGGCCGGAGAACGACGGTGACGGGACCTAACCGATCGCGAAGCGCGCCAGGGCGTCCTCGTCGAGCTGCACGCCCAGTCCCGGGCCCGTGGGAACTTCAAGGCAGCCGTCGCCGGCCAGCGGCAAGGCCATCGACCTGTTCTGGGGAACCGTTGTAAGGCTATCGTGAAGTACAAGCTCCGTGAACTCAACGGCATCCGGGGCGCCCGCGACCGTTGACGCAAGCTGAAGCTTCGCCGCAATTTTCGGGCCCAAACCGTAGGCCGTGCCGAATACCACCTGAAGGCCCGCGGCCTCGGCAACGGCGGCAATCTTCTTCGAGGCAACCATCCCCCCGGCCTTCGCGATCTTGATATTGATAACGTCGGCGGCTTGCCTGCGGACGATCTGCATGACGTCGTGGATGGAATAGGCGCTCTCGTCCGCCTCGATGAGGGTATCTACGCTGGAGCGTACCTGCGCCATGCCGTCGATGTCCCAAGCGGCGACCGGTTGCTCGAGAAGGTCCAGGTCCACGCTCGCGTGCGCGGCCAGGCGGCAGAGCCGGATCGCCTCCTTCACGGAGTACCCCTGATTGGCGTCCGCCCGGAGCGACACCTTCGGGCCGACAGCCTCCCGCACGGCGACAAGGCGTTCAACGTCCTCCTCGACAACACCGCCGATCTTCGCCTTGAACGAGTAGACGTTCTTGTCGACACACTCTTTCGCAAACTTCGCCATTCCCTCCGGCGTTCCTCCCGCTACCTCCAGGCATACGGCAATGCGCTCTTTGGAGATTCCACCGAGGAGTGTGCCCGCGGGAACGGAGAGCGCCTTCCCGACAAGGTCGTGGAGGGCTATGTCGATACCGGACTTCGCGCAGTTGTTGCCTCGAAAATCGATGAGACCCATGATGCGTTCGCGCTGAAACGGATCTTCCCCCACAAGACGCGGCCCCAGATGATGATCGATCGCGCTTTGTACCTCTTCGATCGGCTCGCCGAAGAAACCGATGTCGGTGGCGGCCTCGCCCACGCCGGTTATTCCCTGGTCGGTATGGATATACACGAGCACGTACTCGAGCACCGGCTCGGGCCTCGCGCCGGTTATACGACCCAGGCGGTACCACTCGCGCTTGGTCCCCGCTCCCTCGGTCGAGTAGGGCGGAAGCGGGATCGGAAGCCGGATCCCCCGGGTGGTAACGGCGGTGATCTTCACGCCGCGGTCCTACCGCCAGTCGGCGGGAATCAGTTCCGCCGCCCGTTCCGGAAAGGCCGCCAGGAGCGCGATCGTCGCCTCCACGTCCCGCATGTCGCACATCTGTACCGTAGAGTGCATGTACCGGGTCGGCGCGCCTACGGTGGTGACCTTCGCTCCGAGGCCGCTCCGTTGGACGATGGACGCGTCGGTGCCGCCCCCGAGCTGCCGCTGATAAGGAATACCCTTTTCTTGGCACGTGGCGTACAGCGCCTCGAGAAGCTCGGGATCGCCGATGGTGCGCTTGTCCATGATGTAGATTCCCGTTCCGCCGCCCATTCGGCACTGCTCCCGGTGCGGCTTTGCGAAGGGAGTATCCGCGGGAAGAGATCCGTCTATGGCAACGCACAGATCGGCCTCGATGGCGTGGGCCGCAGTCGGGATGCCCCGGGTGCCCACCTCTTCCTGAACGGTGCTCACCGCGAACACGTCGACACCGGTGTGCTCGATTCGCTTGAACGCTTCGACCATACAGTATACGCCGATGCGGTCGTCGAAGTTGCGCCCCGTTACGACGTTCCCGTTCAAGACCTCGAACTGTTTGGAGAGGGACACAACGTCGCCGATATTCACCCTATCGTGTACCTTTTCCCCGGCGAGCCCCGTATCGATGAAGAGTTCATCGATCGGGATTACCCGCGAAAGGTCCTCATCGGTCGCCAGCCAGCGGGGCTGCGGCGCAATGACGCCCTCGATGGTCCCGTGTCCGCCTTTGGTGGCGTGAATCGTGACGCGTTGGCTCGGCAGCGTCCGGGCGTCGAAGCCGCCCACGGGCTGGAAGTATAGAAAGCCCCGCTCATCCACGTGGCTGACCATAAAGCCGATCTCGTCAATGTGGGCTGCGTAGAGGAGTCTCCGGGCCGGTTCACCGGTATCCTTTGTGGTCCGCCGTTTTACGGCGATAAGATTGCCCAGCCGGTCGGTCCACATTTCGTCGGCACATTCTGCGAGTTCTTCACGGACGACCGTTTGCGCCGCCTTTTCGTAGCCCGCGACCCCCGGCGCATTTGAGAGCCTCCGTAGTAACTCCATGTTCAACCTCCGCGGATTGAAGCATTCTAGATAGCAGTTTATACTTTGTCAACAGAATAAAGTATTGGCTGGAATCGACGTGAGACCAAGGAGAGTACCATGCGAGTTGACGGGATTCTCGTCCCGGTGATTACCCCCTTCAAGACCGACCACTCAATCGACGAAACCGCCTACGCCGATATCATAGAACATCTGATCGACGCGGGTGTACACGGGTTCTGCATCGGGGGAACAACGGGAGAGAGCTACGCCCTTACCCACGAGGAGCGCATCCGGCAATTCGCCTTCTCCCACGAGGTTATAGCGGGTCGACTCCCCTGGCTCGCGGGTGTCAACGACATGCGCACCGAGGACGTGTGCGCCTTGAGCGTCGCTGCGCGGGAACGGGGTGCGGACGGCCTCCTCTTGGCGGTTCCGCCCTATTCCACACCCAACCAGAAGGAGCTTGCCGCCCACGCGCTGAAGGTCGATCGCGTAGCGGGGGGCTTGCCCATCGTTCTCTACAACTTCCCCGCTCGATCGGGGGCGGAGTTCGGGCACGAGTTCCTCGAACGAGTGGGCCGCAGTTCCAGCTTCATCGCCATAAAGGAGAGTAGCGGCGCGCTCGAACGCATTCACATGATTGCGCGAGAGTTCCCGCACCTCCAACTGTGCTGCGGCGCCGACGACCAGGCCCTGGAGTTCTTCGTCTGGGGGGCCCGAAGCTGGATCTGCGCCGCGGCCAACTTCTTTGCCCGGGAGGCCGTTGCGCTGTACGAGACGTGCGCGCTCGAGGCGGACTTCGTCCTGGGGCGACGGATCATGAAGGCGATGCTGCCGCTCATGACGATCCTCGAACGAGGGGGAAAGTTCGTGCAGTGCGTGAAATACGCCTGCACGCTCGACGGTCTGCCTGCGGGCGAAGCGGTACGCCTGCCGCTCCGGCCCATGAAAAAGGAGCTGAAGCGGGAGCTGCGCGACGCCCTGAACACCGCCCGAACCACTATACGCGGGTTGATCTCGGAGGAGGCGAAAACCCATGCATGACGTACTCTCGCACGAAGAATACCGGCAGATCGCGGGCGACCTGTCGTTGCCTTCAAACGCCCACATCAACGGGAAGTTCACGCCGGCGAAGAGCGGCGACACCTTCGACACCTACAACCCGGCCACCGGAGATCTCCTCGGCCGCGTCGCCTCCTGCGGTAAGGAAGACGTAGGCTACGCCGTCAAGAAGGCCAAGCAGGCCTTCGAAAGCGGCGTCTGGTCGAAGCTGGATCCGTCCGAGCGCAAGCATCGTATGATACGGCTCGTGAAGCTCATGACGCGCCACCGGCACGAACTGGGCGTCCTCGAGAGCCTCGACAGCGGCAAGCCCATACGCGACGTGGCAACCATCGACGTTCCCGAAACGATCGAATGCTTCGCCTGGTACGCGGAAGCGTGCGACAAGCTCTACGACCAGAGCGCGCCCGCGAAGGACGACTCCATCGCAATCATCGTACGAGAGCCCGTGGGAACGGCGGCGTGTATCGTTCCGTGGAACTTTCCCCTGCAGATGATGGCGTGGAAGGCCGCGCCGGCCCTCGCCGCGGGCAACAGCGTGATCGTCAAGCCCTCGAGCGAGACGAGCATGTCGGCCCTCTACGTTGCGGAGCTGGCCGCGGAGGCGGGCATCCCGCCGGGGGTGTTCAACGTCGTGCCGGGGCCGGGATCCGTCGTGGGCGAAGCGATCGGCATGCATCCGGACATCGGCGCCGTGAGCTTTACCGGCTCGACGGAGGTGGGACGGCGCGTGCTGGAGTTCGCCGCGCGGAGCAACCTCAAGCGGGTCGTTCTCGAGCTGGGCGGCAAGAATCCCGCGGTCGTCCTCGAGGACGCGGAAGAGCTGGACCACGTCGCCGACGAGGTAATCCGCGCCGTCTTCTGGAACATGGGAGAAAACTGCACGTCCAACTCCCGTCTCATCGTGCACAAGAGGCACCACGACAAACTCGTTCCCCTCCTCGTGCAGAAGCTCAAGGAGTGGAAGACCGGCGATCCCCTGGATCCGCAGAATGCCCTTGGGGCCATCGTCTCTACGGCCCGGTTCGATGATGTCCTGCGCTACATCGAAACCGGCAAGAGAGAGGGCGCACGGATCGTGACCGGAGGCGAGCCCCTGACGATCGGCGAGGGGCTCTTCATTCCACCGACCATCTTCGACGGTGTAAGGGACCACATGGTCATTGCCAGGGAGGAGATATTCGGTCCCGTGCTGGCGATTATGGTCGCCTCCACGGACGAGCAGGCCATCGAACTCGCGAACAACACCGAATACGGGCTCCAGGCTTCGATCTTCTGCGCCCATGGAAAGAAGGCGCTCCGTGCCGCGCGGCAGATCAAGGCGGGCACCGTGACCATCAACTGTTACGGCGAGGGCGATATCTCCACGCCCTTCGGTGGGTACAAGCTCTCGGGCTTCGGGGGACGCGACAACGGGCTGCACGCCTTCGATCAGTACACCGAGACGAAGACCATCTGGTACGACCTGACCGACGCGCCGGTGGACGCGCGGGTGGAGTAGGTGAAAAACGCTACACTCGGCATCTCAGTCGATGAGTACAAACAGCGACGGCACCGGCTTTTGGAGCGGATCGGCACCGGGGCGGTGGCGATCGTCCAGGGCGGGCCCAAGGGCCTGAGCCACGACAAGTTCCGTCAGACCAACGACTTCATGTACCTCTGCGGCGTCGAGGTGCCCCACGCCTACCTCTTCCTGGACGGGCGTTCGGGAAAGACGACGCTCTTTCTGCCGTATCAGTCGGAAGAGCGTGCCGCCCGGGAGGGCGAGCTGCCCAGTGCCTCCCGGTCGAAAGAGGTCGCGGAACGGGCGGGAGTGGACGCCGTAGAGGGTCCCGAGATGCTCGCCGTCTCCCTCGAAAAGACCACTCTCATCTACACGCCCATGCGCCAGGGCGAGGGCCCGGCCATGAGTTGGGATACCCTCCAGCGCAGCCGGCAGGAGCGCTTTGCCGATCCCTGGGACGGCCTGCCGGACCGCACCCGCCACTTCGTCACACTCCTGCGAACACGGCTTCCCTCGGCGGAACTCCGCGATCTGGCTCCGCTCCTCGACGACATGCGACTCGTAAAAAGCGCTTCCGAGGTCACGCTTCTGCGCGAGGCGGGGCGGATTTGTGCGGCGGCGGTCACCGAGGCGATGAAGTGCACGGAGCCCGGCGTCATGGAGTACCAACTCGATGCCGTGCTCCGCTACACCTACCTGGTAAGCGGCTCCCGGGACGCCTCCTATCGAGCGATAATCGCCGGCGGCGAGAATGCATGGTACGGCCACTACGATGCGAACGACGATGTCCTGCGCGAGGGGGATCTCGTCCTGATCGACTGCGCCCCCGACTACCACTACTACACGAGCGACATCGGCAGGATGTTTCCTGTAGGCGGTACCTATTCGGACACCCAGCGGCGGCTCTACGGCTTCATGGTGGAGTACCACAAGCAGTTCCTCTCTCTCCTGGGACCGGGGGAAAACGACGAGAAGATCCGCCTCGAAGTGGCCAAGTGTATGGCAAAGGTCGTGGATTCGACGAAGTGGGAGAAGCCGATCTACGAAGCCGCGGCTCGCCGGGCCCTGGAGTTTCCCTACCACCTGTCGCACCCGGTGGGCCTGGCCGTCCACGACGTCGGACACTACCGGGACAAAACCCTCGAGTCCGGCGTCGTCCTCTCCGTCGATCCGCAGTTGATCATCCCCGAGGAACGGCGCTACGTCCGCGTGGAAGACACCGTGGTAGTGACCGAGAACGGGATCGAGAACCTCACCGAGTCGGCCCCCCTCGATCTCGACGAGGTCGAGGCAACCATGAAGCTGCCGGGGATGCTGCAGGCGTTTCCGGCGGATGGACTGGGACGGCGGGGGTAGCCTGCGGTAGGGGATAACCTGCGCGGTAGGGCGTCGCCTGCCGGCTCGGTCCCGAGATGGTCAGGTCGGCGCTCGATCCATCTCCCACATGGGGAGTTCGACAACCGGAAGGGTGATCTTTTTGACGACACGAAATCCGAACTTCTCGTAGAGAGCAACGTTCGATTCAGTTTCCGTTTCCAGATAGAGGTGACGACGTACGGTCTCGCACTCATCGATCAAGGCCCGAAGCAATGCTCCACCGTGGCCCTGCCCCTGGTGATCGGAGCCGACACCGAGAACCTGAAGATAGTGGCACGACAATCCGGCGGTGTATTCGAACCTGTCCCGTTCCATTGGATTGAAGATTCTT